>JBFHKR010000001.1:0-117037 GCA_041595255.1 Chlorobiota bacterium
CCAAGCGAAGCACCAAATTTAGAACTACTAGAAGGGATTGAAAACCGTTGTTCATTTCTAATTCTTGTTCCTTCCTCTTTGAAAACACCAGCATCTACAGGTTTTACTATCGTCTCTTTGCTGTGTATTAGATAATCTGAGATAGGGGAGGTATAGAGAATTCCAACTTCAACAGCAAATCTCTGGCTTAGTCTGTAACCACCTCCTAAAGTCAAATTGATTGTCTCTATATTGTAATCAAAATAATGTTCGAATTCTCCATCAACAGCTTGACCATCTATATTTATAACTTCAGGTTCATACTCTCTAAAAGTAGTATTTAAATGTATATATGATGCCTTTAAACCTAAGTAGTAATCCCTATCGAAGTAGTAATTATAGTATCCACCCAAGCCATAGTGAAACCCCGTTTGGAATTCTTCTTCACCATAAAAATAAGTTTGACTATCGACAGATTGTAGTTTCGTATATTCGAGATTTGGCCCAGCTATTATATTAACTCCTGTTTCACTACCAGTTTGGCTGATAGGGAGTAGGAGATATAATATGTTCAAAATGGCAAGCATTGTCTTTTAATCTTTATACTTGAGCATATTCTCTACATACTTTCCAATTATATCAAATTCCAAATTTACTCTCGTACCAGGTTGGAAATCTTTAAAAGTAGTATGTTCAAAAGTATGGGGGATAATTGCTACTGTGAATTTATTATCTTGAATTGTAGCTATAGTCAGACTGACACCATTGATAGTAATTGACCCTCTATCTACTAAGTATTTTGATGAGTTTTCTGGGATATCAAAAGTAAAAAGCCAATTCTTTGTTTCTTTGACTACACTATGGACAGTAGTTGTAGTATCTGTGTGACCTTGAACATAATGTCCACCAAATCTATCGCCGGCACTCATAGCTCTTTCTAAATTAACAGACGAACCTATAACCAAATCACCAAGATTCGTTTTTCGCATAGTCTCTTCTACAGCGGTTGCTTTGAATGAATTATCTGTGAAAGATTCTACCGTTAAACATACTCCATTAACACATATAGAATCATCTATATCAGCGTCTGCTAATATTTCACTACATTCTATAACTAATTCGACTGCCTCTCCTGCTTTTTCAATATTAGTTATATTCCCGACTTCTTCAATTAAACCTGTGAACATTATAACTTCTCAATAAATTCAAAATCTATTTGTGATTTACCAATATTAATTTTTGCGATTTTTACTCTAAGTCTAGTGCCAATCGTAAATTCTGTTTTAGTTCTTTTACCAACGAATTTCAGATTTTTTTCGTCAAAACGGTAATAATCATTTCCTAAATCTTTAACATGTAGTAAACCTTCTACATTTAACTCGTCTAATATAAGAAATAATCCGAAATTAATAACACCAGTTACAGTACCATTGTATTCGTTACCAACTTTGTTACGAACCATTATCACTGCAGCCAGTTTGTTGCTAGCTCTTTCTGCTTCCATAGATTTTCGTTCAGTAAGTGAGATATGGTCTGAAACTGATTTAGTAAAAGGTTTTAAGTAATCGATTCTAGATTTGGATGCTTTACCCTTTGATTTCATATATTCTTTTAACAATCTATGAACAACTAGATCTGCATATCTTCTGATAGGAGATGTAAAGTGGGTATAATCTTCAAATCCTAGTCCAAAGTGACCATAATTCTTTTGAGAATAAATAGCTTTAGCCATAGACCTAATTAATACCTGATTAATAACAGGGGAGTTCGGAGTATCCTCAAATCTATTTAAAATATTGTTTATATCTTTAGCTCTTACTTCACTTACTTTTTTGAACTTATTGCCAGTCAAATGACCGATAAACTGAAATGCTTCATTAACAATAGCTCTGTCAGGATCTTCGTGAATTCTATATATAAAAGGAAGAGTTTCCTTATTACCAGCTTTTTTACTTAACTCTTTTACAAATAATGTAACAGAACGATTCGCTAAAAGCATGAACTCTTCTATCATTTGAGTAGATTTCGTTGCACTCTTTATATTACTTTTTATTGGTATTCTATCTTCATTTAGCTCAAAACGTAACTCTGAACTAGAGAAATTAATCCCACCATTTTCAAATCTCTTATGCCTTAACTTTTGAGAAATTTCAGCTAATGTTTGCATTAGCTCCGAATTCTCGTCCTTGCCACCATTTATTGCGTCTAGAGCTTCTTCATAGCTATATCTTTTTTTACTATTGATAAGAGTCTCATGTAATTCATAGTGAATTAATTCATAATTACTATCCAATGTCATAAAGACAGAAAAAGCATTTCTATCTATGTTCGGCTTGAGTGAGCATATATCGTTCGATAGCACCTCTGGTAGCATAGGCACAACTCTATCAACTAGATATGTACTATTACCCCTTTCTCGTGCTTCAATGTCTATCTCTGAGTTCTCAGGAACATAAAAGCTTACGTCTGCTATATGCACTCCTAGAACTATATTATTATTTTCATCATATTCTAAAGAGATTGCATCATCAAAATCCTTAGCATCAGCTGGATCAACGGTGATGATAAACTTATCTCTTATATCTTTTCGTCCCTTGCTAATTTTAGTTTCACTCGGGTCTTTTATTTTGTTAGCTTCTTTTTGAACTTTATCAGGAAATACTTCATTTAGTTCATATTCATCTACTATTCTATCGAAAGCCGACCTTAAATCTTCTATATTTTCGTTCACTACTTTTACCTTTACTTTTGGTGGCTTTTTCGGATTACTCCAATTTGTTAAGACTCCTTTAGCTTTCTTACCTTCCAACAAACCTAAATCATCATGCCATTCTATTAAAAAATCGTATCTATACTTATCAGGATTTGTTTTTAGATAGTACTCACCACCACTAAATTCTACTGTTCCTTCTATCTCATTATTCTTTCTTTCTACTATATCAACTACTACACCGTAATTCTTACCTTTCTTTATATCAAGCAATTTGACCAATACTTTATCACCATCTAGAGCAGTATAACTATGCTCATTGTCAACATAAAAAATACTGTTTTCTGAATCTATAACTACAACTACAGAATGACCTCTTTTGTAATTATAATATCCTTCGTAGACATCAGTCGAATTATCAAATAGCTTATATTTTCCTTTGCTATTTTTAGATACAAGTTTATTTTCTGATAGTTCAACTAATATTTCTTCTATGTCGGAAGATTCAATTCCATTTGACTTAGCGTCTAATTCTTTTAATATTTGACTGATATTTAGAGGTTTCGGGGTATCTGACAATACTAATAATAATTGATCGGTGAGTTGTTCTTTATTCATTTTAAGAGTAAACACTTACTGTGTTAGTTTTTTCTTTTGATACATTAAGTGCATCATTAACATATTTGATAGAGTTTTTATAAGTTGAATTACTATCTAATTCACAAATTCCAACGCTAACTGTTATATTATAACGTTTATCTGCCAAATAAAGTGATTCACTTGCAATCTTATTTCTTATACGTTCAGCCCATAGCTTTGCGGACTGCGCCTTTTTACCAGGAAGAATTACAATTAGGTTATTGTCTAATATACCTTTTATATCTAATTTATCTAATGTCGAATCAAGTGAATTATTTATAAACTTTAGTATAGTATCGTTTATTCTTTCATCTTGGTCATCTATAGATTTGTATTTATCAAAACATATAGATACAATTGAGCTACAATAATCAAATGAAGTAATTCTAGTTATTTCTTTTTCAATTTCTTTTTCAATTGATTTTTCAGTTAATAAGCCACTTTCTGGATCTTTGTCAAAACCAGTTTCAATCATTTCTATTAAATGATTGTTTTCAATAATTTTAGATGCCTTACTTACTAGCGCTTTAATAAAGTTTCGTTCGCTTTTATCTAGGTTAGAACCATCTTTACCTTCTACTGCGATTGCTCCGTAAGTATCTATCTCTGTGGAAAGTGGGATTATATAAAAGTATCCTGAACTCATATCTTCACCAACATTGATTCTAATTAAATCACTATCAGGTTCTAATAAATAAATATCTTCTTCTGTATCAACACACTCTGAAAGAATCGAGTTATCATTGTTAAATACGAATCCTTTTTCGAAATCAGCATTTTCAGTTTTAGCTACAGATTCTATCACATAATTAGTTCGTGAATCATCCAATAATATTGAATAAACATTTCTTGTGTTGAATAAATTATCTAAAATACTCACTAATTCATTGTAAATAGAAATATTACTATTAACTTTTACTGTATCTTCTAGTTTATTAAATGCTTTAAGATATTTCGAATCCTGAGCAAGATCATATTTATCTGAGTAGCTTCTTATAAGACCAGAAATTAGCTTTGCGAAATGACTTAAAAAATTAACCATTACAGCATCGTATGCATCAGAATGCTTTGAATCCGCAGTTAGAACACCAATTACATTTTTATCATAAATTACAGGAATCCCAATAAATGAATTTGTCCCAGAGTTTGAAGTATAATACGGTAATAAGTCAAGTTCTGCAGCAGGATTGATATCAGTAAGTATCTCAGGTTTCATACTTCTTGCTATCTGACTAACTATATCATTACCTGCCACGAATTTCGATTTTCTGTTAATTACAGTCTTACTTTCTGTAGCAAATGAGTTTAGTATTATTTCATTTTTATGTTCATTGTAAAAGAAATATGCAGCTGTTCTTGTATTGCTTACAGATCTGATTGCCATTAATATTCTATTAATAAAAAACTCAAACTCTTTATCTGGTTGTTCTTTCAAGATAGGCATTTCTTCCAAAAGACCTTGAGTTGGTATATTTATTTCGCGTTTTCTAAATCTATTTGGACTATTAAAGTTACTAACCTCTTTAATGTTGGATTTTATAGTTTCGTTCTTCTCTATCTCTCCGATTTCTTCTTTATTTTCAGATTCAACATTTTCGTCTGTAACTACATTCTGATGAATTGGTGTAGCTTTTTGTTCGATTTCTTTTTCTTTTTTTACAATTCTAAAACCTTCTTCTTCACCCATAGTATTTTTTAGAGGTTTCTTTGATAATTCTGGAGTGCTATTAATCTCATTTTCAGTTTTAGTTTCTTTTTCTTCAATGTCTCCACTATAATTTTCAATAACTTGTCTTACAGCTTCAGGACTTTTCTTTACTGTAATCTTGAAATTAGGGGGAGGGTTTGATTTGAATTTCGTTTCAACAGATGATGACATTCTTGTAGTTAGTTTCATCAATAAAACGACAACTCCTAGTATAGAGATACTAACACCTATTAGCTTAATCGCGATTTCAGAAATAAAAAATGAAATGATTATCCCTATTAATACCATGCTGATAGGCATAATATCACTAGGGATAAATAAAGATTTGAATTCGTTGAATTTGTTATTTGACATTGATTATTCTATTTAAAACTATATAAATTGAACAATGCCAAATATATAAGATTTGTATTACTGTTTCAAATAATACTTGTAAACATATAGTCTAATATTGGAATTTTCCTATCAAATCCCAAGTGTATGTAGTCTCAACTACTTGATTAAACTTAAGGTTACCAATTTTACCTGTTAAAAGAGCTTTTAGATTAGCTCTTGAATATTTTACATTTCCTCCGGTGTGCAAATCTGTATTCATTTCACCAGTTGCTACTGCAGAAGTTATAGTACAATTTCTATCTAAATCTGGTAATATTACGTTTTCTATAGGATTTTTTAGTGAAAGACTATCCATTTTAGTAGAAATATGATACTCATTATTAGAGTAACCATTAAACGTGTTCACTAACTCTCCGCTTACAGGAACATTGCAGACAAAAAATTGTGATTCACTTTTCCATGAAGTATCTTTAGTAACTTCGAATGGTGGATATATTCCTTTAGGTACATCAAATGAGAATCTTAATCTTTCATTTGAAAGAGAATAGAGTATTTGACCTCTTTTAATCTCATCGTGTGTTTTGGCATATTGCATTCTTTCATTTTCAAGTTTTTCTCCATCTATTTTCGCAACATCTCCATACGAAGAATAAAGCATATTAAATGTCTGTCCGTATTGAACATAAGATGTGAAAAAATCCATAAAATTTAATGGCAATTCCATTTCGTAATCAGTAGAAATATAATATACTTTTTTGTTATCTGAGTTTAGTCTATACTCCACGGAATCAGTTTTTATTTCCACCAATAAAAACCCATTTTCATCTATTGGACTTGGAACAAATACATTGTACCAATGTGTGACTGTCTTATCATATTCATTAACTGTACTATCTTCAAAAACTCTTTTTACTTTTGTGTTTTCAGTAACCCTATAAATATGATAAACTAACTGACTAAGTTTAAAAGAAACATCATATTTTGGTACTTCTTCCACAGATTCACTCCCAGTAACGGTGGCATCTTGACTATAAGTAATAGATCCAATTGATAAAAAAAGTATGAATAATGTAATAAGTTTCATGTTTGAACCAATAATTTTAAGTTGAAATATTTAGTTTGAATACTTACTTACGGTTTACGTAAAAAAGTATAATTAAGTTTCTATAAAAATAGTAGATGGGGTATAAAAAAAGCCCTCTTAAGCAAAGAGGGCAGAACTTCGAAAATTATTGATTGATATTGACAATATCAGATCTCGAAAAGAAGAAATTAGTTTCAATCGATGCATTTTCGTCAGAATCAGAACCATGTATTGCATTAGCTTCAATACCAGCACCATACAATTTCCTGATTGTGCCCTCTTCAGCTTCTGCTGGGTTAGTAGCACCAATTAGTTTTCTAAAATCATCTACAGCATTTTCTTTTTCTAATGCTATAGGAACTACAGGACCACTAGTCATATAGTCTATTAATTCACCATAAAATGGTCTTTCTTTATGAACTTCATAAAAAGCACCTGCTTGTGCTCTTGTTAATCTGATTAATCTTAAACCATTTATTTTAAATCCAGCTTGAGTTATTTTAGCTACTATTTCACCTATAACATTTTTAGCTACTGCATCTGGTTTTATGATTGCTATTGTTTTGTTTGACATTATTTGCCTTTTCTAATTAATAAAACACTAAATATATAAAAATTATAATCCTAAAGCTTTTTTAGCAGTTGTTCCAAGAGTACCTGGTGTATCTACAACAAAAATACCTGCATCTTTCATAGCAGCTATTTTATCTTCTGCAGAGCCCTTACCACCAGCAACTATAGCACCAGCATGTCCCATTCTTCTACCTGGGGGAGCTGTTCTACCTGCTATAAATCCTACTACTGGTTTTTTAACAAATTCTTTGATATAAGCAGCTGCTTCTTCTTCAGCATTTCCTCCGATTTCACCAATCATAACTATACACTCTGTTTCAGGGTCTTCATTGAATAATTTGATTGCATCTATAAACTGAGTCCCAATGATTGGATCCCCACCGATACCGATACATGTTGATTGTCCAAGTCCTTCATCAGTTAATTGTTTTACAGCTTCGTAAGTTAGAGTACCACTTCTAGAAACTAAACCAACTTTACCTCTTGAATGTATAAATCCAGGCATGATACCAATTTTAGCTTCACCAGGAGTAATAACTCCAGGACAGTTTGGTCCAATCAATCTTGAATCAGAATTCAATAATGCAGCTTTAACTGTTATCATATCTTTTACAGGAATACCTTCTGTGATACATATAATCAAAGGTATACCAGCTTCGATAGCTTCCAGTATTGCATCTGCAGCAAATGGAGGAGGTACAAAAATTACAGATGCGTTTGCACCAGTTTTTTCGACCGCTTCTTTTGCTGTATTAAATACGGCTACTTCTTTTTCAAATTTATTTATTTCATTACCTTTGTAACTAGTCCCACCCTTACCTGGTGTAACCCCTGCTACTACGTTAGTACCGTATTCTATCATCTGCATAGTATGGAAAGTACCTTCAGTTCCAGTTATACCTTGTACCAATAATTTTGTGTCTTTGTTTACTAAAACGCTCATATATATTATATTGTTAATTATTATTTTACTATTTCAATTTTCAAAGTTAAAGAAAAATATCAAGATTTCACTATTCTAATTATCCAACGTGGAGAAAAACATCAATTTAAAGCTATTCATAATATTTTGTTACTTATTAATATTCATTTTTTCGGATGTCCAAAGATTAGTTTCCCTAGAATATAATTTGAGGCGAATAGATGTAAGCAATGGGCTTTCACAGAATTCTGTCAATACGATTTATGAAGATAAATTCGGACTAATTTGGATTGGAACTAACGATGGTCTAAATAGATTAGAAGGCGACAAAATAGAAATTTTCTACAGCGATGATAATCTAAATTGTTCACTTAAAAGTGATAAAATACTAGATATGAAAGAAGATAATAGATTCCGACTTTGGTTAGCAACACCAGGTATTGGTGTTTCTTATTATAATTACAAAAGAAATTGTTTTGATTATTTGGATATTACTTACAAAAAAAATCAAGAATTAGTACAATCCATAGAAATAGATACTTTACGAAATACTTTATGGGTTGCTACAGATGGTGGGGGAATCTTCAGCTATAATTATTTAACAAATCGTAAAATAGACTATCACAATAATCTTAGTAAAGATATAATTTCCACTGAATTCAAAGCTATTAAGAAAATAGGAGAATTTATCTATGCCGGTAATTCGAAAGGACAATTAATTGAAATTAATTTATCTAAAAATGCAAAAAGAATATTTAATATAACTAATTCTAAGATTATGAATATTGAAAAACAATCCAATAAGCTCTTTATAACAACTGAAAGCGATGGTTATTTTCTTTTTGATCCTATCTCAAATAATAGTTATAAAGAGATTATTAATAAGTCTACTGATATAGATTCTAATTATACTTTAATAAAATCTTGTCACAGAGTAAATGATTATGAATTTGTAATAGCCTCAATAGAAGGTATATCTTACTTAAAAATAGAAAATAATAAAATAAATATTATAAAAAGCTTAAACGATAGATCAGCAAATTTAGATTACAGCTCATTTCTAAGTGTTTTTATCGATTCTAAAGGTACTCAGTGGTATGGCTCAAATGGATTTGGCTTGTTTTATAATAATGATTATTTCAATTCATTTAGAATTACTAAAAAGGGGATAGGTCAATTATCATTTAATTCAGTTAGAAGTATTAGACAAATTGATGAAAAGCTGTGGATTGGTGGTTACGGCGGTTTAAATAAATATGATTCTAAGAATAAAAAGATGAATTATGTACCGTATACAAAATATAAATCCAATTCTAAAAGCTGGGAGTCAAGTATAAATGCCGAGAGCATATATTGCTTTTTGCAAGATCCTGAAAATTCAGATATAGTATGGATAGGTACTGAAGACAATGGGCTATATAAGTATTCTAAGTCAAAGGACAAATATCAGTTTGTTAGGTTTAATCAGACTTACGACAAAATGACTAAAATGAATGCGATTTATTCAATTAATGTTTATAAAAAGAATCTAATATTAGGTACACGAAATGGTATAATTGCTTTCGAACCAGAATCTGAAACATATAGCAGAATCGAGTCAATAAATAATGAAATAGGAAAAGACGTGCTACATGTCAAGAATATATTTGTAAATGGGGATCTACTTTATTGTGTATTTGATGGACTTGGAGTTTATATTTATTCCTTTGAAACAGCCAAGATAAAAAAGCTATCAGACTATTTCCCTATTATTGATATTAGTATCTTTAAGAGTTCCAACTCAATAAGTCAGTTTGATGAGAATTTAATTTTATGTACTAAAGAAAAGGGATTTTATTTACTGAATCTTAAAGATAGTACATTTGTTAATTATTATACAGGTAATGGCTTAAATAATAATTGTGTATATCAAGTAATAGATGATGGTAGTAATAATCTTTGGATTTCTACTAATAAAGGACTTTCTAAGGTTGACATTGTCTCAAATATTATTACCAATTTCGATAACAATATATTTAAATTGAACTCAGAATATAATTTAAATGCAGCATATAAATTAAATGATACCTCTCTTTACTTTGGAGGTACTGACGGTATTGTGAATTTTAATCCTAAATTAATTTCAAATTTCGAATTTAACCCGAAACTAATTGTAAAGTCTGTTGAATTGAATTATAAAGATAGTATTTATTTTTATTATTTTTTAACGGATGATACGATTAATGTTTCTTTCGTAGATGATTTAGTAGAAGTTGAGTTAATGACTGACGAATATTTATTTAACAAAGGATTGAGATTTGAATATAGATGGAATAAATCTGATTGGGTTTTAGGCACAGGTACTAAAATAAGACTGACAAATCTAGTGTCTGGGTTGAATAGAATTGAAATAAGAGTCTATGATAATAGCGGAAAAATCAATCAAAACTTAACTTTTTATATCAATCTAAATGAAAGTATTATTAATACAACCTCAATTCTAGTAATGTTAATTATTTTAATTATCATTATTGGATATTTTATTTACAAAAAGTTTATAAGATATAGCAAAGTAAAGATAAAAGAGTTGACAGGACAAAATGATATCCTTTTAAATCAAATTACAAAGAAGGATTACTATAATAATCTAATTGAGAACAATATTCCTAATGTCATTTGGAAAACAGATAAGGATTTTAATTTCGAATATGTTACTCCAAATATATATAATTACTATGGATTAAAAAAAGAAGATGGACTTAATAATCTTAATAACATATATATACAAGATGATATTATTGAACTAAAAGAAGAAATAAACAGACTAAAACATTTTAGAAAAAAAATAGAAAGAAAACTATTTCATAAAAGCCCGTTCAAAACTATTGCTGAATATTCGGAAGTTCAAATCACGATAAATGTGAATAGCAAAGGAGATTTTGAAGGTTTGATTGGGGTTGTAAAAGATAATAAAGAACAACAAAAGGCTAGATTACAAATCATCGAACGAGAAGAACTATTTAGTACATTGGTAAGCACTATATTAGAGCCAGTATTGATTACGAATTGGAGTGGTGATATATTATTTGCAAATAATGAAGCAAAGAATGTATTTGAAATAAATCAAAATAGTATATCTGAAAATAATTTATTCGAATATTTGGAAGATCCATTAAATCATGAATTGCGAAAAGACAGCTATTTAGTCAAAAATGGAGAGTCATTTGAGAAAAAACAATATGTTTTAAATGTAAATAACAGACAAAAAACTATTGAAGGAAGTGGTACTCAACTTACTTATTATGGTAAAACTGTGTTTTTACTTACATTCAGAGATGTTACTCAAAAAATAGAATTAATCAAAGAATTGACAATCGCAAAGATAGAAGCTGAAAGAAGTTCTGAACTTAAAACTATGTACTTGTCTAATCTTACTCATGAACTTAAAACACCTATCAACGCGATATCAGGATTTACTGATATAATCATGTCTAAAAACCAAGATAGTGCAAATAGAAGCTATTTGGATTCTATAAAATCAAGTGCTAATCTATTGCTTCAATTGATTAACGATTTATTATTTTACACAAAAGCAGAGACAGGAAGATTAGAGTTAAGACCTGTACCAACTAACATTAAAACATTATTCTTAGAAATCGAGAATATATTTAACCTAGAGCTAAAAAGAAAAGGACTAAAGTTATCTAAACTTATAAATACAAATGGTATTGAGCATTTACTAAATATAGACCAATTAAAGTTCAAACAAATATTAATTAATCTACTTAACAATTCTATAAAATACACAGAGAGTGGTAAAATAAAGGTAAGTATAACCCTTAGTACTGTCAGTAAATCCCAAGTCGATTTGTTACTAGTAGTTGAAGATACTGGAAAGGGTATACCAAAATCCAGATTAAAAGAAATATTCTCAGCTTTTAAGCAAGTAAACATATCAGATGAGAGTGTTGGCTTTGGATTGGGATTAGCAATAGTAAAAAGAATATTAGATTCAATGAATGGTACAATAGTTGTTGAGTCAGAATTGGATAAGGGTAGTAAATTTATAGTCCAAATCAAAAATATAAACTTAGTAATAAATAAGGCATCATCTTCTAAAAATTCTGAGAAAGCTAAAAGTAATCTAATTGAAAAATTAATTACTAGAGATGACAAATTGAGTATTTACTCGTACGAAATACTAGATGAAATTAGATTGATGATTAATGGTAGGTTTACAAGTAAGCTAAAAAATATTAATACTAACTTTCTATTAAAAGATATAAGTGAGTTTGCAGAACAATTGCACAAGGTAGCAGAAGAGAAAGGAATAGATTTTTTAAAGTTTTATGCTGATGAACTAAAAAGTGCGGCTAAATCAATCGAAGTAGAAAAAATTAATTATTTACTCGAAAATTTTTATAAATTAGTTGAACTAATTAATAGATTAATGGAAAAACGGAATGGAAACTAGCAAAGGTAAAATACTAATTGTTGATGATAACCCAACAAATATACAAGTAGTTGGGAATATATTAACTGAAAAAGGATTTGATATTGCTTTTGCTCAATCTGGTGAAAAAGCAATTGAACAAGTACTCCATACCGATTATGATCTAATTCTATTAGATATAATGATGCCTGAAAAAGACGGGTTTGAGATTTGTGAAAGTCTGAAAGCAAACCCGCAAACAAAAGAAATACCAATAGTTTATCTAACTGCAAAGTCTGATATTGATTCTATTATTAGAGGTCTTCGAAATGGAGGTATTGATTATATTAGTAAACCATTTATCAAAGAAGAGCTGATAGTAAGGGTTGAAAATCAAATAAAAATGAAGAAAATTCAAGATGAGCTAGTATTTGCTAATCGTTCGAAAGATAAATTCTTTTCAATAATTGCACATGATTTGAAAAGTCCTATTAGTGCATTTAAAAATATTACAGATGTACTTGTTCGAGACTATGAAGATTTTGATAGGGAAGATATATATGATTTTGTTAAGAAACTCAATGAATCAGCAGGTAATGTTTATAAATTATTAGATGATTTATTAGAATGGTCTCGTAATCAAAATAATAAAATAACATTTGATCCTAGCTTAATATTACTTTCCAAATTATCTGAAAATATTATTGATTTACTCGGTAATAACATAGAAAGAAAAGAGTTAGAAGTTGTAAATAAGATTGATGAAGATATCAAAGTTTATGCTGATTTGAATATGATTAATACTGTCTTAAGAAACCTAATTTCTAATGCTATCAAATTTACTCAAATCGGTGGTAAAATTGAAGTTGGCTGTTCTGATTATGATGAAGATAGTATGATAGTCTGGGTCAAAGATAATGGTGTTGGGATGCAGCAATCAGATATTGAAAAATTATTCAAAATAGAAATACATCATACTACTCATGGTACAGACGAAGAGGTAGGTACTGGACTCGGGCTAATCCTTTGTCAGGACTTTATACTAAAGCATAATGGTAAAATATGGGTAGAAAGTGTATATGGAGAAGGATCAACTTTCTTTTTTACAATTCCTAAAGTTGATGTAAATAATCTATAATCATTTTATTCAAATGATTTTTATTCATAATTTTGTAAAATTTATAATTACAAAAACAAAAGTTGGTGTTATTTTATGAAAATTGGTTTGATATATGGTACAAATACTGGTGTAACTGAAATAGTTGCAGAGAAGTTAGATGAAGAATTAAGAGAGAACGGTGTGAATGTTGAATTACACGACATTGCAAGTGTTGATTTTGATATTATAGATAATTATGATACTTTGATTATAGCCGTTCCTACATGGAATGACGGAGAACTTCAAGATGATTGGGATGAGGTTTTTGACCAATGGAAAAACTACAACTTCGAAGGAAAGAAAGTAGGTTTTGTTGGTACAGGAGACCAAGAGGCTTATCATGAGAATTATTTAGATGCGATTGGTAAAATGGCAGCGCCAGTAAGAAATTCTGGTGGAGAAATATTTGGAAGAACTTCTACAAAAGGATTCCAACATACAAAATCTGTTGGTGACGATGGAGATGGATATTTCTGTGGTTTAGCTATTGATGAAGACAATGAACCAGAATTGACTGATGAAAGAATTGCAAACTGGGTTTCTCAAATAAAAGTAGAATTAAATATTTAATCTACTAAAAGTCTAAATGTAAAAATTAAAGTGGTTGTTGTGGCTAATCTTCTTTTAGTCCTCGACCACTTTTATTTATTTTACCATCTGTATTTAATTTCTTAAGAATAGAATCTAAAATACCGTTTACAAACATTTTACTTTTGTCAGTACTATACTTTTTCGAAATCTCAATTGCTTCATTTATACTTACTTTGGGAGGTATCTCATCGAAGAAAACAAGTTCACATATTGCTGATTGTACTAAGTACCTATCGATTTTAGCTATTCTATCAATTTCCCAGTTTTGAGCAAATTCTTCAAGAAGTTCGTTCAGATAAGATTCTTTATTAACTATCGTATTAGCAAGGTTTTTACCAAATTCTATATCCTCGTCACGCCAAATAATTGGAATATCAGACTCCATTTCGAGAATTTCTTCAGGTCTTAAAAATTTCCCATCTACATTCTTTTGTTCATCTTCTTCATCCCCAAAGTAAAAAACTCTGTAAAAGATGTGGTCAAACAATATATCAAGATCAGATTCACAACTATAATAAGACATAATTATCTGTAGAACTTTTTCTCTTGCTAATCTTCTGTTTCCTTTCAAACTTCTTTTGTCGCTTAAAGGAAATACTTTATTTAATTCATTCATAAAGAACTGTAAACTTATTAAAATTTGGTTTTGTTTTGAAACAGAACATAATACAAATCTTATAAATAATAAAGAAGAATATTATATAGAAAGAATATTTCATAGAAAATATCTATTTTTGCTAATTCAATTTATTCAATTTTAGAGTTTATGACCGAAAAAGAAACTATAAATAGGATTATAGAGATTTTATTAGTTTCTGACAATGTAACCGTACTAACAGGTGCTGGTGTTTCGGCCGAAAGTGGTATTGCAACTTTTCGTGATCCTGATGGGTTGTGGTCAAAGTTTAATCCCAAAGAACTGGCAAGTATTGACGGATTTCTAAATAATCCTGAAAGAGTTTGGTCGTGGTATCAGTATAGAGTAAATATTATAAATAATACTAGACCTAATAAAGGTCATTACGCATTGACTGAGTTACAAAATTTAATAACTGGATTTAACATCATAACTCAAAATGTTGATGGACTACATCAACAATCTGGTTCGAAAAATGTTATTGAATTACATGGTTCAATAGTTAGGAATAAGTGTTATGAGTGCAATAGATTACACGAAGATGTTATTATATATAATCAAAGGATTGTTAATTGCAATTATTGCAATGGTTTAATAAGACCTGACGTAGTTTGGTTTGGTGAGATGTTACCTGAAAAAGAAATTGAATTGGCTCAACAATTAGCAGAGAAATCAGATATATTTTTCTCTATAGGTACGTCAGCTGAAGTATTTCCTGCTGCAGAATTACCTTTAGTTGCAAAAAGAGCTGGAGCAACTTTAATTGAAATAAATCCTGAAAGGACAATACTTTCAGAATATGTAGACTTAAGATTAGAATTAACATCTGGGCTAGCAATGCCTATGATAATAGATGAATTTAAAAAGAGATTGGGATAATGATAATTGGAATAGGAACAGATATAATAGAAATTAATAGAATAAGAAATACTTTAGAAAAATACGGGGAAAGATTTAAAAATAAATTGTTTACACAAATCGAAATAGACTATTGTGAACAATATAAAAATAAAAAATACTCTCACTATGCAGCTCGTTTCGCTGCTAAAGAAGCATTCTCTAAAGCAATTGGGAAAGGATTCGCACGTGGTTTTAAATTTAAAGAAATTTATATTCAGAATTTGAAGACTGGTGAACCAACAGTTGTATTAGATGGTAGTTTAAAAGAGGAATATGGAGATAATATAATCAAAGTATCACTTTCACACACTGATAATAATGCTATTGCATATTTAACAATGGAATCAAAATAAATGAAAGATAATTATATTTATGGTAAAAATGCTGTACTACAAGGAATTGAAGCCGATAAAGTAGAAAAAATATTTTTAGCATTCGGAGCTCAAGGTGCATCTATAAACAAAATTTTTAAAGCTGCGAATCAAAATAAGATACCAATAACAAAGTATGATAGGAAGAGGTTTAGAGATTTAGAAAGACAAGTTTGTCCTGGTGATAATTTATCTCAGAGTGTAATCGCGATAACTAAGCAAGTAGAAACTTTGTCAATTGTAGATATTTTAGAGTTAGCTTATCAAAGTAGTGATAAACCTCTTATTGTTGCATTAGATGAAATCACCGACCCACAAAATCTAGGAGCAATTGCAAGGTCAGCAGAGTGTGCAGGAGCTAGTGCTATAATATTAACCGAAAGAAACTCTGCACCAATAAATTCTTTTGCAGTTAAAGCATCAGCAGGTGCACTTACAAAGATCCCAGTAGCTAGAGTTACTAACTTAGCTACAGAGTTGTCTAATCTAAAAGAACACGGTTTTTGGATTGTGGGTACAGAAGTTGATACAAACACTAAATATACTGACAATATTTATGATTCTCCTATTGTTCTAGTTATCGGGTCAGAGGGTAATGGAATGAGACCAAGAGTAAAAAAAGTTTGTGACCATCTAATAAATATACCAATGGTTGGTACAACACAATCTCTCAATGCATCAGTTTCAGCAGGTATTGTACTTTTCGAAATTCTTAGACAAAGAGATTTTAAAAAGATTTAGAGCTATTGTCAAGAGAATAATGATTTTCTAAATACTTTGAAAGTTTTACAAATGGTAAACCAATGATAAGGTAAATTATGGCTACAATTATACCAGTACCAATATAATCGTAATATGTAGCTGATAATTCTAGATAGCGCTTAGTTAACTCAGCCATTGCTATAACAGATACTAAAGAAGTATCTTTTAGTAATGAAATAAAATCATTAGTTACAGGAGGTATAACAAGTCTAATTGCTTGAGGAATGATAATATGTTTTAATGCTTGTCTACGTGTCATTCCTAATGAAACTGCGGCTTCCATTTGTCCACGAGGGACAGAAAAAAGTCCAGCTCTATAGTTCTCAGCTTCATATGCTGAGTAATTCAACCCTAAGCCTAATACCGCAGCAGAAAATGGATCCATATTAATACCAATGCTTGGTAGAGCATAGTATATAAAAAACAGTTGAATAAGTAGGGGAGTACCACGAATAACTTCAATATAAGTAGTTGCTAGAAACGAAAGAGGTCGGGGAGCATATACTCTAGTTAGAGCTATTATAAGTCCTAACACGATAGCTAAAATCATTGATAGTATTGACAATACAACTGTGGTTATAGCTGCTTCACCTAATATAGGTAAATATCCTATATATCTTTCTAAATAATCGTCAAATGCTAGTTCAGTTTTTCTTGATTCTAGAAATGCTTCATATTTAACAGGTTTTATATTAGATGTAGATTTATCATCTAAATATAGTGCAACCATATAATTCCACATATCCCATTGTTCTAGAATTTCTCTAAGCTTACCAGATGTGATAAGTTTAGTAATAGCAGTGTTAACTCTTGTTTGAAGTAAAGTATCTTGTTTACGCATTACTATACCATAAACTACTTCTCCAATAGGTTCACCTGTTAACTTCAATGCTGGATTCCACCCTGCATAATATTTTGCTACAGGCTCGTCGATTAAAACGGCATCTAGTCTGCTATTTTTTAAATCTTCATAAGAACTAGCTTCACTATCATAAGTTTTTACGGTTATATTGCCGTGTTCTTTAAGAATTCTTTCAGCTAATGACCCTTTCAATGTACCAACTTTTTTCTCTTCTAAGCCATTCAAATCTTGAATATCTTTCGAATCATATCTTACCACAATTTGCTGATATGTTATATAGTAGGGGATAGAGAATGCTACTTCTTTTTTTCTATCTTCTGTGATTTCTAATCCATTAATTGCTAAATCATAATCATTTCTTTTTAATCCTGGTATTAATCCATCCCATTGATTTTGGAAATGTTTATTCTCAACTTCAAGTTCTTTAGAAATTGCATTGATAATATCTACTTCAAAACCGATTAATTTTGTAGGTATTCTTGGATCTTGAAAAACGTATGGAGCACCACTTTCAGCATCAGCAGCCCAACGTAATACTTCTTTCTCTTGCGATGTTAAACCGAGAGTAAATAAAAGTATAAAAATGGAATGAAGTAAAAATTTCATATACTATATAGCCAAGAGTTTAAGATAATCCCTAGTTCTACTATCTTTAGGATTTGAAAACATTTCTTCTGGAGGTGCCATTTCTATTATTTCGCCTTTATCCATAAAGACAACTATATCAGAAGCATTCTTTGCGAAATTCATGGAGTGAGTAACTACTATTTGTGTCATCCCTTCTTTATTCAAATCGGTCATAACTTTTATAACTTCTTCAACTAATTCGGGGTCTAAAGCGGAAGTAGGTTCATCATAAAGCATGACTTTAGGATTCATTGCCAGAGCTCTAGCAATTGCTACTCTTTGAGCCTGTCCTCCTGATAATTGATTAGGCATACGATCTATAAAATCTTCCATTCCAACTTTAGTTAGAAGTTTGATAGCATGTAATTTCGAATTTTCTATTTCTCTACCTTGTACTATTTTTGGTGCTATGATAATATTATCAAGTACATTATAGTTAGGAAACAAGTTCAAACCCTGAAACAACATTCCAACTTTTGTTCTTAGTTTATGTGCTTTTAGTTTGAAATCTTGGTCAAGTTTGTTTTCTTCAATGGAGTTTATGAAAGGCATCCCTACTTTTCTACGGATTTTACTTACATTATTTTCAAATTCTTTTCTATCTTTAGTTCTAGATAACTCCAAATCATCTATTTTGATTGTGCCTTCGTCTAGTATTTCCAAACAATTCAAGCATCTCAATAGTGTAGTTTTACCACAGCCAGAACGACCTATGATAGAAATTAATTGACCTTTCTTTACATCCAAATCTATACCTCGGAGGATATGTGTGTCTCCAAAGTATTTATGTAGGTTTTTTATCTGAACTATATAGTTTTCGTTATTCAATACAAATTATCATTTATTATTAATACAAGATATGAATAATTATGTATTTTTCACAATAGATGTGTAAAAAAAAGACGTCCCAAGGGACGTCTGAATTATTTTAAATTACAAAGAAACAATCTTTATATAGGATCGACCTATATATCTTTTACCTTTGGCAGCTTTTTCAACTGGTGGAGGATTTTCAGGGTCTGTTTGCTGATTTGGCTCTATTGATATTCTATCAACACTTACCCCAGAGCTAGCAAAAAAATCTTTTAATGATTGAGCTCTTTCTTTAGTTAACTTTTCATTAGCTGCCTTATCTTTATTATTATCAGGAAAACTAACAATTTGTACTTTTACATCTGGGTTTAATTTTAAAGTTTCTTGTAAATCATCCAATAGTATCTCACTACCTACTCTTAATTTCGATTTATTATATTCGAAAGGAGGAACTGATAGAGGTAGTTTGACTCCAACTTCTTTTGGCATGATAAGAAAATCCTTAGATATCTCAGCATATTTATCAGTATTAGGAACATTAATAGAAAACTGTTGATCCATGAATCCAGTTTTCTGTAATTTGATATCATAAGTTTCACCTGCCTTTAATCCAGTTATATAGTAATAACCATTTTCAGAAGCTCGGCTACGAGTAGCAGTTACACGTTTTCCATCTTTCATAACTAGTAATGCAGTTGTTTCAGGTTGTTTTGTAACTTGATTAAACACGTTACCAGTCAGTGAAACGACAGTTTTTATAAAACCTTGAGATTGTAAGTCATTGCTAAATAATAAAAAAGCAACGGTAGCTATTATTAGGTGTTTTAATTTCATTTTTATTTCCTGTTACTTTTGTTTTTCTAAAAATCTTACAGTACCATCAACACATCCTAGTATTATAGTGGTTGCATCATAAACCAAATCTACAGACCAAATTTCTACTCCTGCGTTATGCTCCCATAATAATTTAGAATTATCCGAATTCCATAACTTTACTTTTTTGTCTAGACTCGCACTTACTAAAGTAGTATTGTCTTCAGCGAATGAAATATCTTGTACTAGTTCGTCATGAGCTTTCCAGCTATTTAATAATTTACCATCAGGCATAGACCAGATTTTTATTACTCCATCTTGGTCAGATGATGCCATTTTCTTTGAATCAAACGAGTATAAAACAGTTAGTACAGGTGCGTCATGTCCTAATAATGTCATAACAGGTTCCTTAGTTTCCAAATCCGTTGACCAAATCTTTATAGATTTGTCGTCACTACAAGAAGCAATATATTTACCATCATAACTGTAAGCAACGTTATTTGTTGGTTCTGAATGATCTCTAAGAGTTTTAATCTCTGTGCCCAGTCTATAATCCCACAATTTTACAGTTTTATCGAAACTAGTTGAAGCTATAAATGTACTACTATCATCTTGACTGAAGTAAACTCCTATAACTTGATCAGTATGACCTTTAAATATTTTTAGTTGTTTACCAGTTACTACATCCCATACTCTTACTGTATGATCACCAGAAGCAGAAGCTATCCACTTGTCGTTCCCAGAGAAAGAGAGATTATTTACTTGTCCCAAATGACCTTTCATTGTTACAAGTTCCTTTCCTTCTGGAATACTCCAAATCTTAATAGTTTCATCTAAACTACAAGTTGCTACTTTTGAGTCTGCTTCATTTACGAATACACCCAGAACTTCATCATCATGTTTTCCCACTATTCTTTCTTTATATTTGAGTGAGTACAAGCTACTGTATGACATAGCAAGTATTAGTAAACTAATAGTAATATTTTTCAACATTAAATTCCCTGTGTTCGTTTTCAAATTTTTCAAAAATAACAATTTTTTCTTAAAGCTATTACGTTCTAAGTAATTCAATAGTTTCTTCTAGCCTTTTCTTTATATTTTGTAAATCTGTCAAAGAAACTTGTTTTAAAACTTCTTTATAGCCTTTGCTTTTCTTATAAATATAGACTTTCTCTTCTATGTTATCTTCATTCAAATCTGTGTTTTTATTTATAAATGAAGAAGCTTGTTTCGTAGTTAATTTGTAAGTATATAATAGTTCTTTTAGGATTAACATCTTATCTACTAATGCTTTATCGAATCTACGATTACCACCTCTAGAACGTTTAGATTTCAAAAAAGTAACTTCACTCTCCCAATACCTAATAACATGTGGTTCGACTTTCAATAATTCACATACTTCAGATATTGACCAGTATAATTTTTTCATATCTCAATTATAGTAAAAAGTAAAAACAAAAATTAATATACTTTCGCTTAAAATAAAAATATTTTTTTTACTTCTGTTGTTTTAGTATATTTGTAATCGTTCAAAATTAACTTTTCTAAGGAAATTATGGAAAAATATATAGTTAATCCTGTTCAAGTACGTATGAAAGAAACAGCAAAGGGATCAGTTTACCAAGCTATAGTAGCTATGGGCTTTCGTGCTAGACAGATAAATGATGATATCAAAATGGAATTAAATAGCCGAATGGCTGATGTTATTCCTACTGGTGATGATTCTGAAGTAATTAATCATGATCAGTTGAATATCAGTCGTGAATTCGATAGAATTCCTAAACCCACTTTTTTAGCTATGAAAGAGACATTTGAAGATAAATTGAAATTTGGCGACCCCAAAGAACTTCAAAATTTATAAATTCAATGAAATATTTAAAAAAAAGCTACTTATAAAATAAGTAGCTTTTTTTTATTCTATAATTGCTTTGACTTCATTATACATATCTTTTAACTTTTGGTTATAATTTCCTGTTGGAAATTTTTTATCATACAACATTATGATATTCTGTGCTTCTTCAATTCTTTTCATCTTTAGTAAGGATTCTACCTTTCCTAAATAAGAATCTTCGAAATATTGAGTATCATCATATTTATTTATAACGAAATCATAATAAACTAATGATGCTTTTGGATCATCAAGCTTTTTATACAATTCTGCAATAGAAAATTCTCTATGTGCCAATTTTTCTCTCATTTCTTTTATTTTGTTGTCAGCTTCCAATGATAAAGAATCATTTGGATATGTGCCTTGGAACTCAATAAAAGACTCAATTGCCTTCAAAGTATATTCTTGATCTCTTTCATAAGGAGGAGATAGTTTATAATAACATTGAGCTCTCATATATAGAGACTGCTTGTTATATTCAGAAGAGGGATAAATTCTTCGTAATGAGTTATAATTAAAAGCTGCTAATATATATTTTTCTCTTTTAAAGTCGATTTCCGCCAAATAGAATTGTGCATCATCAGCATATTGGCTCGCAGGATATTGTAATTTAATAAGGTCAAACATTTTCTGAGCTTCAAGGTTATCGTCATCTGCAAAGTATTCTTTTCCTTTATGAAAAAGATTTTCAGCTGTCATATTCCTGGTATCTAGACCACCACTACAAGCGGCGAAAAATGTTATGCTTAATATTAAGATTAGTTTTTTCATATTTGCAATATACGTAAAGTTGTAAGTATAGTTATAAAAAAAGGTTGATGATTTAAATATCATCAACCTTTGAGTACCCAGAGGGGGACTTGAACCCCCACGATGTTGCCATCACAGGATTTTAAGTCCTGAGCGTCTACCAATTCCGCCATCCGGGCACATAATCGAGTAGCAAAACTAAATAACTTTTTGATAAAACAAAAAACATTTTTAAAATTTTTTTTTGAAACTAAAATTTAGCATATTCGTTTCATAAATAAAAAGGAGTTTCAAATGAAAACAACATTACCTATATCGATCTTATTACTGCTCGGTTTGATGTCGTGTACATCGACTAGAACTAACAACTATTATAGCTATGATAAACCAGATGAACAAATTATAATAGTAGACAAAAACAATTCACAAGGTGACTCTGGTAACAATACTGGATGGGTAAATCCATTATCAAATAAAAAAACAACAAAGAATGTTTATACATCTGATAATGGTTCTGATGTTACGGTTATTAATAATTACTATAATCAATCACCCTACTATCAACCTGTAGTAGTTCCTTGGTGGAATGATGTGTATTATACAGGTTTTTATGGTTATCCTTATTCTGGATTTGGATTCGGGTTTTCCTATAATTGGGGTCCAAGATATTTTGATTGGTATTCTCCATGGTACAGATTCCATCCTTCGTTTGGTTTTGGTTGGGGTTTCTATTACGACAATTTCTATTTTAATAGATTCAATAGCCATCATCATCATTACAATTACGGACACAATCACAGAAATTACAACAGATCACGTAATTATGCTCAAAGAGATAATTATAACTATTATAGATCACCAAGTACAAATTCTGTAAACTCTAGAAGTGCAGTTTCGGGTTATAATAGAAGCGCTAGTACAAGTAGCCTCTACAATCAGAGCAATAGTACAAGTTACAATAGAAGTACTGGAACTAATTCTAATTATAATAGGACATCTGTGAATGAAAACTCGAATAATACTAGAAACTCAAATGGTTCTAATTATAATAGAAGCAATTCAAATTCTACGACTAATACTAATTCTTATAACAATAATACAAGGACTAATACAACTAGAAGTTCTTCAAGAACCAATACTACCAATAATACAAATGTAAATAGAACAAATACAAACACAAGAAGTTCTGGTTATACCAGATCTAGTGGTACTTCAGGTTCCAGCAACACATCAGGAACTCGTTCAAGCGGATCAAGTTATAATAGATCTTCCGGAAGTAGTTCGAGTGGAAGTAGTGGTCGCTCTTCAGGTGGTAGTTCAGGTGGTAGTAGCGGATCAAGCAATTCTAGAGGTGGTAGAAGGTAATAATGTATAAGATACCTATTTTAATTGCATTATTTTACACTGTTGGATTGCATTCTCAGAATATAGATGGAACATTATTAGATGTTATAAGATATTCTTCAGATAACAAAATAGTAAATACCCGATCCGCAGGATTGGGTTTTTCTTATTTAGGAGTCCTTAATGATGTAGCAGCACTACATTATAATCCAGCTGGTTTAGCATTGAATAATAAAACAGAAGTTTCATTTGGGGCAAACTACAAGGATAACTCAATTACCACAGATTATTTAGATAATTTTGTTAATTCCAATGTTAATGATATAAACTTAACTAATATTTCTATATCATCTCCTGTTAGAGCTAACTATCAAAATTTAGATTTATATTTTATAGGAGTTTCATATTCTAGTAGTTTACAGTTTAACCAACTTACTAGAGCTGATGGATTTAACTATTCAAATTCATATATAAACTATGAATCAAAACAAGAAAGGTTATGGACTGAAAATACGAAATTATCACAAAATAGTATAACTTTCATTAATGATAGTCTATATCAAGAATACCAATTATCTGAGTCTGGAGGTAATCATGACTTAACTTTTGGACTTGCTAGCGAATATTTTGAAGGCTTAGCAATTGGTGGGAGTATCAATTTTTCATTTGGATCTTATAAGTATGTAAGATTCTTAGATGAATCAGATACAAAAGAAATCTATCAAGAAAAAACTACCGAACCTCCATATAGTGATATAGATAAAGTGTATCATACATTAGAGTATAATCAAGATTATACTTCAATTAATTTCAACATAGGGTTAGTTTATACTTATGAGGATTATTATAGACTCAGCATCAATATTAATACACCTGCAAGTATGAGAATCGAGGAAAATTTTTATGAAGAAGCAGAAGTAATATTTGATGATCAAGCTAGGACAACTTATAATAATTTGGGAAATATTAATAGCAGTTACTTTGATGTATTGTTACCTTGGTCTTTTGCTATTGGTACTTCTTACAATTCTGATGAATTAACACTAGCTGCAGCATTTCAATTCAAAAATTATCCGGATATCGAATTTTTAAGAACCCAATCTAATTATTTGATGGATTTGAATGATAAAATGTATGGCTTACTCGATGGTATAGTTAAATTTGGTGTAGGTTTCGAATATCAAATACCTTATTCTATTATTCAACTAAGAAGTGGAATAACTTTACAGTCTTCCCCTTTTGATAATACGAGTTTAACCAAATTATATAGTGGGGGAGTGGGGCTATTTTTATTTGAAACACTTAGAGTAGATTTATTTGGGCAGTTATTCAATTCTGATAATGAAGTATTTATATACGAATCGCAGATCGTAAAAACTAAAAACGATATCTATAAATGCGGGATTGGATTAACTTATAGATATTAACGCATCATATAAATAGCTATATTGAAATAAATAAGTAAACCTGAGACATCGACTATAGTAGTAATAACTGGACCTGAAATTACAGCAGGATCTAATTTCATCTTGTGTAGTAGTATAGGTAACAAACTACCAATTACATTAGACCATAGAATTAATATTATTAAAGATGTACTAATAACCCAAGCTAATTGCATTGCATTGTCAGATTCTAAATACCCCCGTATAAATGCTACAACAGCTAATGAGACCCCTAAAAGTAATCCAACAACTAATTCTTTACGAAATACTCTTAACCAATCATTATATCTAATATCGTCAGTTGCAATTCCACGAATTATCAGTGTAGCGGATTGAGTACCTGAATTTCCACCAGTACCTGTTAGTAGTGGAATAAATGCGACTAAAGAAACGAAAGCTACAGTAACATAATCATAATGACTTATAACAGATGCAGTAATGAAATTAGCAAATACCATCGCTAATAACCATGGAACTCTTTTTCCATATAATTTCCAAATACTTGCACTTAGATAAGATTGATCTAAAGGATTGATACCGGATGTTCTTTGAAAATCTTCAGTTGTTTCTTCTTCTGAAACATCATATATATCATCAAAAGTAACGATCCCGACTATGTAACCATTAGAATCAACAACTGGTAATGCTAACACGTCATATTTTTCAAGCATACGAACAGCTTCTTCCCGATCATCAAAAGCTGATAGCGACAAAAATGTGTCATCCATCAATTCAGAAATTTTCATCTCCTCGTCTGCTAGAATCAAATTCTTAAGGAGTATATCATCTATTAATCTTCCATTATCATCTATAACATATACTCGATATATAGTTTCACTATCTTTCCCAAATTTGCGAATATGTTCAATTGATTGTCTAATCGTAAAATCAGGTTGAACAGTTACAAAATCCGGTGTCATAAGACGCCCAATGCTTTCTTCAGGATAACCTAGCAAATATCTTGCTTCCTTCAGATCCTCAGCAGAGAGCATATTCATTAATGATTTCGTTACTTTTGCAGGTAATTCTTCTAACAAAGCTGTTCTATCATCAGGTGACATATCTGCTAATAATCTTCGAGTCTCACCATCAGTTAATTCGTTTAGTAACTGATCCCTCTCTTCTGCTTCTATATGACTAAATACTTGAGTAGAAACTTCTCTTGGTAGAGCTCTGAATAATAGAACTTTATACTCTTTTTCTATTTCAAGAAGTAACTCTGCAATCTCAGCTGGTTCCCAACCTTCCAAACCAATTCGGAGGTCTTTCCACCTTCTTTGCTTTATTATATCTTCTATTTCTGGTCTGAGAAGTTCTTTTAACATTTACATATTTTCATTTTTGACATCTTACAAGTTAGTTACAATAGAAATAAATACAAATTTATTAAATTAAATCTTTATTTTATTTTGCAATAAAGTAATATTAGATGTATTTTTGAAGTCAAATATTTTGTAAATAATAAAATCATTTAAGATTATGGCTAATCATCAATCATCTGTCAAAAGAATAAGACAAACTAAAAAAAGAAATTTATACAATAGAGAGTATAAAAAGCAAGTAAAAGTAGCAGTTAGAGCAGTTAGGGAATCAACTGAATATGCTGCTGGTATGGACAATCTTAGCAATGCTATCAAAGTAATTGATAGAGCTTCTGCGAAAGGTATCATTCATAAAAATAATGCTTCTAGAAGAAAATCTAGACTTTCTAAGTTTATCAAATCTTTGAAGAAAGACTAAACTAAGCAAAGAATTAAATTGCACCCGTAGCTCAACTGGATAGAGCATCTGACTACGGATCAGAAGGTTTGGAGTTCGAATCTCTTCGGGTGTACTACCCCCTTTTTTTAAAACATCTTAATTAATATTAAGATGTTTTTTTATTTTATACCAATTATCCGTACTTTAGTACATATCTATCATATTAGATTTATTTCATAAATTAGAAAATGATAATTTATTATGACCTTAGTGTTTCTAATTATATCTATTTGTCTTGCAGTTGCATTACTACTAGTAGTAGTTAGATTACGTACATTATCAAGAGAAAAAAGTTTGATGAAAGAAAGATTTGACTATTTACAACGATTGTCAAATACTGGATATTTCGATGGTTATTTTTCTGATGAAAAAGTATGGTGGTCTGAAGAGTTAAATAAACTAATAGGACTAAAACCTGAAGAATATATTACCACTAAACAAGCCGCGTTAGATTTGATTTTTGAAAAAGATAGACCTACTTATAAAAGTCAATTAGAGAATTTAATACAAACTAAAGAACCTTTGGCAACTGAATATAGAGGTATAAAAAAGGATACAGGAGAACTTAGACATTATAGAACAAATGTAGAATTGATAACTGATGATGTTGGTAATCCAATTGGGTTGAGAGGTACAGTCCAAGATAATACTGATAAAAAAGAAATACAAAAAGCTTTGAACGAAAGTGAGATCAAACAAGCAAATGTAATGTCAAATATTGATGATTTAGTATTTGTAGTAAATAATGAAGGTGTTTTTACGGATTTCTATAATTCATCAAGTAAAGATGAACTTTATGCTACTCCAGAACAATTTCTTAATAAACATCATTCTGAAGTATTGCCTGAAAGTATTTCTAAAAGTTTCGACTCAACTATAAATATGATAAAATTAGACGGAAAGTCACGACAATTTGATTATTCTTTAGAAATAAATGGAGAAACTAAATGGAATAATGTTAAAGTATCTGTATTCAAAGGTAATGATGGTCAAAAAGAAGGTTATATAGTTGTAGCTAGAGATTTTACATCCCGTAAACAGATTGAAGAAAAATTAGTAGAAAGCGAAAAAAGATTTAGAAAAATGACAGAATTACTACCTGTCGCGGTTTTAGAAGTTGATTTAGATGGAAGTATAAAATATGCTAACAGTAAAGCAATTGAGTGGTTTGGTTATGAAAAAGATGAATTTATAGAAAATCTAAAAACTTACGATTTAGTTGTCCCAGATCAAAGAAACTTAATAAAAGAAAACCTCCGGAATAGAATTCAGAACCCTAATCTAGGTCCGATAGAATATACTGGTATGAAAAAAAATGGTGATTCATTCGATGTTCTATTGTTTGCAAGTGCTATTAGAAAAGGAGAAGATTTGATTGGATTTAGGGGAGTACTAATGGATATATCGGAGAGAAAAAAGCATTTATCAGAACTTCAAAAAATCTCTAAGCTTGAATCATTAGGAATATTGGCGGGTGGAATCGCTCATAATTTCAAAAATATATTAGCTGCTATAACCTTGTCAGTTGATGTCATAAAAATGAGTCCTGTATCTATTGAAAAACAATTAAATCGAATCTCTGCAAGTTTGGAGCAAGCTAATGCTTTAGCAACAAGGTTTCAGACTTTTACAAAGTCAAATGAACCCACTTTAGAATCAATAGATATCAATGAAATTATTGAGAACTCAGTAGAAATTGCATTAGCTGGAACGTCAAACAAAATCGTATTAAATTTAGAAAAAGATATATTTCCTATAGAAGCCGATAGTAAACAATTAAATGAGGTAATTCTAAACCTACTTATAAACGCCAACCAAGCGATGTTAAAAGGTGGTACGATTGAAGTATCAACTAGTAATGTGTATTTGTCAGACAAGCAGGTACAATCATTAGCTGAAGGTGATTATATAAAGATTGATATAAAGGATGAAGGTATAGGTATCGAAAAGGAAGTAATAGAGGAAATATTCACTCCATTTTATACTACAAAAAAGGATGGTCAAGGACTTGGATTACCAACAGTTTTTTTTATTATTAAAAATCATAAGGGTGCTATAACTGTAGAATCCGAAGTCGGTAAAGGTACATTATTTTCAATTTATTTGAAAAAACAAAAAGAAGGAATCGAGAAAGAAATAGTCTCTATGAAAAAAAATATTAATCATAAGTTTAGAAAAATTAGGGTCTTTCTAGTAGATGATGATATAAATATTACAAATACAATGTCGGATGTCTCTGAAATAATAACTGATCTAGAAATATCAACTTTCAATAATCCTATTTTAGCGATTGATTACTTCAAAAAAACACACCAGAATAATCCTTTCGATATCGCAATATTAGATATGACATTAGTTGGTTATGATATAGATGGACTAGATGTTTTAAAAGAAATCAGGTCAATAGATCCTAATATAAAAGCCTTAGTATTCAGTGGACATTCATCAAAGCCAGTTGTATCACACTACCAAGAATTTGGATTCGATGGTAGATTAGAAAAACCTTGTAATTTCGAACATTTATTAGAAACAATACTAGAAGCATTAAATAAAAAAAACGTTTAATAGAGCTAACTATCAAACGCTTTTAAACTTTAATTCCAATTTTTTTTTACATCCCTAATGTATTGAATATAAACTTCCATTGTAAGTATGTATTCTCCACTTGTTTATCTATTGATTGACCACTACCATGACCTGAATCGAAATCGACGAAAAGAAAGATATTATTCTTTTGTCCTTGATTGTTTTGCAATGCAGCAGCGAATTTTTTTGCATGCAGTGGATCTACTCTAGTATCATTTTCACCAGCTTTAACTAAAGTAATGGGGTAGTTGACTCCCTCTTGTATATTATGATAAGGTGAATACTGTCTTATAAACTCAAAATCCTCTGCTTTATCAGGGTCACCATATTCTGGTATCCAATATCTAGCGATTAAGAATTTATGGTATCTCAACATATCCAATAAAGGAACCGCAACTACTACTGATTTGAACAAATCAGGTCTTTGAACTAAACATGCTCCAGTTAATAAGCCTCCATTAGAACCACCTAAAATACTTAATTTATCAGAATTAGTATATTTCTCTGAAATTAGATACTCTGCAGCGGAAATAAAGTCATTAAAAACGTTTTGTTTTCGCTCTAACATCCCGTCTTTGTGCCAACTTTCACCGTATTCACTTCCTCCACGTAAACATGCTACAGCATAGATACCACCTCGATTGATAAAAGAGGCTTTATCACCTAAGAAAGAAGGACTCATTGAAATGTTGAACCCACCATACCCATATAATAAAGTAGGATTATTTCCATCAAGTTCTATATCCTTTCTGTGGGAAATAAATAATGGTATCATTGTTCCATCCAATGATTTATATTTAACCATTTTTGAAACTATGTTTTCTGTATTAATGGGTAATTTATCTTGATAATAAAATTCCCATTCCAAAGTTTTTCCATCCAATTTATAAAGTTTGGCAGGACTTGTAAATGTTGATAAACTTACGAATACTGTATTCAAATCCTCATTATAACTCATTCCCGATATATCTCCGAATTCAGGAGTATTTATTTCCTTTATAAAATTACCATCGAAATCGTAAGCTGCTAAATGACTAAGCACATCTTTCTTATACATAATTAATACATAGTCTGATGTAAAAGTGAAACCTTCTAATACTGTTTCTTTCTCTGGGTAGAATTCGTACCAATTTTCGAATTCTGGTGTATTAACATCAGTTACATATATTTTAAAATTGGGAGCATTGTAGTTAGATTGAAAAAATATTTTGCCATCATGGAAATCTGGAAAAGCAGTGAATTCTTTGGAACTGAATATTGTTTTGGGATCACTATTATCACCTTGTTTTCTCATTTTTAATGTATTTGAGTAAAAATCACCCTGACTAAAGAAAGTTAATCCACCATGTTTCGTATCCCATACACTAGCAACATCCTTTGCATCATTAGGTTCTGCTAGCAAAATATCATTTTCTCTACTCGAGCCTAATCTGTGTTTATAAACTTGAATAGGTTTCTGTTGATCAATCATTTCCCTTGTTTGAACAGTAATATATGCAAATTTTTCGTCCTTTGCGAATGAGAATGATCTTAGTCCTGTTATATCCTCGCCAATTTTCTTACCCGTTTTCGAATCTAATAATCTGTAAGTGTCAATTTCATCGCCTTTGTATTGTGTTCCTACAGAAATTATATTTCCATCCTCGGTAAAATCTAAACCTGATAGTGATGTATTTCCAGTTGAATCTAAATCAATGGGGGAGAAGAGCCTTATTTCCTTTCCGTCAATTATAGTATAAAGAGTATTATGCTGTTCCCCTTTTTTTCTAGAATAAAAGAATTCTCTTTTCCCTCTAAAAAAAGGAGCACTTCTATAATCTCTATCATTTAAAGCTTTGATTTCATCCTTTAAACCTTCAATATCTTTACCATTATTAAGGATGTAATCGACTGTAGATTTATGTTGTTTTTCTGACCACGCTCTTACTTCCGGATTAGATTTATCTTCTAACCATCTGTAATCATCCTTTATGATTTCACCATGTAAGGTATCAAACACCGTAGTTTTTTTTGTTAAGGGAGGTTGAAATTCTGTCATTTCATTTCCTTTTAGATTAGTTAAAGCTATAGCAAAAAGCAAAGTAGCTATTTTAAATTTTGACATAATGTAACTCTAATATTAATAATTAAATTTTATAGTAATTCTAAAACTGTAACACCTTCTCCACCTTCAGCTAAGGTACCATTTCTGAATGATTTAATAGATGTTTGCATTTTCAAATATTCATGTATTGCTTGTCTTAGTGCTCCTGTACCTTTACCATGTAAAATTGTTAGAAATGGCAGTCCAGCGATTACGGCATCATTTAGAAAGCTATCAACTATTGCTAATGCCTCATTAACTCTTTCTCCCCTTACATCTACCCGTGTTTCTGCACCCATCTTAAAAAATTTACTCGAGTCATTATTAGCATTATTAATTTCTTTTTTTACTTTTCCACTTACTATTACTAATTTATTTAGCTCTGTCCTAAATTTTAATCCATTGAATTCTACAACCGCATGTTTTTCATCTTCTACTAATTCTATAACAATACCAGGAGTATCATAAGTATCAATTCTAACTATGTCTCCTTTCTCTATTTTACCTTCTGATTTTATGCTTTTTTCTTCTTTTTTATGAGGTTGTGATAGCTTTTGTTTTAATTCTTCTTTCTTTATCTCAAACTCTTTTTTTACTTCACCTAGCTTTCTTTTACCTTCTTGTATTTCTCTAATCGTATTTTCTACTAACTTATTAGCCTCAATTAATATTATATTTGCTTCTTGTTGGGCTTTTAGTTTATAATCAGATTTATTCTTTCTTACTTCTTCAACTAATTTTTCATATTCATTTTGTTTAGATTCGGCTTTTCTTAAACTATTCTCAGCTTCTAGTTTCATCTTCTCAGCTTGTTTTCTATAATTAACAATTTCAGATATACTTCTGTCAATTTCAGAATCTTTAGTATCTAAGTAACTTTCTGCTCTTGTAAGTATTAATTTTGATAACCCTATACTTTCTGCTAAGTTGAAAGCATAACTATTACCTGGGACACCTGCTAAAAAGTTATAAGTAGGTTTTAGATTTTCTTCATCAAACTCAAGTGAAGCATTTTCAATATTTTCTTTGTTCAAAGCATAAGTTTTAAGTGAAGATTGGTGTGTAGTAACTATGAACTTAAGATTGTAGTTAAGAGTTGTATCCAATATACCAGAAGCCAATGCTGAACCTTCTTTGGGATCTGTACCCGAACATATCTCATCTACTAGCATTAGGGCATCAGGATCAGCAACGTCAAGAATATCTTTGATCCTCTTCATCTGTGAAGAAAATGTACTTAAATCCATTTCGATAGATTGGTGATCTCCGATGGAAGTAAATATATCTCGCAATCCAGTTTTGCAGAAGCCAAATGTGTAAATTCCAGACATAGCCATTAATAAATTGAGACCAATATTTTTCAAAGCAACGGTTTTTCCTCCGGCATTTGGTCCTGAAATCAGGTGGCCTTGTTTTATAGAGTCGAAACTAATAGATAATGGCATTACTTGCTTTTTATTTTTATTCTTCAAAAGTAATGGATGATAAATATTTTTTAATTCTATTTCATTACTTTCAACTATTATAGGTTTCATACCATCATATTTACGAGCATACTTTGCTTTGGCATTTATCAGATCTAATCTAGTTATTACTTCATTAGTTTCAATTAGAATTTCTGATTCTTGTCCGATTTCTTGAGTTATTTCACTTAAAATTCGAAATATTTCCTTCTTTTCTTCATTTCTAAGTATCGAAAGACTATTGTTCATGTCAATGATTTCAGATGGTTCTAAAAATACTGTACTTCCAGTATTTGATAAACCATGAATAATTCCTGGAATTTGGTTTTTAAACTCTGTTTTAACAGGAATTACAAATCTTTCTTCTCTTAAAGTATAAAAATCATCTTGAAGCAAATCGTCTTGAAAGGTCTTTTTAAGAATTGATTGCAGTTTATTTCTTAATCTATCGGAAGTTGAAAGAATATTCCTTCTTATAGATTGCAATTGTTTTGATGCAGTATCTTTGATTTCACCATTGTCACTAATAGCATCATCAATGTGTTTTTCGATGAATTGGTTATAGTGTATTAGTTCTTTTAAGCTACTTAGACTTACTAAAGACTCACTTTTGATTAAAATATAATTATAAACTAATCTAAATACTCTAAGGTTATCTTTTATCCTCAATAATTCAAACTCATCTAAAATAGCATTACTGATTTGTGCCTTTTTTAAAGAGGAATCTATTTCTCTTAGTCCTGATAAAGGTAATTCTTCTCCATTCTGGAATATATTAATGACATCTTCAGTCAAATCTAATTCATTCTTTAAATCTTGTAAATTACTAAATGGCTTTATGTTAAGCGTCAGATTCGAAGCTTTTTTTGAATTACAAAGCTTTGAAATTTCTTCTAATACCGTACCGAACTCAAGTTCTTTTTCTGTCTCTATTAAAAGTCTGTTTCTTAAAAGGTCTAACTCTTTACTCATTAACTATTACTCAATAATTTTCTTACAATCTGTTGAACCATATTTCCATCTGCTTTGCCACTGACTTCTTGCATAGTTGCACCCATGACTTTACCCATGTCTGATATTTCTTTAGCATCAATTTTTTTAATTATGGATACAATCAAATTATTTAATTCTTCTTCTGTTAATTGGGCTGGCATAAATTCTTGAATTATTTCTAATTCCAACTTTTCTTTTTCTGCAAGCTCTGTTCTTCCAGCTTGCAAATACATAGAAATTGAATCCTTTCTATTTTTAGCCGCTTTATTAAGCATTTTAGTAACTTCATCATCATTTAATACTTTACCACTTCCGCTTTTCTGAAATTCTAAAATCATAGATTTAAGAGAACGCAATGTTTCTAATCTAAGTTTTTGTCCTTCTTTAAGGGCTCTATTCATTTCTGATGTTATTTTCTCTTCGAAATTCATCTCTCACTCCATTTCTTATATCATTTTCAGCATTTTATTAATGCTTATTTATTAAAATAGTATATTGTTTATTAGTTTTGGTAAACTTTTAAATAATAATATACGAGTAATTCTATTCATTATTTATAACGAATGAACTACTCTTATCAATAACAACTTTGAGAATAATATGTTAACTAAAATAATTAAGTCTGACTATTTTTTAGCTGTTCTGATATCGCTTATTACAACTTCCGTTTTCTTTTGGGCGAATATTGTTGGAGACGCTTTTTTTTGGGAAGATATTGTTGAATATGTTTATCCTTTTCAAAACTTTGCTGCTACATCAGAAGGAATTCCTTTTTGGAACCCTTATACTTTTAGTGGGATGCCATTCTTTGCTGATATTCAAACGGGTTTTTACTACCCCCTAAATAGATTACTTGATTTATTCGTTTCAAATGATAGATTACCATTTGCAGCATTGCAACTAGTTATTATTCTACATTTCGCACTATCACAATTTAATACTTTTTATTTATCACGAAAGCTTGGTATTTCTAAATATGGTAGTGTGTTAGCTGGTATAGGGTATAGTTTTTCAATGTTGATGATTTGTCATACTATACACCCTATGATTATCTACCAGTTAGCTTGGTTGCCTTTAGTTATAGGTGTTTTATATTTTGCTTTTGATAAAGGGAAAATATATTTAGGTGTTTTAAGTGGACTTATTTTAGGTTTATCAATTTTAGCTGGACACCCTCAGACTATTTTATACGAATTTATTTTTATTGGTCTATTCGCAATTGGTTTTCTAGTGAAATCATTCAAAACGAAAGAACTTAATACTACTAAATTAATTGTATCTACTATTCTGACTTTTATAATTGCGTATGGATTATTCACAGTACAGTTATTACCAGCTCAAGAACTTGCAGAATTGTCGCAAAGAGCTGAGATAAACTATGAAAAAGCTACTGAAGGATCGTTGCATTTCAAACAAGCATTAACAACAGTTGTACCAAATCTATTTGGTACGGTTAGTGGGGATGATTTAAGAAGTGCCTCTTTCTATTTACCTTTTGAAGGAGTACAAGGTATTCATTACTATTGGGAAACCAGTTTTTATTTTGGAGCATTAATATTTGCTCTTGGACTATTTTCAGTTATAGTAGGCTACAAGGACATCAAAATAATTATATTTGCTTTAATTTCTATTTTTGGTTTTTTATTCTCTTTAGGCTCGAATTCCTTTTTCTTTGATATATTTTATAATCTTCCATACATAAATACATTTCGTATGCCAGCAAGGATGATGTTTTTTGTCACATTGAGTTTTAGTTTATTGGCGGGTATAGGTTTTGATATACTTCTAGATAAATCTAAAAAATATACTAAAGAGTTAGTTTTCGCATTCGCTATTCCTATTATTATGTCAATATTAGTAATGACAGGCTCATTTTATGACGGTTTTAATACTCCTGAACTACTTAGAGATGGAATAAATTCGAGAGCGTTAGGTACTATTACAATTCTAATATTAGGTTTAGGCATTGCATATTTTACTTCAAATAAGTTTCTTAAAGCCGCAATATCAGGTCCTCTTCTAATTTTCATATTATTTTTTGATCTATTTTCAGTTGGAGGTGGTTTTAATAGCAACCCACAGAATCCAATAGAAGACCAGATACCAAATGGTTATAGGATGCCTCAAGAGTTTAAAAAGGCATTTGTACCCAGTCTACCCGAAGATATATTTAGAGTCAATATGAGACTTTATCAACCAGTGAGATATATGGCAATGAAGCGTAATCAAGGAATGGTTGATAAAATAATGCTGATTGAAGGTTACAATCCATTGTTACTTCAAAGAGTAAATCCACCTATGCCTAATATTGATTTAAATATGGATATACTTAATGTACGATATTCAGTCGGTATAGATAGGAATTTAAATGCTCCTAGATTCTACGAAAATATTGATAGATTTGGAAATGCATGGTTCGTAAATAAAGTTATAGTCACTGACTCTTCCAATATAAAAAGTATAATGGAATCCGGTGAATATGATTTAAAGAAAACTGCACTTTTCGAGAAGAAAATTGATTTTGAATCAATAGAAGAAGAGCCATTATCAGAAATCAAGTGTATTAGTTATGAAAATAATCGATTGGAGTACAAAATCAGCAATTCTACTGATGGATTATTAATTCTAAGTGAGATATATTACCCATCATGGAAAGCTAAAGTCAACAAAAAAGATTCAGAAGTACATTTGGTTAATTATTGCTTTAGAGCAATTAAGTTGAAGAAAGGAGAAAATCATGTTGTTGTTGAATATGATTCTGATACTTACAATACTGGATTTATTATTTCTTTAATTACTCTTTTTCTTTCCTTAGTTTCAATAATTATTCTAAGAAAATATGAGATATAGTATTATTATATTAATTATCCTTTTATCATTACATAATTTGAATGCTGATGAAGCAACTGATAAACTGGAGAAATTATATAAACAAGAAAATTTATCCAAAGAAAAAAAGGTAGAGTTATTATTCAGGCTTTTAGTCGAGTATAGAAATGTACTTCCTATGAAAGGCATTGATTATGCAAAAATAGGACTTGATATAATAGATAAAGACCCCAAATTAGATAGTTTATATAGATTTAAATTTATAAATGGAATTGGTGATTCATTTCGGTACATAAGTAGAAATGAAGAAGCTATTGATTTTTATTTCAAAGCTTTAAGAATAGCTGAAAAATCAAAAAAAGAAAGAGATAGAGCTATAGCACTAAACAATATAGGTCTTATATATAACAATATAAAAGACTATAAACTTGCCTTAGACTATATCAAACAATCTTTCCGTATATTTAAACAATACAATGAAAAGCCATTAATTATTCAGTCTTATAACAATTTAGCTTCTATATATTGGAATGATAAACAAATAGATAGTGCACTTAAATACTATAATCTGGCTTTTGAGGTAAGTAAAGAAATTAATGATTTGGTTGGACTCTTGCATAGTTACAATAATTTAGGTGTTGTATATCTAGGTAAAGGTGATAATTATACAGCTTTAGAGTTTTTCTATAGATCACTAGAAATAAGTCAAGATCTAAAAGATAGAAAAGGTGAAGCTGAAACTTTGAATAATTTAGGACAAGTATTTATTAGTCTTGAAAAATATAATACTGCGGCTTCAAATATCGAAGATGCTTTATCAATAGCTCAAGAATTAAATGCCAAAGCAATTATTGCGGATAGTTATTTTTATCTTTCTAAGTTATATGAAAATACTTCTGATTATAAAGCAGCATTAAGTTATAGTAAGCTTTTTAACTCCACTAAAGATAGTATATACAATGTAGAACAAAATAGAAGAATCCAAAAGCTACATGAAGAATATATGCTACAAAAGAAAGATACAGAAATCCAAATACTTAAGAAAGATAAAGAGTTAACTCAGGTTCTGATTATTGGAGCTGTATCATTAACTATTTTGTTGATATTTATAGCTATACTTCTTTTTTCTAAATATAGATCCAAGCGAAAGACGAATCAAATACTTACTGAGTTAAACAAACAATTAAATGACAGCAATAGTCAACTGCATGAGATAAATTTAACTAAAGATAAAATCTTCACAATAATAGCTCATGATTTGAAAAACCCTTTAAGTGGTTTCAAAAACATAACTTCTGTTTTAGTTGATTATTATAATGATATGAGCCAAGAAGAAATTAAAGATTCTCTTGCTACAATCAAAGATGCCTCAAATAACCTAATGTTATTGTTAGAAAATCTATTAACCTGGGCTAAATTACAGAAAAATGAGATTGAGATTTATCCAGAGAAGTTTGCTATTAATTATTTAGTTAAAAAATATATAGATCATTATACACCTAAAGCTAAAAGCAAAAATATTGATATTGTTTATAACAATGGACAAGAAGTATATGCTTATGGGGACCCAAATTTATTATCCATAGTAATTAAAAACTTGGTTTCAAATGCAATAAAGTATTCGAAAGTAGATAGTAAAGTTGTTATAGATGTTCAAAATATAGATTCAAAGGCAAATTTTACAATATCTGATAAAGGAATTGGAATTGATAAAGTTATGCTACAAGATATATTTGAAATAGGGAATGGTAAAGATTCTCGGTTTGGTACGGAAGGGGAGAGGGGGACTGGTATTGGTCTTATCTTAAGCAAGTCTTTCATCGAGATGAATGAAGGGGAAATATGGATTGAATCACAAGAAGGAGAAGGGACTACTGTTTCTTTTAGCATACCAGCCAAACATTGAAAAAAAAAGCACAAACTAAAAAAGCCGGTCAAGCCGGCTTTTTTTATTTTTGGCAATTAATATGCTAAATATTATTCAGCAGTATCAGTTGATTCTTCAGTAGATGCTGCTTCAGGAGCAGACTCAACAACTTCAATAACTTCTTCAACAGCTGGTTTTGCTTTTTTAGCTTTTCTAGCTTTTTTCAATCTATCGTGTCTAGCTAGTGCATTTTCTTTATGTTTAGTTACTTGTTCAGAAATCTGATCTTCATCTAAACCTTTGAAAAGTAATGCTCTCTTAAGCAAAACACCTTCGTGACTAAATATATTTTTAACAGTTAAAGTAGGTTGCGCACCTTCATTTAACCAATAAATAGCCCTATTATCATCCAATTTAACAGTGTTTGGACTTGTATTTGGATCATAATATCCAAGTCTTTCGATGTATGCACCATCTCTTTTTCTTCTGCTATCAACAGCTACAACATCATATACGGGGTAACCTTTACGCCCTTTTCTTCTTAGTCTTAATTTTACCATTTTTGTAATATTACCTGATTATTTACTGCAATTTAATTTCAAATTTATTTAATACCAAATTTTCCTAAACCTAAACCACCTAACATTCTAGATTTTTTACCCCTAGATATGTTTTTTAGCATCTTACCCATATCATCAAATTGCTTTAAAAGTCGGTTGACATCTTGTACATTTGTCCCACTTCCCTTAGCAATACGCATTCTACGGGAACCATTTATAATTTTCGGATTGGTTCTTTCTTTCTTTGTCATTGATTGGATGATAGCTTCAACTTTTTTGAAAGCACCATCATCTATATTTACATTTCTAAGTTGTTTATCCATACCTGGTATCATACCAAGCAAATCTTTTAAAGAACCCATCTTTTGGATAGCTCTTAATTGACTTAGGAAATCATCAAACGTAAATTCATTTTTTCTAATTTTTTCTTCCAACTGCTCAGCTTCAGCTTTATCTATTTGTGCTTCAGCTTTTTCAACTAAAGTTAGTATGTCACCCATACCTAATATTCTAGAAGCTATTCTTTCTGGGTGAAATGGTTCTAAATCATCAACAGTTTCACCTACACCAACAAATTTAATTGGTTTTCCAACAACATGTAGAACTGATAAAGCAGCTCCACCTCTTGTATCACCATCTAATTTAGTTAGTACTACACCCGTTAACTCTAGTTTATCATGAAATGCTTTTGCAGTAGTTACAGCATCTTGACCTATCATTGCGTCACAGACAAACAAAGTTTCAATAGGATCTATAGCTTTACTAATGTTTTGGACTTCATCCATCATCTTTTCATCTACTGTCAAACGTCCAGCAGTATCGACGATAATTGTGTCTCTTCCAAACTTTCTAGCATACTCTAAGGCATTCTTAGCTATAGCGATAGGATCAGTACTACCTTCTTCTGTGAAAACAGGAATCTTTACTTGTTCACCTAAAGTTTTCAACTGGTCGATAGCTGCAGGTCTATATACGTCACAAGCAACTAACAGTGGTTGACGTCCTTTCTTACGCAGATTTTTAGCAAGTTTACCACAGAAAGTTGTTTTACCTGAACCTTGAAGTCCAGCAACTAATATAATTGTAGGTTTTCCTGATGCGATTCTAAGTTCAGATCGCTTATTTCCCATTAATTCAACTAATTCATCGTTTACTATTTTTACTATTAGTTGATCTGGTCTTAAAGTTCCTTTTACTTCGCTTCCAATAGCTTTTTCTTTTACACTATCTACGAATTTTTTAACGACATCAATATGAACATCTGCTTCTAGCAATGCTCTACGAATTTCACGAAGTGCCTCAGAAATATTATCTTCGGTTATCTTGTTTTGACCGCGAAATTTCTTTAATGTTAGTTCTAACTTTTCTTGTAAACTATCAAACATACTTATTTCTATTTTTCGATTTTATAAGATTACAAAAATAATATAACTTTGTGACTTGTGCAAGATGTCATTTCACTGTTTTTTATGGATTTATTAAATTATGACTATATTTTTGATTGGAATGATAACTTCAGTTGTACTATTAGTACCGGCTTTGTATTTTTTTATAGAGAAAAAATATAAGTTAATGACCGTTGTTTTAATTGTTAACTTACTTGTTACTGCTACACTTATTTATATTTCGCAATTATTTAGAAGTTAGAATCATCATCAGACATACTTGGGCTTTCAGGCATTTCTTCATAACCATAACTTAAATTCTCAAACCTAGCATAATTTTTCTGAAATGCTATTCTTACAGTACCAATTGGTCCATTTCTTTGTTTACCAATTATTAGTTCTGCAGTACCCTCTGTAGGAGTTTTGTCTTCGTATTCCATTTGTCCATATACTTCAGCCCTTTGTACAAATAATATAACATCAGCATCTTGTTCGATTGATCCTGATTCCCTCAAATCTGATAACATAGGTGAACGGCTTTTACCTGGTCGACTTTCTATTGAACGATTTAGCTGTGCTAATGCTATAACAGGAATTTCTAATTCCTTTGCGATTTGCTTCAAAGTCATTGAAATTATTGAGATTTCTCTTTCTCTTGATTCCATACCTGAAGCTCTTATCAGTTGTAGATAATCGACAAATACAGCATCTATATTATGTTCTGCTTTTAGTCTACGACATTTTGCTCTTAGTTCCATAATCTCAATCATTGAGCTGTCATCAAAGTAAATTTTAGCATCGTTTAGTTTTCCTAAAGAGTCTATTATTTTTTGATTTTCGTGTGAATTTATCTTACCTGTTCTTATTTTCTGTTGGTTGATCTTAGCTTCAGCAGAAAGTAACCTTATTATCAGCTGAGTAGATGCCATCTCAAGTGAGAAAAATGCAATTGATTTTTTATATTCTACAGCTAAGTTTCTTGCTATTGACAATGCTAATGCAGTTTTACCCATAGATGGTCGGGCTGCAATAATTATTAGTTCTGACTTTTGCAATCCACCTAAATATTTGTCTAAATCGACTAATCCTGTTGGCACACCCGTTAGTCCAGATTCGGATCTTACTCTCATTTGCTCTATTTGACGATAAGTCTCTTTGGTAAGTTCCCTCATTCCTTGATAATTCTTTGTCATTCGTTTTTCAGCTATTCTGAAAATCTCTGATTCAGCTTTGTCAATTTCAGTCAATATATCCTTACTATCATCATAAGCATTATTTATTACCTCACCACTAGATTGTATTAGATCACGTCGTAATTGTTTTTCTAAGACTATTAGAGAATATTGTTCTACATTTGCAGCAGTTGCAACTTCCTTGTTAATTTTTGCTAAATAACCTCTACCACCAACATTATCTAGATTACCTGTTCTGGTTAAATGTTCAGATAATGTAATTATATCTACAGTTTCATTCTTTTCAGATAAGGCAATAATTGATTCATAAATAAGTTTATGCTTTTGTGAATAAAATGAATCAGCAGATAAAAGCTCTGTGGCCTTTGATATTGCTTGCTTATTTAACATCATCGCACCAAGTACAGCTACTTCTGCTTCCATAGAATTTGGCGGCACTCTATTGCCAACAATAGGGCTAATTGAAGCTTCTTTTCTGTTTTCGTAATTTATTCTTTTGGCAGTTGACATAATTTAATCTAATATTGAAATATTTTAGATTACATAATTAACATAAAAAAGATTATTATTATATTATGTTATCAACAAAAACGGTTATAGTTATTAATAATTATTCAACATTGAGGATATAATGAAGAAAATCCTAGTTATTGACGATGCAGAATTTATTTTAGAAAGTACTTCAGCACTATTAGAATTTGAAGGCTACGAAGTATTAACTGCAGAGAATGGTAGTATAGGAGTAAAAAAGGCGAAAGAGTTCAAACCTGATTTAATTCTATGTGATATCTCAATGCCTGTTATGGATGGGTTTGAAGTGCTTGATAATATAAGGTCTGATAATATAACTCATAGGATTCCTTTCATTTTTTTAACTGCTTTCAATGAAAAATCAAATATGCGTGAAGGCATGACAAAAGGTGCTGATGATTACCTTGTAAAACCTTATTCAAGAGATGAAATAGTTTCTGCTATCAATGCGCAATGGAAAAAATATAATGTTTTTGAAAAGCATGTAAAAAGTAAAGTTGAACAAGTAGGTAAAAGTGTTACATATGCATTACCTCATGAGTTTAGAACTGCTATAAACGAGATAAAAGGAAATGCTGGGATAATTTATCAAGAATCGGAATCATTAAGCACTGATGAAATAAAGATGCTTTCACACGATATTGTACAGTCAGTGTCAAGGTTATCTAAAATTACAGAAAACTACTTACTTTACATTAGATTGAATAATATTGAAGATAATGAAGAACTATTAGATGAAATCAAATTGTATAAAACGGAAGAACCATTTGCAGTAGCTTATGATATAGTAAACAATACTGCAGCTAAATACGATAGGTTTGATGATTTCATTGTGAAAGATGAAACAATGGGTATTAGTATAAATATGTCCTCTGAAAATTTTTATGTAATTATGAACGAACTAAGTGATAATGCATTCAAATTTTCAAATAAAGGTGATAAAGTAATAATGTCGTCTAAGATTTCTGATGAAAATCTGATAGTTGAACTTAGCGATGAAGGTATAGGAATCGAAGATAATCAAATTTCAAATATAGCTGCTCTTAATCAATTTAACAGAGAAAAAAATGAACAACAAGGTGTTGGTTTAGGTTTAATTATTGCAAAGAAAATGATTGAATTACATAATGGGAACTTTAATATATTTAGTAATGGTGTTGATAAAGGAACCAAAATAATATTGTCATTTCCAATTACTCAATAATTAAGTCCAATTCGTAAATCCAAAAACACACCACCAAAATTTGTAATAGGGTCTTCTACTTCTGCTTTTAAACTTTGTAGGCCGTTGCCTCCAAAAGGAATTGAAAGATATCTTATTTGAAATACTGAAAGAGATTTTTTCTTATTTCCAAAATCTGCCCCTATAGAAATATTAATATTTGGTCTAGTATAGTACTCACCATAACTGAAAGCATTGAAAAAACTTTTATCATAAGGAGTTGATATAACAAAAGCAAATCCAGTTCCTAGAGTGATAAAAGGTTTGAAAGTACTTATAATTTGATCATTAAAAGGAAAATATTGTATACCAAAAGAGAATGGTATTGAAAATAATCTATTTATTTTGTGAGGTATAAATAACTCACCCGTAGTTTGATTAAATTTTTCAAGCTCATCGGATTTGCGGATTCCAGTTATAAAAAAATCTGAAACGAAAACAAATTCTTCATTGATTTCTGCTCTCCAAAACATACCACCACCAAATCCATAAGTGGAAAAGATTAAGTCAAATCCAGTTGCTGTTGTCTTTGAATCATTAATCTCACTTAATGTTAATAGAGGAGAGGATGGTTCAAAAATAATAACACTGTCTTTATCAAATTTACCATTGTCACCACCAGTAACTTGAGCATTTAATTTGATATGAAAACATGAAATTATCATGAAAATTATAGAAAATAGAAGTTTTTTGCTCATCTTTTACATCAATAGTTTAGAAACAATTTATTTTTCATTAATTTAGCATCTTACTCTAAAACGTTTTTTCAAAAAAAATCATTTAGATACATAGAACATAATTACAATTTATGGAATTATCAAAGCTCGTAAATATATTTGAGCTGGAATTCCCTCCTAAAACAGCGTGGAGTGATGACAGCATTGGTTTACAAATTAGTAGTAGTAAATCATGGATAAAAAACGTTTATTTAACACTAGAGCTTAATGAAGATTCTATAAATGAAGCTTTATCTTGCTCTTCTGATTTGATAGTTACTTTTCATCCACTTATATTTAAGCCACTTTCCTCTATAACAACAGATAATAGAGTTGGTAATTTGGTAGCTAAATTAATTAAAAATGATATTGCTTTATACGCGATACATACTAATTTTGATTCACATCCATTAGGTACTAGTTATGAACTATGTAAGCAACTAGGGTTAAACAAATCTGATATGCTCGTACCGGATATGAATATTGATAATTACGGTATGGGTATAATAGTTGATTTGAATGATTCTATGAAAGTAGATGATTTGATTAGTAGAATTACACAAGTGTGTCATTCTCCAATAAGATTTAATAAGAGTTCTAAAGAAGATATAAAAAGAATAGCTATAGTTGGTGGAAGCGGAAGTAGCTATATTTATGATGCTTATTACAAGAAATGTGATGCATTTATAACTGCCGATTTAAAATATCATGATTTCCATAGTATGGATGGTAAAATGATACTAATAGATCCAGGACATTATGAAATGGAACAATTTGTTCCAAATGCTATGAAAAATATATTAAAAGATAAATTAGGGGAAGATATAAACCTAACAACAGGGAGTGTATTGACAAATCCTGTGAATTATCATCCTCAATCAAATTATAAAGAATTACAAAAAAAATATTTAAATAATTATAAAGGTTAATAACAGTAATGGAAGAATCTAAATCACAATTGCTTGCCTATTTGGCACTTATAGATAGAAATCTTGATGAATTAGAAGAAGAATTTGGTGATTTACCACAGAAAGTTGCTGATCAAGAGAAGAAGAACACTGCTCTTAAAGCTACTGTCAAGGAAACTGAACAAATATTAGAAGAAGTCAAAGAATTTTGTTCTGTTACTAAAGTAACTCTAGAAGACTTAAAAATAAAAGAAGAGAAATTATCTCAACAGCAATTTCAAGTAAGAAATAACAAAGAATTTGACGCAATCACTAGTGAAATTAAACATGTGAAGGAAGAGTCAAAAATGTTAACTGAAAAGTTGAGACAAGAGACAATCAAACAACAAAATCTAGAAAGAATACTAGATGAGCAAAAGGCAGACCTCATTAGTTCTAAAGAGGAATTAAAAAATACAAAGAAAGAACTAGTAGAAGTTCAAGAAGAACAAGATGAAGAAAAGGCCGAATATTTAGAAAGAAGAGAAAAGATAGTTAGTAAAATAGATGTAGCTTCTCTTGCAAAATATGATAGAGTAAGGGAGTATCACAGCGATGCTGCTGTAAGAGTAAAGAAAAACTCTTGTTCTGGATGTTTTAGTTCTATTCCCCCTCAGTTAATAGTAGAAATGAGAAGCGATGAAGATGTTTTATTTACTTGTGAGAATTGTGCTCGGATATTAATTCCTGAAGAAATTGAAGTAAATGAAGCAGATGTAGAAACGATATAATTCATTAAAAACTAAAATACGGGTAATCGCTATAATATTTTATAGAGGAAAGTCCGAACTCCATAGAACAGTACACTTCCTAACGGGAAGAGCTACTTGTAAAAGTAGTATGGAAAGTGCAACAGAAAGTAAACCGCTCACTTAGGTGGGTAAGGGTGAAAGGGTGGGGTAAGAGCCCACCGCAATTTGGGTGACTAAATTGGCATGGTAAACCCTGTACGGAGCAAGGTTAAATAAGAGTATGATTTCAAGCTGTTCGTTTGAGTTGTCTTTTGGGACATGCATACTTGGGTAAACCGCAAGAGATACTTGGTGACAAGTGTCCTAGATAAATGATTACCTCCTCGGATTAATATCGAGAAGACAGGATTCGGCTTATAGTATTTTAGTTAATTTTTTATTATATTGACATTTATTAAACTAAACAATCTTTTAATTATGCAACTACCAAATGACCCGTTTGTATTAGAACTTCTACCAGAATTTATAGAAGATTGGTTAACAAAACTTGATACTGAATATATTGAGTATAGAACTAATAAAGATTTAGAATCTATGTATAGATTAGCCCATACTATGAAAGGTTCGTCTTATCAGTTTGGTTTTGCTGAACTTGGTGATATTGGTATAGATATGATGGCTCAAGTCAAAAGCAATGATTGGGAAGGTTTAGAACAAAATAAAGAGAAATTTCGTACTATTCTACTAGAAATCCAAGATTATTTATCACAAAATTCTTAAAAAAATATGAAAAAGATTCTACTAATTTTTTGTTTATTATTCTTCTCTTCGGTATTATACTCACAAACTAGAGTTGCTGTATTACCATTTCAGAATATGGATGGGAATATTGATTATAATATACTTTGTTATGACCTACAAGAGTCTCTTACTGCTGCACTAATCGAAGCAGATGATAGTGGGGAAGAGTACTATATTGTGCCTGCAGATTCAGTTGAGATTGTCCTTTCTGAACTTAATTTGGACCCTTCTAATCCACAATACAAATCTGATTTATGGAAAGCTGTACAATTATTAAATATTAAAAAAGTTGTACTTGGAACGTTTAACAAACAAAGTGATAAGTTTCTAATGAATACCTACATCTATGATGTTAAAATGAGAATGGCATATCCTAATAATCAAGCAAAAGATATATTTAAAACTCATGAACAAATATTAGAAGCTATTCCAGAAATAGTGGAAGCAATAAAACCTGGATTAAAATAATCCATTTTCATTTTCGGAATTTTTTGTTTTATTAAAGTATTTATAAGTACTTGAAGTAACCTTTCTACCTTTTGGGGTAATTTGAAGAAAACCTTGTTGTATAAGAAAAGGTTCATATACTTCTTCTATAGTACCCGGTTCTTCTCCTACCGCAGCTGATAAGGTATTCAAACCTACAGGTCCACCATTATACTTTTCAATTATTGTCAGAAGTATCCTTTTATCCATATCATCCAGACCTAATTTATCTACTTCTAATGCTTCTAAAGTCATGTTTGCAATAAATTGACTTATTACACCATCACCTTTGATTTGAGCAAAATCTCGACTCCTTCGTAATAATCTATTAGCAATCCTAGGGGTTCCTCTAGAACGAGAAGCTATTTCAGTAGCGCCTTGTTCGTCAATATCAGTATTTAGTATATCTGCAGATCTTCTAACTACATTTATCAAATCAGCAGTATTATAATAATCTAATCTAAATAATAACCCAAATCTTGAACGAAGTGGAGCCGTTAATAATCCTGCTCTAGTTGTAGCACCAATTAAAGTAAAATTAGGAATTTTTATTTGGATTGTTCTAGCTGATGGACCACTATCAATCATTATGTCCAAAGTATAATCCTCCATAGCTGAATAGAGATATTCTTCAACTACAGTAGATAACCTATGAATTTCATCAATAAATAGAACGTCACCTTCTTCTAAGTTAGTTAAAATACCAGCTAAATCACCAGGTTTCTCTAATACAGGTCCAGATGTTGTTTTTATTTGGCTTCCCATCTCATTTGCTATTATATAACTTAAAGTTGTTTTTCCAAGACCTGGAGGCCCCATTAGCAATACATGATCAAGTGACTCCTTTCTCTTTCTAGCAGCCTCTATAAATATTTTAAGGTTACTAACAAGATTCTTTTGACCAGTAAATTCACTAAAAGCTTTTGGTCGTAAAGCAAATTCATTAGCTTCATTATTATTTGAATCAGGATTTAATATATTTTCTATATCATTCATTTAAACTTCTGAAAATGTGAATAGGACAATTCCTTTTGTTAATATCTAAGCACTTACCATCACATGCTTTAGCGTAAACTCTTGGCACAGCGTTAGGATTAATTTCAATTATTTCTTTAGATATTTTTTTCTCCAAACTGTCCTTGTATTCCATACTTTCATCAAATGGTAATATTATATCAAGTTCTATAAAAATATCTTTTCCTGATTGCCTTGTATGTATTGCTTTGAATTCACAAATATTAGTATGATTTTTTGTTACAACGCTTAGGAATCTCATTTGAACTTCATCTGGTATAGTTCTATCAAGTAATTGATTCAATGCATCTTTTGAGCCTTTCAATGGAACAACTAAAGCAAATATTGTTAAGGTAATAGCAACCCCAGAGTCAACCATTAAACCAATGTATCGTAAACCGAAGTGTTGTAAGCCTAAACCTACTAACAAATTTATTAGTACAAATAATTCAATATAACTATCATATTTCCATAGACTAGCATCATACTCTAGTATTGGCATTCCATACTTTTTTGATGATTTCTTTTGAATCCTATATACTAATCTCATTAATAAAAATGATATTGAGGAAAATACCATTAGTATAAAATAATTACTTTCACCTACATCAGTTTTACCAAAATTTGTTACTGCTTCTATACTAGTATAGCCCAATACGAGTAATAATAAAATCGAAGATGCTAATATTGAAATACTCTCATATTTTCCATAACCATAGTTAAAAATATAATCAGGATTACGTACACTCATATTAACAGCATTTAGAAATAAAAATGAGTTAAGTATATCGAGTGCAGAAATTATTCCATTAGTCTTAACGGCCAAAGAATCTTCTACTACTCCTAAAATAATCCCAAATATTGAAATAAATATAGTAAGTAATAGTGATATTCGAGTAGTAAAAACAGGGGAGTCAGTTCTAAACCAACTTTTTATTCTCGTATTTAAATTAAAGTGTTGCCTTTCCATTGGGCAAATATAGTTAATTAAGGACTACTTCTGATTCAGAAATGTAAATTTCTCTAATATTTTCAGAATTTTCATCAGGGATGATCTTTACTATAAAAGCAGGTTTGGTTAAATGGGTCTCTGCTTTTTCTGCCCATTCGATTAATTTAATAGAATTTTCTTCATACAAACACTCGTCAAAACCAATTTCATTTAATTCTTTGTTTTGTTCTATTCTATATAAATCTATGTGATAAATAGGAACTTCGTGATTTTTATATTCTCCTATATATTTATTCATAATAGTAAAAGTAGGAGAAGTAACCAAATCTTCAACATTGAAAAATTGGCAAATACCTTTGATAAACTCTGTTTTACCAGAGCCCAAATCACCATAAAGAAACACTATATCACCAAGGTTCAGCCCTTTTGCAAACTTACTTCCAAGCTCTATTGTTTCTTCTTCGCTAGTTGTTGTGTATTTTGTTTCAAGCATAACAACAAAATTAACAAAGAATATTCAAATTAAAAAATTATCTACTTTTTAGTTTTATTACAGGTATTATCATTTCTTCCATAGAAATACCTCCATGCTGAAAACTATCTCTGTACTTATTCAAATAATGATGATAATCAGTAGGATATACGAAGTAATAATCTTCCTTGGCTATTATGTTATTAACAGTTATTCCGGCTTTCGGAACTTTGATATCTTCAGGGTTACTTATTTGCATAGCCGTTTTCGGGTCTGCTTTTACATTTTTACCAAATTTATACCTAAGTGATGTTGAAGTATCTTTATCCCCTAAGACTTTTACACCTCTAAGACATCTAATTGAACCATGATCCGTAGTTATTATTATTTTTGCATCTTTTACATTAGATAGTTGTTTCAACATACCAAGAAAACTTGAATGTCTAAACCATGAACTAGTTAGAGACCTATAAGCCGATTCGTCCGGTGCTATTTCTTTAAGAATTGCATAATCAGACCTTGAGTGTGCAATCATATCTACTGCATTTAATACTATAGCAGTCAAATCATTATTGGCAAACTTTAATATATCTTTTTCAACCCTTTTACCGTAGTCAGTGTCAAAAATCTTTATATATACTGGGTCATTTTTTAGTTTAATTCTTCTTCTTTGAAGCCAAGATTGCATCAGCTCCTTTTCAAATTTGTTTTGCGTATGTTCTTCACTGTTAACTTCAACTTGCCAATACTGTGGATAATATTTCTTTATATCAGAAGGGAAAAGTCCTGCAAATAAAGAGTTTCTACAATATGGCGTTGCAGTAGGTAATATAGAGCAATAAAAATTAGTATCAAAAGTATAATATTGTCTTAGAACTTCCTCAAATAATAACCATTGATCATATCTCATACAATCTACAACGAATAAAAATGTGGGTCCATCTTTCTCAATTTCTTCCCATAAATATGCATCTAAAATATCTGGAGAGAATAAAGGCAGATCTTCCTTTTCTTCACTATTTATCCAAGACACATAATTATCTTCAACAAATCTTGAGAATGCTGTATTAGAATCACTCCACTGGTCGTTTAAAGTTTCTTTTAGTCCAGAATCAGGATGTTTATCTAATTCGAATGACCATTGAACTAATTTCTTATATATATCTACCCAGTCATTCCAAACCATAGGTCCCATAAGTTGTCTACTAACTTGTGAAAATCCTCTCATATAATCTTGTGTGAATTTCTCAGTCTCTATTCTTTCAGTCTCTAAGAATTTTTTACATGCTAATAGTATTTGAGCAGGGTTTACTGGTTTAGTAAGGTAGTCATCTATCTTTAGACCAATAGCTTCTTCCATTACACTTTCAGCTTCATTCTTGGTAACCATTACGACTGCAGATGCAGCACTTAGTCTTTTAAGTTCAGGCAAAGTATCCAATCCTGACATCCCAACCATATTCTCATCTAAAAAAATCAAGTCATAGTGTTTAGATTTTACTAACTCAATGGCATCTTCTCCATTAGTTGCTTTATCAACATCATAACCTCTTTTTTCAAGTAAGATTATATGTGGTTTTAGTACTTCTATTTCATCATCTATCCAGAGGATATTGCCTTTACTTGTCATCAATTCTCCATTTTTTGCATTTTAATTATCTTAAATTATGCTTTATTTCTGTAATCTATATTCTATCTTACGAATATTTTAAATAAATGCTACACTTTAGCATAACTTTTATATGAAATACATTATTATATTAAAATAATCGCTTCAATTTTTTGAAATTAAAACCGTCTATAGTTAAAGTATTAGTAACGTATTTAGTGTAGTTATGAATTTTGATAATTTTACAATTAAGTCACAAGAAGCAATTAATACAGCTTCACAAATCGCAAAAAGCTTTAATAATCAAGCTATTGAACCTGCACATCTTTTTGCTGCTCTTGTTCAAGATAATGAAGGAATTGTTTCTAGTATAATTGGACGTATTACAAGTCAAATAGATATTATTAAAATAAAAATTACCAATTTAATTGAGAAGTATCCGAAAGTTACTAATATTGAAACTGAGAATTTTATTTCTAATGATTTGAGAAAAGTATTTTCTATATCAGAATCAGAAGCTAAAGTTCTAAAAGATGAATTTATCAGTTCTGAACATCTATTTCTTGGAATTATAGAGACAAATAATTCAGTTTCTGAACTACTAAAAAATTATAATATAAATAAACAAGAAGTATATAAAATTATGAAAGATATAAGAGGAACACATTCTGCTTCGGATAAAAATGCAGAAGACAGATATGACTCATTAAATAAGTACGGTCGTAATTTAAATCAAGAGGCTCAGAAAGGTAAAATAGACCCTGTTATAGGCAGAGATAGTGAAATTAGAAGAGTTTTACAAGTGTTAGCAAGAAGAACTAAAAATAATCCATTACTAATAGGTGAACCAGGTGTAGGGAAGACTGCAATAGTAGAGGGAATAGCACAAAGAATAGTAGCGGGAGATGTACCTGATGGACTAAAAGATAAAACTTTAATTTCTCTTGATATGGGAACATTAGTTGCTGGTACAAGTTATAGAGGTCAGTTTGAGGAAAGATTAAAAGCGATTATTAAAGAAGTAACTGATTCAAATGGGGAAATTTTTCTATTTATAGATGAAATACACACTTTAATTGGAGCTGGAGCCACATCTGGGAGTATGGATGCCGCGAATATACTAAAACCTGCTTTGGCTAGGGGAGAGTTGAGATTGATAGGTGCAACAACTTTAGATGAATATCAAAAACACATAGAAAAAGACGCAGCATTAGAAAGAAGATTCCAACAAGTATTAGTAGATGAACCAACAGTTGAAGATACAATCTCGATACTTAGAGGTTTAAAAGAGAAATATGAAGTACATCATGGGGTGAAAATAACAGATAAAGCAATAGTATCAGCAGCAGAGCTTTCTAATAGATATATAACCGAAAGATTTCTACCTGATAAGGCCATTGATCTTATAGATGAAGCTGCAGCAAGATTAAGAATTGACATGGATTCAATGCCACAGGAGTTGGATGAGATAGAACGAAAAATTCGCCAATTAGAAATAGAAAAGCAAGCTTTACTTAATGAACTAAAAAATAATTAAATAAATTATTTTTATTGTCATTTATTATTCTATACTTTAGAGTAATATAAAAAATGATTGCAATAAAAATTGTTTCGATATCTTCTATTATTTATCATAATAACATACTCAGCTAAATCTCAAGCTATATTTGAACCTATTTATTTTGTTCAAGATAGTAGCTATATAATTACTGGAACTAATAAATTTCAGAACATTTATAACTTTAGTGATGAAATATTTGTAACTCAAAATGGCGAATATGGCCGTTTCTATGTATTGCAAAACTATTATGGTCAAGGCACTCCTCTTGCTAATAGTAGCTCATTCCAAGAAACTCAAAAATTAAGACTTAACTATGAATATGAAGTTACCTCTGATTTATTCTTTGTAAATAAGAATAACTGGTTTATTTCTTCAAACACATTAAACTTTGGTCAAAACAAACTTGAAAGATTAAATTTTCTTTTAGGTAGTAAATATTCATTTCTTCAAAACTCCTTTATGGAGGGAGGGTATGGGAAAGAACGCAATACAACTGTAGGTATAGAAACAATAGGTGACTATTATTATGCTAACTATTCAGTAAGTAATCTAGAATTAGAAGATCTTTATATAAATAGTCAAGGGTTTGCAGATATAGTAAATTTAGATGATGGTAGAGTGAATAAAGATATAAACTTTAGATTAAGTGCTTTAAAGTCCTTTGATGAAAGAAGTTCAATATTCTTTGATATAGGATTATTGAATCGTAATAGAGATAATCCAGAAATAAATCCAGGCTTAGTGGATATACCCATAAGACGGAGACAATCTGATAAAATACAGATGAGTACCAGTTTAAATTTCTATTTATCTGATAAAATTTCTAATATTATTTCGATAGGATTAAATAATGAACTTATTTCGAACAATTATCTTTCTAGCTATAATTCCATCAATGAATCTAATTTTAAACGTGAAGTTGATATTTATAACTTTGATATATCAAATACACTAAACTACAGAGCTATTGACTTCAATCTATTTTCATATATAAATTATAATAGAACAAATGAAGATTACTCTGCTTTAAATATTTTAAACCTTCCAGCTAATCAATTCGAAATATATAGAAATGACCAAAACAGGCAAGATAGAGTTGAATCATATTTTAATATGAAATTAAATAGTTTTATAAACCTTTCCAACAAAGATTCACTAAGTATAGGCACTGACTATAGGTTGCTTAGATATGATACACCATCTGATAAAAATAATGATGACAGGGATGAGTTATCATTAGCAGGAGATATAGAGTATATTAGAAGAGTTTCTAATATACTTTCAATTGGTATTCGCAATGAATTTAGATTCTTTCATTATGTGTATTTAAAATCACAGAGAAGTTCTTCGAATAATTGGAATAGAATTATTAAAATGGCTCCAACTATTATTATTAAGTCTAATTATTTCTACTATAAACCTATATTAGGAATAAATGCCAATTATACAACTTATGATTTTGAAAATATAGTTACTGGAATAAATAGTTTTAGTTTTCGAGAAGTTTCATATCTAGATTCAATACAAATAAAGCTTGCTAATCAAACTTTCTTTGAAACTAAAAATGAAATGAGATATTCTGAAAGAGGGATACTTTACTGGAATGTATTTGCAGAGCAACCTCAAAGATCTAATTTTGAGTTATTTTTGAGAGGAATTTTTATTAAAAGAACTGAATATTATATTGTTGGATGTGGATTAAGGTATTTTAAAAGAAAAGATATTCGCATAAGTGAGTTTATTTCACAAAATAATGTTATTTTAAACGACTTTGAATCATTAGCTCCAGAATTGATTTTAGAATATATATTCGATTCGGGTAATTCTTTCAAATTAGATTTTTGGTACGAATTTCAATCTATAAATTTGATTAAAAAGAACGAATTGGTGAATTTTTATTTATCTACAAATATAAAGTTATGACGAAAGAACTATTAATATCTACCGACAACAATACTTTGGTAAAAGCTGAAGAATTCTTGAATGATTTTAGATCTGAGTATCTTATAGAGCTAGATAACAGTTTTATGAATATATTGATAGCATTTACTGAAGCAGTTAATAATGCTATATACCACGGCAATAAGAAAGATGAAAGTAAAAAAGTTCTGATTAAGTTAGAAAAGAATTCTAAGTATTTCGTTATTTATGTTCGCGATGAAGGAAATGGTTTTATTGAATCTGAAGTACCAGACCCAACATTACCCGAAAATCTGCTAAAACAATCAGGTAGAGGTGTATTTTTGATTCGTAAATTAACAGATGAAGTGGATATTATAAGTACTAGTGGTGGGACTGAGGTCAAGATGGGGTTTAGACTATGAAATATGATAACAAAAGTGATATGTTGAGTCAACTTAAAAATATATTATCTCAAAGAGATAAATTTAAAATAATTAATATAAATGGAGAGTTTCTAACAGGTAAAACTTCTGCAATACAAGAATTAATAACAGATATAGAATTTATAAATCAATATAATGTATATACTTATGTAAATGACTGGGAAAAGTACAATTATTTATTCGATATCACCTCTGATTTCTTTGAGAATTCTAATCTACAACACCCTGAATTTACTTTCAATGAATCAAAATATTTTGTAAATAGTTTCTTTGATACATTAAGCACTTTAAATATATCAAATAAGGATTTATTCAATGAAGTGAATGAATATTTATTAATTGAGAATAATTTAGAGCTTAATGAATCATTAAAAAAGAAAATAGAAGTTAGTGTAAAAAACGATCTGAAAAAAAATTTACTATTGTATTATTATGAGATAAGTATAGAATGCTTAATAGCAGATTTACTTAACAATTTCTTTCCATTGAATAATCAGATTGAGTCACTATCAGATTATTTATTATCTAGAGAACCAATTAAAATAATGCTAATATTTGATGATGCCCAATCTATTTCTTCGAAAATTGAAAAATGGTTCGAAGAATTCTTCTCATATTTGACAGCAAAAAGATTGGGTGATTTATTACTTTATGACTACAAAGGTAAGGACTCTCAAATTAAGTTAGGGGAGTTTTTTACTATCGACTTGCTTTATATAAGTAGAAACAAATCAATAAAGATAGTTGGTAATGACATAAAAACAGATTATTTAGAATTGACTTATCCGAAGAATAAAGAATATATTGCAGATAATTCCGAATTGCCACCAGATTTAGATATTGATGGTTTACCAATACTTGGGATTCCTTTGTTGGCTGAATATTATGTACAAATTGAGGAAGATAAAGACAATGCTACAGCCGTTTATGCTGTTAATCATCTTCTCAAGTATATTCCTGCAGAATTTCAAAGGTTGATAATATTCTCCTCAATATTTGAAGAATTTACACTTAAAGAAATAAACCTATTTGAAGAAATAAAAATAAATGAAAATGATTTTAATAATCTGTTACCAAATTTAGATTTTATTACTAATTCAGATTATGGATTTAAAATTAATTCGAAAGAAAAAACTTTACTTTTCGCAGTTTATCAACTGATTTTTAATGATATAGATTCAATGCAATTAATAAATATTAGTAAAGCTTTGAAATCTAATTTTCCAAATTTTTCATATACTGAATTCGAATTAATAAGAGAATTAGCATATTTTAAAAATTTTGATAAGACCTTCATGTTAGAACATTATTTTGATAATGATAAAAATCTAACACAGTTACTAGAAATTAGGAATGATTTCTTTATTAAAGATAAGTCTTTCTATTCCTTAAAAACAGAATATTCTCAAATATTAATGCAATATAATACTATAAGAGATAGTAATATTCGAAATGAGAAATTAAGTAGTATAGAAAATATATTTTTAAAATATAAAGATGAGATTGAAAAAAGAAACAAAGTATTGCAAGAAGATGTAATAAATGTAGGAAATGAAATAAAAGAGTTTCGTAAAGATAAAGAACAAATGGTAACTAAATCTGAAAGTTTAGGAAAAACCAGTATTTCTTTGCGTAATGAGATAAATGAAATAGATAACGATCTTAAACCATTTATCCATCAGAATTCAAAACAAAAAAGCACGATAAACTTTATAGCATTGATAATATCTGTAGCAATTATATTCAATTCAGATAGGATTGCTGAATTGATATTCGGAAATTCATCAGACTTTGATTATATTATTGTTATAACTTTTATTTTACTTTTAGTTCTGTATGGGAATGGATTACTCAGGTATTTCAGAGTAAAGTTTAAATCAGAAGAGCTACATGCTCTAAAACAAAGTAAGAGTAATAAAGAAAAAGAATATGAGAAAATTACGAGTGAATTAGAAATACTTAATGCAGACATAAGAGCAAAGGAATCTAAAATAGAGGATTTAAATCGACATATAGAAAGGATGAATATTCAGATTTTTGAAAATAAACAAAAGTTAGAAAGAAGTACTTTAAACTAAGGGTACAATCTTTCTATTTCCCATTTATTAGACTTTAACTTATATTGAATTCTATCATGCAAACGGCTTTCTCTACCTTGCCAAAATTCGAATGATATTGGTTTTATCAAATATCCACCCCAATGTATAGGTCGTGGAGGATTGTCAGGGAATTTTGCTTTTAATTCAATTATCTTCGATTCGATTTCACTTTTAGAATTAAGTGGAGAGCTTTGATCCGATGCAATTGCACCAATCCTACTTTCATAAGGTCTTGAATAAAAATATTTATCAGATTCTTCTGGAGATAATTTCTCAACATAGCCATTAATTCTTACTTGTCTTTCTAATTTATCCCAATAGAATAGCATAGAAGCATTAGGGTTTTCAGATAATTCTTTTCCTTTCTCACTCAAATAATTAGTAAAAAATTGAAATCCGTTTTCATCAAATGATTTAAGTAACACGATTCTAGAAGAAGGCATCATATCTATTCCACAAGTTGATAAATTAAATGCAGTTGGATCATAGAATAAATTAGACTTTATTGCAATTTCAAACCAGTCTTTGAACTGGTAAAATGGGGAAGAGTGGACATCACTTAAATCTAAAGAAAATTTCGTATATTCTTGTCTTATCTCAGATAAATTCTCAATCATAGCTAAAATACTCTGATAATTTGAAGTCGTATCCCTTCGGTTCAAAAAGTCCTGTTGTATCGTCTGAAACATAATCTCCTATTACTTTACCATCTATTATATTTTTAATAGCTTGTATTAAATAGTCAACTTCTTCAAATGTATTGTATATACCAAAACTAACTCGAATTGCTCCGGGTAAATCTACTTTACGTTTGCAAATAATATCATTTTTCAACTTTTGGGCAGTGTTTTCGTCTATATTCATTAGTTTAGCTATATAAGGATGGGTGCAAAAACAACCAGTTCGCACTCCAATTCCGTATTCATGCGCTAAAATTGAGCCTACATAATTATAGTGCATATCTTTTAGATTGAATGCTATAACTCCTAATTTATCCTCGAGAGTGTCAAAATCTGTTTCTACAAGTAAATCTATTTCTGGAATTTCATCAAATTTCTTCAAAATGTACTTTGTTAACTCTAATTCATGTTCTGCAACATAATCCATACCATAATCATCTAATTGCTTACATGCTGCAGCCATTGCAATTCCACCTATAGTATTAGGAGAACCTGCTTCTTCTTTGAATGGAAGTGCTGCCCATACAGTTTCTAAATGGGTAACATATGCAGCCATACCTCCTCCTACAAATTCGGGGTCACCTTCTTCGCATAAATCCCTAGGGCAAAGCAAAACACCAGAACCATATGGCGCATATAATTTATGAGAAGACATTACTAAAAAATCAATATGTTGTGGATCGTCACATGGTTTCATATCTATTTTTCTATGAGGTGCAAGCTGAGCCGCATCTAAACAAAACTTAGCACCTACAGAATGGGCTATCTCTGCTACTTCGTGATACGGATTTACGAATCCTGATACATTAGAAGCACCTGTAAGTGTAATTAGTTTTATTCTTTTACCATATTGTTTGATTTTGTTATTTAGATCATTCATATCCAAATAACCTTTATCATCAACTGCAATATAGTCAACAAAATTATTTCTTCTCCAAGGTAAATCATTAGAATGATGTTCCATGCCAGATGACAATATGACATCACCTGGATTCAAACATATTCTATAACTCAACTTGTTAATCGCTTCAGTTGTGTTCTTAACAAATATTGTAATATATTGTTCTGGATCTGCATTTACAAACTTCGATACTATATCATGTGCTTGATCAAAAGCTTCAGTAGAAATAAAGGATTTTATGCCTTGACCTCTGTGAATTGCAGAATAATAATCAATTGCTTCATTAACTTTATTTCTCACTGAAAGGAATGAAGGAGTGCTTGCCGCATTATCAAAAAAAGTATATTGACGCATAGTGCCATCTAATAATCTCACTTTCTTATCTAAGCCAGCAATATTTTTCCTTATTTCATCAGTTTTATTACTAATTAACTCTTTTGTGCTAAGCATAAGTACCTCATAAAAAAGGGCAATATTATTGCCCTATAAATTAAATTTAGTGTCCTATTGATTCTTTATATGAACTAGCGTCCATTAATTCATCTAATTCATTTGAATCAGATAATTCTATTTTTACTATCCATCCATCTCCGTAAGCGTCATTATTAACAACTTCAGGATTGTCATTAAGACTAGTATTTATTTCGGTTATAGTTCCAGATATAGGCGAGTACATATCTGCAACAGTTTTTACTGCTTCAATCGTACCTATTGTATCTCCTTTTGAAACAGTTCCATCCATTTCTATATCAATGTAAACAACATCGCCTAACTCACTTGCAGCGTGATCTGTTACACCAACAGTTGCTATATTTCCTTCTACTCTGACCCACTCGTGATCATCAGTATATTTCAAATCTTCTGGGAAGTTCATCTTTTCTCCTTTTAATAAAAATTGGTTCCACAAATATAAAGAATTTACTAAAATTTTCTTACCTTAATATATTGATTTGTTCAAAACACCAAAAAGTTCTTATGATTTCAAAATTTGTCGAACACCCCAATGATTTAGGAGAGTCTTATTTTACTCATTTCAGTAAGGCATGTAGTTTCGGTTTTAAAATGTTGAAATTATCATTTATTTGTTTTTCTCATGCTGTTTTGCCTTGGACTTTCGAAAAGAAAGCTTCTGAAGAGATTATTGATATGGCAGAAGAAATGGAAGAAAGACGTGAGTTAGCTGAATGTGAAGATTAATTCCAATAGCACTCTATTTATATTCTCAATTATTAGTTTGCGGATTTGTTTATTAGATAATTCAAAACGATAATCAAGAATTAATATAAATAAATAAAAAAAGCCGAATCTTATAAAAATCCGGCTTAATCATTTTTTAAAGAGTTTTTTCTTTTTAGTCTCTCAGTTCCATCCAATTGTGACGTTCTAAATATTTCGTGTCTATATTACCAGAAATGAAATCTTCATTGTCCATCATCCATCTGTGGAAAGGAATAGTAGTTTTAATACCCTCTATCACCATTTCGTCCAATGCTCTTCTCATTTTTGCAATTGCTTCATCTCTAGTTGGTGCAAAAGTGATAAGTTTTGCAATCATTGAATCATAGAATGGAGGTACTTTATATCCCTGATAAACATGTGAATCAACTCTAATCCCTCTTCCACCAGGGAAATGCAAACTTGTTATTTCACCAGGAGTAGGTCTAAATCCATTCTCGGGATCTTCTGCATTAATTCGACATTCTATACTATGATAAACTGGTTTCTTCTCTTTTAATGTTAGTTTCGATCCGCCAGCAACTCTAATTTGTTCTTGTATCAAATCTATAGCAAGTGACTCTTCAGTAACTGGGTGTTCTACTTGAATTCGGGTATTCATTTCCATAAAGAAGAAGTTCATATCTTTGTCAACTAAATACTCAATAGTACCAGGTCCCACATAGTTAACTGCTTTTCCACCTTCCACTGAAACTTTACCCATTTCATCTCTAAGCTTTTGACTAAGAACTGGGGAAGGTACCTCTTCAATTAGTTTTTGGTGTCTTCTTTGGATTGAACATTCACGTTCATTCAAATGAATTACATTACCAAATTTATCACCCATAATTTGAATCTCAATATGTCGAGATCCAATAACAAGTTTTTCTAAGTATAAATCTGGGTCATTGAAAGAAACAGCAGCTTCGTTTGACGCTGTTTTATATGCATTCTCAAAGTCACTCTCTTTTTCAACTATTCTCATCCCTTTACCACCGCCACCTGAAACAGCTTTCAATAAAACTGGATATCCGATACGAGCGGCAACTTTTTTCCCGTCTTCAATGCTTTTTAATATACCATCACTACCTGGTACAACGGGAACACCAGCAGCTTTCATAGTATCTTTTGCAACTGATTTATTACCCATTTTAGAAATAGCTTCTGCACTTGGGCCAACAAATGTGATTCCGTGTTCATTACATATATTTACAAAGTCAGCTTTTTCAGAAAGAAAACCATATCCGGGATGAATCGCATCGGCGTTAGTTACTTCTGCCGCAGCTATTATCGAAGGTATATGTAAATAGCTTTCTTTACTAGAAGCAGGTCCTATACAAACAGCTTCGTCAGCAAACTTAGTATGCAAAGAAAATCTATCTGCCTCAGAATAAACAGCTACTGTTTGTATTCCCATCTCTTTACAAGCTCGGATGATTCTCAGTGCTATTTCACCACGATTGGCAATTAGTAATTTTTTTATCATTATATATTAGTTTGGTTTTATGTGAAATAAAACTTGATTGTACTCTACTGCTTCAGTATCATTTGTTAATATTTTTACTATTTCACCATCAATGTCAGATTCTATTTCATTCATTAATTTCATTGCTTCAACTATGCAAAGAGTTTGTCCTTTCTTTACTTTCTGACCAACTTTGACGAAGTCATCAGAATCAGGTGAAGGTGCTCCATAGTAAGTACCTACCATTGGTGCCTTTATTTCATGCAATCCTGAAGCTACATCAACCTTTGGTTCTGAAGTAGATGTTTGTGGTTGAGGTATAGGAGCAGTTTGCACTTGCTGTGGTTGTGGTTGATAGTTTTGATTCGATGGTAATGCACCAGTAAGATTAAAAATTGGAGCATTTCCACTAACCTTATCTTCTTTATTTTTAGAAATCTTGAGTTTTATTCCTTTCTCTTCTATTTCCAAATCTTCTGCAGTACTATCATCAAAGATTTTTAATAATTTCTTTAAGTATTGCAAATCCATAATTTCCCTTCGGATAAGTTTTTAAAATTAAAACATAAAAAAAGCGTGTCTTTGCATTTTACGAAAAACACGCTTAATAAAAAAGTATTTTCTTTATTATTTTACCCTTTCTATATATGAGTCAGTAGTTGTATCTACTTTTATCATATCATCTTGATTGACAAATAAAGGAACTTGAATCTCTGCGCCTGTTTCTAAAGTTGCTGGCTTAAGAGTATTACTTGTTGAATCGCCTTTAAAACCCGGTTCTGTCATAGTAACTTTCAAACTAACGTGCTGAGGTATTTCAGCAGAAAGTACTGTGTCTCCTTCAAAAGCAAGTTGACAAATTTCACTTTCTTTCAAATATTTGATTTGATCACCAAGCATTCTCTTGTCTAAAGGAATCTGTTCATAAGTTTCATTACTCATAAAAACATAATTATCGCCTTCTATATATAAAAACTGGTAAGGTCTTTTTTCTATTCTTACCATTTCTATACTTGATCCAGAATTATATGTGTGCTCTTTTTGTTTGCCTGAGTCTATATCTCTCATTTTAACTTTATAGAAAGCACCACCTTTACCTGGCTTACGGAATTCTACATCAGTTATTAGACAAATGTTGCCTTCATAACGCATATATCCGCCTTTGTATAAGTCTGTAGTATCTGCCACATTACACCTTTAATATAAATTGTTTTTTGAGGTGCCGAACGGACTCGAACCGCCGTACGAGGTTTTGCAGACCTCTGCCTAACCACTCGGCCACGGCACCTTAATATAATAAGATTACAAAATTAATTCTTAATTCTGAATATTGCAAAAACTGTTTACAAATATATGCTATTTTAACATATCTGGACGAAGATTTTTAGTTTTTTCTTTTGCAGCTTTTTCTTGCCATTCTCTTACTAATTTATGATTTCCACTTGTCAATATATCTGGTACTTTCATCCCTTCATAGTTTGCAGGTCGAGTATATTGAGGAGGTTCTAATAATCCGTCCATATGCGAATCTGATAATGCACTTTCACTATCACCTAGAGCTCCAGGGATTAGTCGAGTAACAGCATCTGCAATAACTAATGAAGGTAGCTCTCCTCCTGATAACACAAAATCACCAATTGATATTTCTCTTGTTATTAGCCTATCTCTAATTCTCTGATCTATACCCTTATATCGTCCTGATAAAATTATTATATTCTTTTTTAACGATAATTCTTTCGCTATACTTTGATTAAATAATTCTCCTTCAGGTGTAACAAAAATTATCTCATCATATTTTCTTTCATCTTTGAGTTTATTTATACAGTCGAAGATTGGTTGGCATTTAATTAACATACCAGCACCACCACCATAAGGTGTATCGTCTATGTGTCCAAATTTATTATCCGAATAATCATGTAGATTATGGATATTAAACTCTACTAACCCCCTTTCTTTTGCAATTCTAATTATACCTGTGTTCAGTACCGAACTAAAAGAATCAGGTAGAGCTGATAAAAAATCAATTCTTAAAGCACACATAATTACATTTCCAAATCCATTAATCCATCCATTAATTCTATACGAATTTCTTTCTTTTCAATATCGACTGATTTAATTACATCATCAATTACAGGCAATGGAATTTCAGCTTTATCTGTTCTCATCACCCATACATCATTTGCTGGAAGTTCCATTATATCAACTATTTCACCAAGTAATTCATTAGTTTGTATATTGTAAACTTTACAACCTGCTAATTCGTGGTCAATGTAAGTATTCTTTTTCCTATTAATATCTGTTTTTAATACAAAAAGTCCATGTTCCCTAAGAGAATTAGCTTCAATATCGCTTGCTATTTCTTTTAATTTTAAATTTGCATTCTTTTGATATCTCTTAAACTGTATTAATCTGAATTTCTTAGAAAATTGTTCAGAATAACCTATTTTGACATCAATATTATCACTTACACTTTCTATTGCTTTTGGTATATCTATGACTATCATTTCACCTTTATAGCCTTTAGTTTTAACTATAACACCAACTAATATATATTCGCTCATTTTTCCATCTCTATTGTTACTGGTCCATTGTTTACTAATGATACTTTCATGTCTGCACCAAAGATTCCAGTTTCAATCTTTAAATTTGAATTTGTTTTCAACTTATTCACAAAGTTATTAAATAATGGTTCAGAAATATCAGGTTTCGCCGCATTTATAAAACTAGGTCTGAATCCTTTTTTACAATCAGCATAAAGTGTAAAGTTTGGAACTACTAAAATAGCTCCATTTATATCAGTCACTGATAAGTTCATTTTATTATTTTCATCATTAAAAATACGTAGATTAATAAGTTTATTAACTAACCAATCTATTTCAACTTCTCCATCATTTTCTTTTGCACCAAAAAGTACAAGAATTCCATCTCCAATTTCTCCTACTATCTTGTTCTCTACTGTTACACTTGCTTCTGAGACTCTTTGTATGATTAATTTCATCTAATTAAACTCTTCTTTGTATTTGCTTTTTCTACCTGAAACAAACGAACTAGCCTTATTGAAAAACGATTCTCTATTATCTTCATATTTGGGGGTAAGTGATTCTGAACCTGGTATTTCTTCAATGTGTAAAGTAGTAGTAGGAAAAGCGAATCGAACATTCAATTCTTTAGCAAGACGAATTGCTTCTAACATAAACTCTTGACGTGCTTTTAATTCTTGAGACCAATTTTCAACTTCAAAAAATATATAAACTAAAATATTTAAAGAACTAGGCCCAAAATCATTCAAACTAATTTCATAAGGGTCATTTTTAGTTTTAGGATGTTCTCTCACTATTGCTCTTAATCCGGTTATATATGCGTCAATCAAATCAGGTGGAGTATCATAAGTTATACCTATTTGTGTTCTAAATCTTCTAAATCTTCTTCTTCCCATATTGTCAATTTTTAAGTCTGCAAGTATTCCATTTGGTACTGAGATAACTGAGTTGTGAAAAGTCCTAATTCTAGTTGACCTTACTCTAATTTCTTCTACAACGCCTTCACCTCCATCAAATACAATCCAATCCCCAACCTCAAATGGAGAATCAGTATATATTGTGATAGAACCAAAGAAGTTCTTTAATGTATCTTGAGCAGCTAATGCTAGTGCTAGCCCACCTACAGAAGCACCTGCTAATAGAGGTGTTATTTCAACCCCCAAAACAGATAGTAAATATAGTAACCCAAGAATGACTATGATAATCTTTATGACTTTCTGTACTAAGGGGATTAACTGGTCATCAACTGTAGTTTCAGTTCTTGAAGCCAAAACAGAGTAGAAATCCGCTATCAAATCAGACGAGCGATATACTATTATTGTAATTGTTATTGGAAATAGAGCTTTTGTAATAGTTGCTACCCAAACATTAAACTGAATAGGTATTTCTAATAATGGTAAAAAGGCTGATAAAATAGAAATAACAATAAGGAAGCTAATGGGATGCGATATAGGGTCAATATATTTATCAATTACTGGTGAATTATTAAGGACTTTTTTTAGTATACGAATAAGAAAATAGCCAATAACCCAACTTACTATTTTATAAGAGATTAATGCAATTATCAGATAAGACAATAAACCTAAATACTTCCATATTGCCATGCCAAGGAATTTAGATTTCATATTATCAGGTATATACTTTTTTAATCCAAACGATTCTAGCGGAAATGTTTCAGAGTAAAGATCAGGTATATTATTGATTGTTTCTGTTGAGTAGAGCCAATTATTATCAATTTTTTTGAGATAAATTTCTGGTACAGATTTAAAAGGAATAAAAATATTTTTATTTTGATGACTATCTTTGAAATTAGGATTATCAGGTATGTCTTCTAGAATAACATATAAACCTCTTGCATCTAAAATCTTTTTAAGCTTTATAGCTAATTGCTGAGAGTTAATGTCACTATTATTCTTTATATTCAAAGTCGTTGCAGCAATTTCTGGCTTGTAATTTTCCTTTTGAAGATATTTTAGATGTGTCTCCATTGTTGCTCTTGGAGATTGGGTAAGTTCATTAATATTCTGGGCATATATACCCATACTATATAATAAAAAAATTGTAATAATAATTATATTCTTCATAAACAGTTTCAACATTTTAAAAATATGATTGACAAAGTTATTCAAAATTTATTAGTTTTGTAAAAAACAAACAAGAAAATTCAAAATGTCACTATCAAAAGAAACTATTCTAAATGTTATTAGTAAAGTAACAGAAGATATCGAAATTTACGAACATAGAGGTCAATTATCACTAACTGTACCTAAAAATAAAATAGTTGAAGTAGCTTCGGCTTTGAAAACTGATGAGTCAACTAAGTTTAATCATTTGGTTGATATAACCGCCATCGATTGGTTAAAACCAGAAAATAGATTTGATGTTGTTTATTTTGTTAATTCTTTGGATTATAACTTTAAACTAAGGCTTAAAGTTAAAGTAGACGAATCTGATTTGACATGTCCAACTGTTACGGATGTATGGCCATCAGCTAACTGGTATGAAAGAGAAACATTTGATATGTACGGTGTTAAATTTGAGGGTCACCCTGGTCTTAGAAGATTCTATATGCCTGAAGATTATAATGATCCTGAGACTGGCGAATCTATACATCCCCTTAGAAAAGATTTTCCTTTAATGGGTATCCCAGGTACATTACCTTTACCTCCATATCCTGAAAAATATGGTGATACCAAAGATTAATTGTGTTTATAATCCCTGCTATAAGGTTTTAGTTTCCAAGGATATTTATCTATTTCAGTAAGCTTTATTTCTGGAGTTGTTAGTGTATTTTCTATAAATAAGTAACTAAATAACCCTACTATTATTCCTAATGCACTACCAACATAATAGTTTTTGGAATCGCTACTTCCAATTGTTATAGCTGCAGCACTTATACCTAACAGTCCGCCAATTACATATGGACTTGCACCAGTGAAAGAACCAGGTATAACAACACTATCACACAAAATGTTTTCAATTTGTATCGTCTTGTGAGAAGCTTTAGAAGTAGGTGTTTTTGGTAACCTTATTATTAATTCTATTTTATTAGAATCAACATATATTAATTCACCTTTCAGTATTTCATTACTTTTTGTGTATATTTCAACATTGGATCCTTTCGATTGAGAAAATACAACTGAACTTTTTAAAAATAGGATTATAGTTGTTGTTAAAATTAATCTTAATAACATTGTTTGAGACATTTCTTAGTTTTGCAATTATTAAAAGTACAAAAAAAATATGTCAATAGAAGAAAAATTAATAGATGTAGCTAAAAAACCTGAAAGAGCTATTACAATTGCAGTATTCAAAAAAGGGGGAGACAGAGAAATGTCTTATGAGCTCTTTAATGAATTGGAATTACTTGCAGAAACTGCTGGAGCTAATGTTGTAGAAACTTTTCATCAAGAATTATCTAGACCTTTAGGCGCTACTTATATTGGGAAAGGTAAATTATCGGAAGTCAAAGATTTCGCCAAAGAGAATAAAATAGCTTTGGCAATTTTTGATGATGAATTGAGCCCAGTTCAGATAAGAAATCTTGAAAAAGAACTAGAAATTAAAGTCCTAGATAGAAGTGGACTAATTTTAGACATATTTGCTCAAAGAGCTCAAACAAGAGAAGCTAAGACACAAGTTGAATTAGCTCAAATGCAATATCTGATGCCTAGATTAACTCGAATGTGGACTCACCTTTCTAAACAATATGGAGGTGGAATTGGAACTAGAGGCCCGGGTGAAACACAAATAGAAGTAGATAGAAGACTAATTCGTACTAGAATTGAAAGATTAAAAGATAAATTAAAAGTTATAGAAACACAAAGTGACCAAAAAAGAAAATCAAGATCAAACGTCCCTACATTTGCTTTAGTAGGGTACACTAATGCTGGTAAATCTACATTGATGAAAGCAATAACAGAAGCTGAAGTTTATATAGAAAACAAACTTTTTGCTACTTTAGATACTACGACAAGAAAATTTAGTTTACCAAGTGGACAAGAGGCTATACTTAGTGATACTGTTGGGTTTATTCGAAAAATTCCAAGTCATTTAGTTGCTTCATTCAGAAGTACCTTAGCTGAAGCTAGAGAATCAGACTTTATTATTCATGTTGTTGATATTTCTCATAAATATTTTGCTGAGCATATTAAGACAGTTGATGAAACTCTAGCAAAATTGAAAATTACAGATAAACCAATACTTCAAGTATTTAACAAAATAGATTTACTTGATGAATTAGAAATGGTGAAAGTATATCAAGACCAATATCCAGATAGTATTTTCGTAAGTGCCTCTAAAAATATGAATATAGAGACTTTACTAAATAAATTTCAAGAACTATATGATCGAAATAGCAATAATTTTCGAATTTTCTTACCTTATGAACAGGCTAGTTTGATTCAAAAACTTTTTGCATTAACTGAAATAGTAGAGCAAAAAGATGATGAAACTGGATCATTTTATTATTTGAAAGTACAAGACGAAAACCTATTTCATTTTAAAAATATATTTGAACACTTTATAGTTGAAGATGAAAAATAAGACACAATTAGATATTTTATTTAATGAAATAGATTCATTTAATAGATTGATAACTAAACTTAAAAATGGTAATGATAAAGTAAATATTAAATACTTGAATGGTTCTTCCATATCATTATTAATTGATTACTTACAAAGATCAATTGAGAGACCTGTAATAGTAATTTCAAAGAATTCAGAATTACTCGAAGATATTGCATTTGACTTTGATAACTTCTTTCTAAATCATTCAGTCTCAAATTTAATAGAAAAAACACATCATGGTATAAACCATGAAACTGAATCTCATTATGGCAAATTAATAGATGCATTAGGAAAATTTGAAGATAAAAACTTCGTTGCTTTATGTACACCAAATGTATTTAAAACGAAAGTGCCTGATAAATCTAATATTATTGATAATAAAACAACTCTTCGAAAAGGTCAAAGTATAAATTTTGAAGAATTAAAAAATCAACTTGCCTACAACGGATTTGAAAGAGAAAATTACGTTTCAAAACAAGGTCAGTTCGCTGTTAGGGGAGGTATCCTTGATATTTATCCAATATCTTTTAAAAATCCGATTAGAATCGAATTTTGGGGAAATGAAATTGACTCAATAAGAGAGTTTGTAGTTTCTAATCAAAGAAGTATAAAAGAGTTTGAAGAAATTAACTTTATATCAAAAGTTTTTCATTCAATGAACACCAAGCGTACAGGTGATTTATTTGGTTATATACCTGATAATGCTATTATAATTCAGATTGAAAGAGAAAATTTGAATTCAGAAGATAATGAATTTATAATACCTGACAGGTTTACAACTGTAAATGTCAACTCCTTAGATAATAGTGACATAAAAGTAAATATTAAGGAACAGAATAATTTTAATTCTTCTATTAAGCAATTTACTAAACACCTTCAAGAGTTAACGATTAAGGGTATTAATATAATCCTTTGTGCGGATGGTAAAATACATCTAGCTAGAATAAAAGAGCTTATACAAGATGCTTTAATTATGGATGATGATTCTAATTTGGCTAGCCCCGAACAAACTTCTAACAATATATTATGGTTAGATAAAACAATTTCTCAAGGATTTGTAGTAACAGACTCTAATATATGTATTTACACTGAGCATCAATTGTTTAATCGACACAGAAATGTAACAACGAAATCGACAGAAAATGCTAAATTTTCGATAGATGAATTAAAGCAACTCAATATTGGTGATTTAATAATACACGACGATAAAGGTGTTGGTCGATTTGAAGGATTTAGAACAGTTGAAATTGGTGGTAGCAAACAAGATTGCATTCAACTTGCATTTCATGGTGGTGACAAACTATTTGTTAATCTAAATTATATAAAAAAGATTCATAAGTACTCAGCAAATGAAGGAGAACTACCAAGACTTAGTAAGCTTGGAAGTACTGAATGGACAAGAAAAAAAGCGAAAATAAAAAAGAAAGTTAAAGATATTTCTAGAAGTTTAATAGCTCTGTATGCTAAAAGGAAACTTCAAAAGGGTTTTATATTTGACGAAGATAATGTTTGGCAAAAAGAATTTGAAGCTTCTTTTATTTATGAAGATACTCCAGATCAAATGAAAGCTACAAAAGATATAAAAAAGGATATGGAATCTGAAAACCCTATGGACAGGCTAATTTGTGGCGATGTTGGTTTTGGTAAAACTGAAGTTGCTATTAGAGCCGCTTTTAAAGCAGTTCAGTCAGGAAAACAAGTAGCTGTATTAGTGCCAACTACGATATTAGCACAGCAACATTATATGTCATTCAAAGATAGAATGAATAAATACCCTGTTACAGTCGACGTACTATCGAGATTTAGAACTAAAAAAGAACAAACAAAAATTCTAGAAAGATTGAAAGAAGGTAAAGTAGATATATTAATAGGTACTCATAGAATACTTAGTAAAGACATAGAGTTTAAAGACTTAGGTCTACTTGTTATAGATGAGGAACAAAGATTTGGAGTTGGTGCTAAAGAAAAACTTCGCAACATACGTGAGACTCTTGATACTTTAACCTTAACAGCAACACCCATACCAAGAACCTTAAACTTTTCTTTAATGGGTGCCAGAGATTTGAGTATAATAGAAACGCCACCTAGAAATAGATTACCAGTTCAAACCGAAATCGTAGAATGGAATCTTGATGAAATAACAGATATTATAGATGAAGAAATAAAAAGAGAAGGGCAAGTATTCTTTGTAAATGATACTGTCCAGGATTTAGAAGATATTTATACTAAGATGAAGATGTTGTTACCTAGTGTGCGGTTTAGTATAGCGCACGGACAAATGAAATCTACTGAACTTGAAAAAATAATGCAAGATTTCATAGCAGGAAAGTCTGATGTACTACTTACAACTAAAATTGTTGAATCCGGATTAGATATTCCCAATGCTAATACAATGATTATAAATAATGCACACAATTTTGGACTAGCTGAGCTATATCAACTCCGAGGTAGGGTAGGACGAGGTAATTTGCAAGCATATTGTTACTTAGCAATACCTGCATCCAAAAAATTGAATGAAGTTGCATTGAAACGCTTAAAGGCTATTGAAGAATTTACAGATTTAGGTAGTGGGTTTAATTTATCACTTAGGGATATGGAAATTAGAGGTGCTGGTAATTTACTCGGAGCCGAACAGAGTGGAGCAATTTATGATATTGGATTTGAGTTATATCAAAAAATATTAGAAGAAGCTGTTAAAGAGTTGAAAGTTGATGAATTTAAACATATATTCGACCAAACTGAACAAGATATAACAGATTTATTTGCTAACGAAGAGATTTCAATAGAGTTAGATGAAGATGCATATCTTCCAGAAAATTATATTAAATCTGATACGGATAGATTTGGTTACTATAAAAAGCTATATAATATAAAATCTAATACTCAACTTCAAGATTTAAGGCAAGAGCTGATAGATAAATATGGAAAACTACCAAAGGAATCTGAGAACTTATTATTTGTTGTAAAGTTGCGTTCAGCTGCAGTAAAAACTGGTTTAGATAAAATAATAATAAAACAAAATAAAATTATTTTAGTTTTCCCTGAAGAGAGTAATGAACAATATTACAAGGAAGCATTCCCAACTGTACTAGATTATTTACAAACAATTGAGAATACTAGCTTGAAACAAGGTAAGCTTCGCTTGTCTTGTGAGATAGATATTAATGATAGAAATGAAGCAGCAGAATTGCTTTGGAAATTAAAAAGATCTATGGAGTTTATAGAAGTATGAACGAAAAAAGAATATTAGCAATAGAAAGTTCCGGAATTAACTCAGGTATCGCTATAGGGAATGAGAAAGAGTTAATTTATGAATCATCACTCTATCTTAAACATACACATGATGAGACACTTGCTCATCAAATTAAACAAACATTAGAGCTAATAAAAACTCAAATTGATGATTTTTCTGCAATAGCGATTTCTTCTGGACCAGGTTCGTTTACCGGACTTCGCGTAGGTAGTGCAATTGCTAAGGGATTAACTTATGGAAATAACCCTAGATTAATAGATGTCCCTACAATGTCAGCATTTGCATGGGCTGCTATAGAATTTGCTGAACAGCTAGATGTAGATTCAATTTTTGTGATTATTCCTTCAAACAAAGATTTCTTTTTTGTTCAGGAATTTTCGAATAAAGGAAAAATAATGACTGAGCCGACTCTTTTACCAAAGGGGGAAGTTTGGAATCTGAAATTAGATAAAAAAGTAGTTTGTGGTACAGGTGCTATTGAATTTCAAGGAAATAATTATCAACTTTCAGGACTTAATAGACTTACTCCAAGATTTATACTTAAATTTGCACAATTGAAATTTGCTAATCAAGAATTTATAGAGTCTGATAATTTTAAGCCACATTATTATCAAGACTTTAAACCAACTCAAAAGAAGGTAGATAAATGATAGAAAGATATACACGCCCAGAAATGGGTAAAATTTGGACTGAAGAAAATAAATACAATATTTGGTTAGAAATAGAAATATTAGCTGTTGAAGCAATGGCAAAACTAGGCCAAGTTCCTGAGAGTGCAGCAAAACATATCAGAGCTACTGCCAAATGCGATGTAGATAAGATAAATGAAATAGAAAAAATAACTAAACACGATGTTATTGCTTTTCTTACAAATGTCGAAGAATATGTTGGTGAAGATTCTAGATTTATTCACTTAGGAATGACATCATCTGATGTATTGGATACTTGTCTTGCTGTTCAGATGAAACAAGCAGGCGAATTACTTCTAGATGATTTGGAAAAACTTGCTCAAGTCTTAAAAAGAAGAGCTAAAGAATTTAAACATACTATTACGGTTGGTCGAAGTCATGGGATTCATGCTGAGACTACAACATTTGGTTTAAAATTAGCCCTTTGGTATGATGAGTGTCTACGTAATATTGAAAGAATGAAAAAAGCTATAGATGTATCTTCGGTTGGTATGATATCAGGTGCAGTGGGTACATACGAGCATTTATCACCACTAGTTGAGCGTTATGTATGTGAAAATCTAGATTTAAAACCAGTAAATATTAGTACTCAAGTTATCCAAAGAGATATTCATGCTGAATACCTGACTACTATTGCAATTATTGCAACTTTAGTAGAAAAAATTGGAATTGAGATTAGACATCTACAGAGAACAGAAGTAAGAGAAGCAGAAGAATTTTTCTCTGTTGGTCAGAAAGGTAGTTCAGCAATGCCTCATAAACGTAACCCTATAGCTTCGGAGAATATTAGTGGTCAAGCTAGATTATTAAGAGGTAATGCACATGCAGCTATTGAGAATAATGCACTTTGGCACGAAAGAGACATATCCCATTCATCTGTAGAGAGAGTTATTATGCCAGATAGCACCATTTCTCTTGATTATATTTTAAATAGAACAATAAAATTAATAGATGGTTTAATTGTATATCCTGAAAGAATGGAAGAAAATCTTAATATGACTTTTGGATTAATTCATTCACAGAAAGTTCTTTTAGCTTTAGCTAGAAAAGGGCTTAAGAGGCAGGATGCGTATGTATTAGTTCAACGTAATTCTATGAAAACTTGGGATGAACAAATACCTTTAATCGATTCTCTATTAGCAGATTCAGATATAATGACTCATTTTGATGAAGAAGAGTTAAGAAATCTGTTTTCTTATGATAAAGTATTCGAATCAGTTGATTTTATATTTAACCGTTTAGGAATAAATTAGAAAAGTATGAATACTATTGAATTAAATGTATTGAAATTTGGTGGTACATCTGTTAAAGATGCTGATACGATTAATAAAGTATTTGAGATAGTTTCTAAAAATACTGGTAAACAAGCTCTTGTTGTGTCAGCTCATGCAGGTGTCACTAATATATTAGTAGAAATTTGTAAAAGCAAAAAAGAATTAATATCTAAATTATTAGAAGAGTTACTTGATAAACACCTTACTATTTCTAACGACTTAGGGATTTTAGACTTAGTCAAAGACTTTATCACCAACGAACTATCAGAAATTGATGTTATTACAAATTATCTTCCTTTATCACCCCAATTGAAAGACGTAGTTATGTCAAAGGGGGAAATTTTGTCATCCAAAATAATCTATACATATCTATTAAGTAAAGGACTTAAAATAGGTCATATAGATGCAAGAGAAGTGATGAAAACTAATAGTAGATTTACAAATGCTGATCTAGAATTTGATCAGAGTTGTCAACTGATATTAGACAAATTCAACATAGAGTATACTACAAATGAACTTACAATAATGGGTGGATTTATAGCCTCCGATGAAGAGGGTAGACCGACAACTCTCGGAAGAGGTGGATCTGACTATTCTGCAGCAGTAGTTGCTTCTGCACTTGATGCAAATGAACTACAGATATGGACTGATGTAAACGGTATTCTCACTTCAGACCCTAGAGTAATAAATGATGTAAAAAAGGTAAGAAAATTGTCATATTCTGAAGCATCTGAATTATCATTTTTCGGTGCTAAAGTATTACATCCAAGTACAATACATCCAGCAGTCAAAAAAGGAATACCTGTGAGGGTCAAAAATACGTTTAACCCTACTGATGATGGAACACTAGTATTATCTGAAAAAAGTAATATCAAAATGATAAAAGCTATTGCATTTAGGAACGAAGTTGTAACTATTACAATATGTTCGAATAGAATGCTTGGTGCTTATGGATTTATGAGTAAAGTTTTTCAAATATTTGAAAATTTAAAAATACCAGTAGACATTGTAACTACCTCAGAAGTAAGTATTTCTGTAACTGTTAATAGAAATGAATATAACCCACAATTAGAGAAAGAATTATCTATATTAGGTGATGTAACAATATCCGACGATAATGCCATTATTGCCGCAATTGGTGAAGGTATAAAACTAACAGCTGGGATAGCTAGTAGACTTTTTGGTGCACTTAAAGGTATAAATATTTCAATGGTAAGTGTTGGAGCATCTGAAGTTAATTTGAGTATAGTAGTTAAAGAAGATGATTTACAAAGAGCTATATCATTATTACATGATGAGTTTTTCAGCGGAGAATTAAACCCTGAATTTTTTGAATAAGAAAAATAAAAATAAATATGAAAAAAATAGCTAATGTCGATATTAAAGAACTTGCTAAAGAATATGGAACTCCTTTATATGTTTATGATAAAGAGAAATTTCAAAATAACTATAATAAATTAAATAATGCTTTCATAAAACATTATGAAAATACTAGAATTCATTTCTCAGTAAAAGCAAATAGTAACATCAATGTACTAAGAGTTTTTAACGAAATCGGATGTGGTGCTGATTGCTCCTCACCTTACGAATTTCTTTATGCCAAAAAAGCTGGATTTACAAATGATAAAATTCTTTATACTGGGAACTATGAGAGCCCTCAAGACTTATCTGTTGTTGCAAAAGAAGGGTTGATGCTCAATCTTGATGATATCACTTCATTTAAAAGAATTCAGAAAATCCACACTCCAGAACTAGTCTCATTCAGAATTAATCCAGGTTATGGAAGAGGTGGTTTTGAAGGTATTACTACTGCAGGTACTGAAGCTAAATTTGGTGTTCCTTATGAAAAAGCTTTTGAAGCATACAAAATAGCAAAAGACGCTGGAGTCAAGAGGTTTGGGATTCATATGATGACTGGCTCTAATAATTTAGAGCCGTATTTCTTTGCCGAAATAGTTGATAAACTTATGATGATTGCTGGTGATATATTCAATGAGTTAGAAATAATTCCAGAATATGTAGATATTGGAGGAGGTTTTGGTATACCGTATTATGATGGGGAAGAAGAGTTAAATGTTGAAGCTACAGGTGAAAAAGTAGCGAAAGTATTTATTGAAAATTGCGACAAGTATGGTTTCGGAAGACCTAAATTAATATTAGAACCAGGTAGATATTTAGCTGGAAATGCAGGTTACTTAGTAACCTCTGTGACAGCTATTAAAGAAAGCTATAAAAAATTCGTTGGTCTAGATGCTGGAATGAATTTTCTAATAAGACCAGCTTTATATGGTGCATTTCACAGAATTAGAGTCTATGATAAAGAAGACAATACTGAAAAAGTTAATTTGTGTGGTCAAATTTGCGAAAACTCAGATATATTTGCTAAGAATATTTTGATGCCCAAAGTAGAGGAAGGAGATTTAGTAACATTCTTAGACGCTGGAGCTTATGGATATGTTATGGCTTCGAATTATAATAATAGAATGAGGCCTCCAGAAATTATGGTAAACAATGATAAACATATTATTATTAGAAGAAGAGAAACTGTTGAAGATATATTCAACTTATATCCTGAAACCATATAAGTAGCTAACACTAAAGGTTTTCACTTGGCACGTATTTTGTACTTTATCACTATTGATGTACTAAAGTGATAGGTAATACAATGAAAATATTTGCTTTGTTTATGTTTAGTTTGATGTTTTTAATACCGGAAGTGAGTACTAATAAAACTACTAATGATGTTGATATCAAAGAGTTTATTAGTAAATTAGAAATCGAATATGGACAAGAAGTTTTGCATTTATCTTACTTCTCAATTGATGAGTTAAGACCTTATTCAATTCTGCAAAATGAATCTACTGTATCTTTATATACTAATAGTTGGGTAACTCCCAAAGATTATTTAAACTCATTAAGTTTGGATGAAAGGAAAAGTCTGAACTCTAGAATTTTTAGCTATGTTGAAGATTTTGATACAACCCATCTTACTCATATATACTCAAAAATCAAAAACTATCTTTATACATATACAGTTTTTGAAAAACTTCTCGTTGATAGTGACGAAAATAAAAAATTGAAAATATTTCAGACTCTAAGACAAATGGATATTACTAGAAATGCATTTGACCATATTTCAACTATGGGTGAATTCAGCGTTAGTGATTTGAAGAGTAATGAACTAAATCAAGCTAAAGTAAAAGCATATAATAAAATTGCAGATTTGGATGAACAATCAAGATTATTATATTATTCAGAATTTTTTAAAACTGTATCGAATATATAAAACTGAAAATTAAGAATTTAATCTATGTAGATTAGCATATTTTAACATTAGTGCTTTTTTACCAAAATCATCAAATCGTATCACAGCTTGTCTTTTGTCAGCTATACCCTTTAGTCCAGTTATTGTACCTCTTCCAAATTTTGAATGGCTTACTTTATCTCCTATCTTATAATCTGTTAACGTTTCGTCAACTTGTGAATAGCTATACTCAATAGTCTGATCGAAATCATTTCTTTGAGGTCTATTAATAGTCGGTTTACTAGTAAATGCATTTCTAACATTGTCATTAACAGATTTCTTTTCAATTTTTTTTGCTTTCCAATCTACTAACTCTGGTTTTATTTCATGTAAGAATAAAGAAGGGGTAGTGTACTTAGTCTCACCGAATCTACTTCTTCTTTTTGCATAAGAAAGAAAAAGTTTTTCTTTTGCTCTAGTAATGCCAACATAAAACAGTCTTCTTTCTTCTTCTTTTTCTTCCAGAATACTTTCTGTTCTTTCTAGAGGAAATAATCCCTGTTCCATACCAGCAACAAACACACATGGGAACTCCAAACCTTTAGCACTATGTAGTGTCATCATTGTTATTTGTTCATTGTCAATTTCAGCTTCATCTAGGTCAGTTATTAAAGCAACTTGTTGTAGATAATCATTAAGTGTTACACCTTCGTTTTCTCTGAAAAATAATCCAATATCAGATATTAATTGCTGGATATTATTCCATCTATCAAGAGACTCATCAGTTCCTATTTCTTTAAACATATTTGGTAACTCTGTAGCTTCAATGAATTCTAACAGTATACCGGATTTATTCATTTCTTGTTCAAATTTATTGCTATACTTTTCTATCAAGTAATGAAATTGCTTAAATGATTTTTGAGCTCTCGTTTGCAATTGGTCAACTAAATCAGCTTCTCCACTTGAAGTTAAGAAAGATGAACCTGTTTGGGAGGCATAATCGTATAAGTGTTGTAAAGAAGTTTTACCTAATCCTCTTGGAGGCTCATTGATGATTCTATCGAATGATTCGTTATCATTCCTATTTATAAGTAGTCTTAAGTATGAAATAACATCTTTAATCTCTTTTCTTTTGAAAAAGGAAATACCCCCGACTACCACGTAAGAAATTCGTTCTTTTTTCAATGCACTTTCTAATGCAAGTGATTGAGCATTTGTTCTATATAGAATACAAATGTCTTTATTAGAGAAATCTTGGAAAGTTAGTTCCTTTATTTTTTGAGCAATTAGTTCAGCTTCATGTCTTTCATCATCACCAGCAGTTATTACAACTAAATCACCTTTTGGGTTTTCAGTCCAGAGTTTCTTTTCTAGTTGGTTCTTATTATTTTTAATAACAGAATCTGCTGCATCAAGTATGTTTTGAGTAGAACGGTAGTTCTGTTCAAGTTTTACAACATTAGCGTTAGGATAATCTTTCTTGAAATCAAGAATATTCTTTATCTCAGCACCACGCCATCTGTAAATACTTTGAGCATCATCTCCAACGACACAAATATTGTTATGAGCTTTAGAAAGCTCTCTAATAGCTATATATTGGGCTCTATTCGTATCTTGATACTCATCTACAAGTATATACTTAAATTTAGACTGATATTTTTCTAAAATATCTCTTGAACTCCTTAATAATCTGATCATATTTATTAAAATATCATCAAAGTCCATAGCGTTACTTTGTCTTAAATATTTCTCGTAACCTGAATAAATTAAACCTACTTGCTTGTCAAAAGTATTGTCAGCTTCTTCCATAAATTCAGTTGGGTTCAACATATTAGATTTAGCGTTACTTATTCTTGATCTAACTTGATAGGGAGAGAAAGATTGTGGAGAAATACCTTCCTGATTCATGATCTTTTTTATAGCGCTAAGTTGATCATCTGCATCATATATACTATAATCAGAAGTATAGCCTATAGCGGTTGCTTCATATCTTAGTATTCTAGCAAAAATGGAATGGAAAGTACCTGCCCATACACTTTTAGCAGATTGTTCACCAACTAACAATGCTATTCTTTCAGTCATTTCTCGAGCAGCTTTATTAGTAAATGTCAAAGCAAGAATTTTATAAGGTTGAACACCCTGTGATATTAAATTTGCAATCCTGTAAGTTAAAACTCTTGTTTTCCCACTCCCAGCACCTGCTAATACTAATGTCGGACCATTTATTTTGCTAACGCCATCAAACTGACGTTCATTTAAAGTACTAAATATTTTCGGATCAATTGATTTGTTTTCTTTAGATAGATTCAGCGTCATTATTTTAAAATTTTGATATTCTTAATTATCAAAGTTAAGCTATTATAAACTATAATGAAAGGGACAAAAAGAAAGAGCTTATAACTAGTAGTTATAAGCTCTTTCCATTTCATGTTATTACAATTTTATTTTAAATAAATAAATTTGCCTGAACTAATACCATTTTCATTTTCAATTATTAAAAAGTAACGCCCTTTATCTAATTTAGTATTAAGGGTATTTAAATTAATTGAATTTTCGCCTTTCACAACATTGCTGTTTGATAAATCTGAAATTTTATTACCATTCAAATCATATAAAGTAAATTTAGAATTATTTGACTCAAATTGGCTATCAAATATTAACGATTCATTATTAACTATAATATCAAGTTTTTTCGAATCTTTTACTATCTCTTTAAATTCATTATCAATTGCTACGAACTCATCATGAAGTATAAATTTTGCGATTTTACGAACATTATGCTTTTTATTATTTTCTTTATCACTATTTCTCTTTTTAGGATAATTATTTAGTTTTAATTCTTTAAGACTTGAAGCTAACTCTTCAACGGCTACTTTATTATTTTCAATAATAGCTTTTAGTCCAGATTTAATTTCTTCTTTTCCACTTTTGTTAGCTTCCATTATCTCTTTTATTTTAGATTTCTTTTCTTCTTTAGTAATATCTAAAGCTTTAATTTCACTAATCTGAGCTTTTATTTCTGTTCTTTCTGACTTAACTTTATTTCTTATAGCATTTAAAGCATCTAAATCTTCTTGACTTAATTTCGAATCAAAATCATTTTTTAAATGATTAAATTGATCTGCCATTTCTTGGGTCATTGCAATTCTTTCATTTCCACATTTTCCCTTTTTACCATGTCCTTTTTCCCCCTTTGCAAATAAAGTGACACTAGCAACCAATATTATTAGCGCTATAGCACTAATAGATAATTTCATCATTCTCATAATTAACCTCTTTTATTTAATAATTAATTGTTTAACTAATTATTAGACAGTAGTTTTTTCAAATGGTTTAATCTATCTAGCAACAACTATATTTATATATTGACCAGGTTGAGCAAGTGTATTAGATTGAGGTAGTTGTGATATTATAGTTCCCGGAACAAATGTGTCATTATCAACAAATTCAACATTGCCTAGCTTGAATCCTTCTGAAATAAGATAATTTTCAATTCCTTCTAAAGCCATTCCAGATAGTTTTGGAATATAAACTTGATACTCTGGACCCTTGCTTACTATTAAATCTACAGTATCGCCATATATTAAATTTTTACCTTTTCGGATATTTTGAGAAATTACGGAGTCTTTAGGTACTAAATCACTATATGTATATTGAATATTACCAATATTTAATCCTATATTGTAAAGATTAACTCTGGCTTGCCTAACTGATATACCAGTTAAGTCAGGCATTTCTATGGTTTCTTTCCCTTTGCTTATTGTTATAAAAATGGGTCTTTTACTTTTAACTTGTTTATTTGATTCTGGTATTTGTTTTAAAATAATACCTTCCACATGTCCTGAGTATTGCTCACTAACTATTTCATAATATAAATTGTTAGCATTCAATATTTCAGACGCTTCTTTTAAACTTTTACCTTCTATCGATGGAACATTTACTGTTTCTCTATCATGGACCATTGACGGTAAAATTAACTTATCAGCAATATATACTAATAAAAACAAAACGATTAGAAAACTAAAGAATGTAATTATATATTTGAAACTATTTCTACTCTTGCTAACAAATTTCAAAAGTTTATTATCAGTATTAGTGACAATTTCTTTGCTTTCATCTTCTGCATTAGGTGTATTCCTTTTGTACCTATTCTTCAGATTTTCTATTTCATTTTCGTTTTCGTCAAAAGTCATTATATGTTCGTATTATTAATGTAATAAGTCTTAAATTAAGATAATTTATTAAACAAATCCAATAAAAATGAATTTTACTGAAAAAGCACTCGCAATATCCGAAAAAATTGAAAAATCATATAATATTATTATAACTTCACATGTAAGTCCTGATGGAGACGCCATTGGCTCTATGCTAGCATTACACTTTTTTATTAAAAAACATTTCAATAAAAAAACTAAAATGTTTATTAATGGTGGTATTAACAATAATCTAAAATTTTTAGAAGGTTGTGAAGATATATTAAGATATGATGACAGAGTAATGGAAGAGATTATTGGAGCTGATTTAATTTTTGTTTTAGATCTAAATGATCTCAGTAGATTAAAAGAGGCAGGAGATGCTGTTGCTATGTCTAATGCTTGTAAAGTAATGATTGATCATCATTTAGAACCAAAAGAATTTGCTGATATAGAGCTATTAGATACTAATGCTACTTCTACAGGTGAGCTTATTTGGGTGTTAATTGATGCATTGAAAGGTAAGTATGATAAACGCATTTCAAATGCACTTTATACTGCTATCATGACTGATACAGGTAGTTTTAGATTTGATAGAACAACTTCAGAAACTCATTATATTATAGCTAAACTAATAGAAAACGGAGCAGATCCTGTCAAATGTTACGATGAAATATACAATCAAAAAACTGTACAAGCATTAAAACTATTGGGTATGTCATTGTCTAATATTGACATCTATAATCAAGGTAGAATTTCCATAATGTCACTTAGAAAGTCTGATTTCGACAAAGCAGATGCAATTGAAGATGATACAGAAGGATTTGTTGCAAATACACTTTCTGTCAAAGGTGTCGAGGTTGGAGTGCTTATAACTGAAAGAGAAAAAGGCGAGCTAAGAATTTCATTCAGGTCAAAAGGAAAGTATTCTGTTAGAGAAGCTGCAGCAAAATTTGGTGGAGGTGGGCACAAGTTTGCGGCTGGTGCCCGTATCCTCAACCAAGAATTTGATGATGTTAAAAGTAATATAATTAATGAATTAGATAAATTATTTATCTAATATCAGATAATGATTTACTAATCAAACTAACGCCTTCATCTAATTCATCTTTAGTGATATTTAATCGTGTCCTAAAGCGAATAGAGTTATTGCCACATGCTAATACAATTAAACCATTTTCAAGACATTTATTAAGTAATGGTTTTCTTAATTCGGCGGATATATCGAATGCTCTAAAAAGGCCTTTACCTCTGATGTTTGTAATTATATCATGATTTTCATTACCTAATTTTACTAATAAAGTATGCAAATAATTACCCATCTCTTTCGAATTATTAACCAAATTATCTTCTTCAATAATTTCTAAATATTTGGTAATTCTAACCATATCGGTATAATTCCCTCCCCAAGTAGAATTTATTCTAGAAGATTTATGAAAAACATTATCTTCAACTTCATCAATTCTAGTATTTGATAAAATACCACAAACTTGCATTTTTTTTCCAAAACAAAGTATATCTGGTTTTATAGGAAGATGTTGATAAGCCCACATTTTTCCAGTCATACCCACACCAGTTTGGACTTCATCGAAAATCAATAATGCTTCATATTCATCACATATTCTTCTTAATTGGAGGAAAAACTCATCTCTAAAGTGATTGTCCCCACCTTCACCTTGTATTGGCTCAATTATAATAGAACAAATATCGTTTTCGTATTCCTTAAATGCTTGTTCAATTTGTCTAAGACATTCCATTTCTCTTAATATCAAATCTTCAAGATTACTCTCAATTGGGAATATAATCTTGGGATTGTCTACCCTTGGCCAATCAAATTTTGGAAAATACATCACTTTAACCGGATCAGTATTAGTTATAGAAAGAGTATAACCACTCCTTCCATGAAACGCTTGTTTGAAATGTAATACTTTAGTGCCGAGTGAATCTGGAAGTCCTCTTTTTATATTTTTTCTTACTTTCCAATCCATTGCAGCCTTTAAAGCATTTTCAACCGCTAAAGCACCACCTTCTATATAGAAACTATATTTGAAATCATTTTTAGGGACTGCTATTTGAAACAATGTTTCAGTAAAAGTAGCTTGAACCTCAGAGTAAAGATCAGAATTAGAAGGTTTGTTTAATGAATTAATACCAATATAATCTAAAAAGTCTGTTTCTAGCATTTTAGCATGGTTATATCCTAAAGGCATGGAAGCAAAGCATGTAAAAAAATCAATATATTCTTTACCTGTTTTAAGATCAATGATATTACCTTTACTTCTGGAATTGTCTACTACAATTGACATTCCGTCACCAATCTGATGTTCTGAAATAGATTCAAGAACTTTAGTACTATTTATATAGTACTTGGGGGTATAATTATTATTTTTCATTTTATTTTAAGTGATTATTATTAGAAACTTAGTTTATGATCTGTCGTCTAATAATTAACAATTGAGTAGTGAGGTATAAAGTAAAGTTGATATCAGTTTGGAATGATAAATACAGAAAGAAAGAGCAGAACTTCCTCTGATTGTTCCTTTATTAGAGTTAAAATAGTTTGTATGTGAATTTAAAAATCTCATTATGTAAGATACGCTTTATTATTTAAAAGTTATCATTATTGAAAAGTTTTATTTGTAGAAATAAAAACTAAATCTTATCTTATGCTTTACTATCAGCAGTTTTAGTAAAAAATATATTTATAGTAAGAAATAAAATCATTTAATAATTAATTTAAGGGTTAATCAATGTCTCCAAACACAATGACAGGAAATAAAGAACACAGCGGTGCAGGTTTTGTTCAATGGATAGTTTTCTTAGCTATTACATTGGTAGTAGGCTATTTTACACATTTCCATCTTTTACCTCAAGCTACGGCTGGATTCGTTATTTCTCAGTTTTCACCATCGGGTGATGATTTAGGTAAAATCGGTTTTGTTGAATTTGACGATTTAGTTTGGGCTTCAACTTCTAAAGAGAAAGAAGCTTCAATTGGCTCAAATACAACTGTAGCTAAAGATTTGATTAATGGTGAGTATATTATAGATTTTTCTTGGCAGGAAAGAAATCTAGAAGCACATGGATATTCTAAAAAATCAGGTGAATGGTATGTTAAGGCGCCTAAACTTGGTGAAAATCCAATCTTCTTAGAGCCACATATAGGTTTCTGGATTTTATCCTTAGTTATTGGTCTATTTGTAGGTGTACTTTTAACAATAGTATTCCCTTCTTCTATTGGTCTTATGGCTTCATTATTTGAGAAAGAAATTGACCACGTTAAAGTTAAGATTAGACTTCAAACAGGTTTTAATGATAGAGTAGTAGAAATGTTAACTCTGCCTGATGGTAGATTAAAAGATGCAGATAGAGAAGAAATGGAAAGACTTTTTAGAACAATTTGGGACAGAACAACTACTGATACTGAATTAGCTACTAAGAAATTAATAGATTTTGATGATATATATGATGATGAAACCGATTTAGTATTATTCAGAAACGAAGCTATATACAATAGAATCAAAGAATTCTTCTCTGAATTTGTATTAACTGAAATTATTGATACTAAAAATGGTCTTGAGTGGAGAGGCAATCATTTGAAAATGGGTAAAGGTTTCAAGCTTTATATGGCTCATCACTTTACAGAGCAATTCTCTAACAATGTAACTGGTTTGGCTTATGGTGGTGCTGCAGTTCTAATCGTAGGTGTTGGTATTCGTGGATTGAAATTTATCCCAGCTGATAGACCTTCAGTTATCCTATTTGTAATCTTCCTTGAATTTACAATGCTTGTGCTTCTTGCAATCACTATGTTCTATACTGAAAATGAAGAACGTATGGATAAAATGCTTAAGAAAATGGAGGATGCAAATAGATCTCAACTTGAAACTCTAAGAGGACAACAAGAAGACATACATCAATTATCTACTGCATTAGTTGGTCAAACTTCAGAAATTATCAAAACAAGAGTAGAAAACGCTATTTCTGAATATATGACTAGTGGAGATAATGTTCAAAGAGAAATTGCAAGCGCTATTGCGGATAAAATTATTTTTGATATCAAAGGTACTCCAAAAAAATAATTAGTCAACGCGAAGTGTAACTTTTATTTGTAGGTTGTGTCCATTGTAATATGGACACAACCTTTTTTTTATTAATACGTTTATTAAGAAACTAAAATAATAAGTATTAAATATGTATAAATTAACGACGATTCTAATTGTATTACTTTTTTTCTTAAATACATCTTACTCAAAAAATAATATAATTGAAACTGAAAGTAAATTAATAGTTAAAATCGATGATTTTGAATATGCTTCATATAATGAATGGATAGGTGTATTTGCAATTGACGATTTTGATTTAAGTAGGTTTGAAATAGAAATATTTGAATCAAAAGCAAATATGAAATCTAAATACTTTTCTTCTGAACCAAATTATAGTTTAATTTATACTGGTATACAACGTAAGATTAAAATTGCAAATTTAAAAGTTGAATTGACAAGGACTGATCCAATTTCTAATATATCATACAAAATTGATTCATTAAAATTCAATTATAATTTTGAGAAAAGAATTAATTTGTCTGAACCCTCAATTTCTAAATTTTACAATAATATTTTAAATAAAAGACAACTAGAATCACTTATCATTAAGAAAGAGAATAAAAAAAACAATAAAATTCAATCTAGAACAGATTGGTATAATTCGAATTTAGATTATTACAAATTTTATACTTCAAAAGATGGAATTGCTAGAGTAAATTTGACAGAGCTTATAAATACTAATAGCAGCCTAATCGGAAAGTCTGTAGAACATATACATATTTATAATAGAGGTAATGAATTAAAATTTTATTCTACATCGAATGTTATTCAACATGATGGATATTTATATTTAGTAGTATCTCATGCATATGGAGACACTACATATTTTGATTACTATAGTGGTAAAGAGCCTTACTTTATAGTCTATGACGAAAGCTCAAAATCTTCTCAATATAATCTCGTTAATGATTTACAAACAAATAATATCCTTGAAAAAGTAAGAATCGATAATAGATACGAAGAAGATAAAGTTTATGGGAATGGAATAGATGTAACAGAAACGGAAACTGTACTTTCTGAAAATTGGTATTATGATGAAATCAGAGTTCCTAATGATTTCAATAAACCTTGGGAATATTATATTGAATTTTCATTATTTCCATCATCTGATTTGAATGTTGAATATGAATATGCAACTAATATTTATTTCTTACCCAATCCAAATTCAGTTTATAATAAAACATTAACATATATAAACGATTTTAGCAAAGATACTATTAATTCTATTGGTAGTAAAGTATTAAGAACTAGTTTAACAGTACCTAAAAAAAACTTGTTACAAGGTGGAAATATACTGAATTTCAACTCTTATAAAGTAGTTGATGATTTCGAAAATTCGAAATACAATGGTATAATAGGTTTCGATTATTTTAATATTAGTGGTGAAGTAATTCCTGTTGCAAACAACAATTACTTTTCATTTATTACTGAAAATGTAACAGATTCTAAAGTAAATATCAGTGGTTTTCAAGACAATTTTGTTGTAGCCGTCGATACAGTAAATAATAGTATTCAATTCCCTAAGACTGTTAGTTCAGATTATATGGTGTTATCAGCTAATAAAAAATACTCTTCTATATTCTATAACAAACAGATATTAACCTCTAGAAAATATGGTTACGCTATAGTAACTGATTTAGGAACTAATAACAATATAAATTATTTTGAATCAGAAAACGAGTTTATAAACAGTTTAAATAGTATCAATTCTACATCTAATATAGGGTTGATAATTACAACTGAATCTAACATAAGTAATAACATAAAATCTAGAGTTGCTAGTGTTTTCGGTGCTAATAATATCAATACAGCTACAAATAAATATTTATTCGCCAAGGTTGGAACTCAAAAATATGAATCAATTGATGGTGACATTGTTCAGAAAATTAATAATGGACGTTATTATAATGCCGAATTATTATTACCGAAAGGTCAAACTTCAAGAAAAATTGTTAATTCATTGAGTTCAATTCAAGAAGTAAAGCTTTCTAAAGCTAAGATAAATTTAATTAATGAAACTAAAGTTGATGCATTTTATATCTACCATCCAATATTTCAACCATCAATTAGTAATTATACAAAATATCTTTCACAAAAGGAAGATAAAAGTATTCTAACCATAGATGTAGAACAACTTTATGATACTTATGGTTATGGAATTGAAAGTCCACACTCAATCAAAAATTTCCTAAAAATGTCTTATGATAATTGGAAAGATTTTCCAGAATTTTTGACTTTAGTAGGAGATGCTACTTGGGATCCTAAAAAACAAAGACAAGGTAGCTTTGTCGATCAATTAATACCTGTATATGGTATCCCATATTCTGATAATTTTTATGGTACTTTGGAAGGTGATGATTATGTACCAGAAATAGTTATAGGAAGAATACCGGTTAATAATAGCATAGAACTAGAAAACTATCTTGAGAAAATAAAGACATATTATGAGGTTCCGGTTAACCCATGGATGAAAAGCATTTTACAAATTGCAGGTGGTGATGATAATCAGAAAGTAGGTTTTGCTCAGAATATGTATGATATTAATCATTATTTTAGTTCAACTAATATTTGTCCTGATACATCATCTATTACTAAATCATCTAGCCAAACAGTTTCTGAATCACAAGCAAATGATATAAAGAGAGAAATAAATAAAGGCAAGATGTGGACTAATTTTTTAGGGCATGGATCACCTACCGTAATTGATATGTCTGGTTGGGAAGCTCCAAATCTTAATAATCAAGGAAAATACGGATTTCTAAATACTCTCTCTTGTAATACTTCTGCTTTTGCTGAACCTTGGCAACTAAATGCAATAGGTGAAGAATTTATGAATACTAAGAACAGAGGTTTTGTAGGAGTCATAGGTGGAACTTCAACAACAGAAGTTCAAACTGCATTAGCAGTATCTTACTCAATGTATTTTTCGATTATTAATAAGGAATTCCCTGAGAGGAATATAGGTAGAATCTATAATTCATATAAAGCAAGAAATTCAAGGTCTAATGCTGCATTAAATCAAGTTGTTCTTCTTGGTGATCCGCTTCTAACACTCAGAATAGCATTACAACCTGAAATAGTTATTTATAATAAAGATGTCACAATAACTAATCAATCTGGGAGTACAATTATTACTGAAAGTGATAATAAAGTCAATGTAGAAATCAGCCTTTATAATATTGGAGTTGTAAGCACTGATTCTATGAATGTCAGGTTAGTTCATTCATTTAATGGGAATTCTGATACATTATATAAGCGAATAGAGCCTGTTTGCTACAGTACTAATCTTAATTTCGAATTTGATTTGAATAATTCAATTGGTGAACATAAAATTCAACTATTCGCAGATTATGATAGTCTTTTAAATGATGTTAATTATCAGAATAATAAAGTCGAATTGACGTTCAATGTCTTTTCTCAAAGCATACTTCCAGTTGAACCACTTGATAATTGGAATGTATCTTCAAATAAGGCAATTTTCAGATTTGTAAATCCAACTGAAAGTGAAAAAGATTATGATTTTAAACTCAGAAATCAGAATAACGAGATAGTATTTAGTAGTAACACTCCACAAGTATTCGAAAATTTTTTGGAATTAAGAATAGATAATCTGGTTACTAATCAAGATTACAAATTAGAATATTCTAGCAAAGAAAAAATAAGCGGTATCGAATCATCTATACAAGAATTAGAATTCCATACTACTTCAAGTATCGATTCAATAGTTCACTATGTTATAAAAAGTAAAAGCAAGAATATAGAATATGAAAAACTAATTGAAACAACTAATGGGTTGGAGTTTGACGATAGAGAATATACCGTGTTTTTATCATCTGCTAGAGGGAATAATACTGCTGAAAGACATGCAATAATTGATCTAATAGACAAAAAGGACAGTAGCGTTTTTTCATTTCTTAATAGATTACAAAGAGGATTTAATATTGTTCTTATTCCGGATATATTAGATGATACTACTTTTGTAAGTAGACATTTTGATACATGGGATAGTAAATTTAATGATGATATATTTATTGATTCAAGATGGTTGGATAAATTTTTAAATGATTCTCTTACTCATGGCTATTATATGTTGTTAGCTACGGCAGATGTCCCTACTAGGGCACCAGATATTATGAATAATGAGAAAAGTCCTGATAGCGTTGGTAGTATTACCAGAATTAAAAAGGCCTTATCTGCCTTAGGAACTGAGTTCTCAGATTTATTGCAGGGGAATTCAAGTTATGTCCTATTTACAAGAATTGGTTTTCCTGAAACAACTATTGACTATCATTTACTAGGAGACACTATTCAACTTAGAACTGATTTTACTAGATATCAATCTAATGCGAATATTTCTATAAGTAATATTGGAAAAGCAAAAGAATATATAGAAAGTAGATTAAAATTAACTCAATCTAATGTTAAACAAGTTAGTAAATATATTAGTGGTGATAATGAAATCTTAGTAAGTGATGATATAGTTACAGATTTAAGAAGTATAGATGCAATGCTTGATCCATTATTAGATTTAGAATTATCAATAAATAGAGATAGTGTTGGTGCTCCTTTTGTATTTAATGGATTAGAAATTGATTTTATTCCTACACCAGAGTTAGCAGTTATAAAATCAGAAACATCCTTTCAGAATTCCGAATATGATAGGGGAGAAGACGCTGAATTCAAATATTCTGTAGAAAATATCTCTACACGTTCAAAAGCAGAAAACATAGAATTCAAATTTACAATTGAAAATAATTTCAATACGGAATCAAAAATAGAGATTGAGCCAATTTTATTAAGTGATTCTAAGTTAAGTACAACTTCGAATTATAACACAACTAGTTTTGCGACTAATAATAAATTATTATTTAACATTGACAATGAATCTAAACTAAATGAATTGTTTGTTTTTAATAATACATATAGTTCAGATATTAAAATAAACGAAGATACTACTAAACCTTGGTTAGTTGCTTACGCTGATGGTGTCAGATTATCAAATAATTCCTTTGTTTCGGAAAGGCCTATTTTCAATATAGAATTATTTGATAAATCAACTCTTGAGATACTAAAAGATAATGTTATATTCAACAGAATAAATAGTAAGGTAATGATTAACAATAATGTTGATACATTCAATTTTGAATTAATTAATGATGCTGAATTAAAGGCTAGAGTAACATTTAGACCAACTGAAAAACTAGATATTGGGCTGAATAGGCTTCTAGTAATTGGACAGGATGCTACAGGTAATTATGCTGATACTTTGAATTTTAATATTTATGTTTCGGAAGAATTTATTACAAATGGATTAATAAATTACCCTAACCCATTTGAAGAAACTACTACTTTTAAATATAACTATATTGGCAAAGATTACAATGCTGAAATAAGACTAACTATATTCAATTCTATGGGTTCTAAAATAAAATCTATAGAGTCATCTGCTAAATTTGGAGATAACATTTTCGAATGGAACGGATTAGATGATAATGGGAATTCACTTTCAAGTGGTGTATATTACTATAGATTGGATATTATTAATAAACCTAGTGAACCTAGTTTTAATAGAATGATAAAAGTTAACTAGTCAAAAAATGACCAGGCAACTGATAATTTTACTATTTGACCTCGTTCTGGATAAAATGCAACATTATAGTAATTAGCATCCAACAAATTTTCCCATTCTACTTTTACGAATGCATTACCTAATTTCATTATTGAATAAAGGTTCAGTCCAGTTGTTTGTAAACCAACATTATTTGTATTATTAATATAGCTATTAGATATTGGTATAAATCTAGGTGCTGATTTGGAATCTAGTAATCCTGCTTTGAATCCAATATTTAACTCACTTTTGTTAATCATTAACATATAGTTTAATCCAAGATTGAATGCAAATATTGGATAGTAATTCTTTAAATCGTCATTTTTAGTAATTATATTGATTTTAGTTTGTAATCTAACATCAACCAAATCATTATTATCAAATAAGTTATTAAAAATCTGGTTAGTATATGATACAGAGCCTCCGATGGCTTGATAGTCACTAATATTATACTGTTCTGTATAATATACATTTATCAGTCTGTAATAAATTGGTGAGCTGACAATTCTATAATATCCTTCTATTTTAAAATGTTGTAAATCGATTCCAGTAACTAATAAATTTGTTTTCTCATTTAATAAGTCATTATTGTATATAAGTCCATTTTTTGAGATGAAAGAATGGTCTAAGTAAATAATAGAATTATTATTCAATCTGTATTCTAACCTTTCTCCAAAACCTATAAAATCATTTTTGGAATCATTACCATAGTTTATACCACCTGACAAAATTGTATTGGTAGAAAGTCTTAAAGTAGCTTTAGAATAAAGATTCCAATTTACACCACTATATTCATTGAAATAATTTGTACCTTCTGAAGTGAAGGAACTTATATTAGAACCTACTTTGAATTCTATATCTTTAAAAGAAAAGTCTAAATTTATTCTATTCCCAATTTGAATTTCAGTATTATTCGTATTACCTAAGGTATCGGATTCTTCAAACATAGGTAAATTTCTTTCATTTAAATCACTAGTAAGATAAGTTGTATTCGTGATATTAAAGAAACTCATTTTATTACTATAAGTTATATTTAAATCATGTCGATAGTTTCTTAGTTGAATGCTTTCATAAAATGGTGAAGAATTGATAGGACTATAAATATCTATTGAACTATTAGGATCAGATCCACCACTTGTTATAGTCTTATTATTTGTAAAGTTATCAGAAATAGATAGGGAAGAAGTAGAATCTATATTAAACCTTAATATGAATCTTAGGTTCCAATAATCAGTCGACATATTATCAAACGAAAGCCTATCATCCATTTTCTTAAAACCAAATGTAAAGTTCCAACCATCAGAGAAATTTTGGCTAAATATACCATCTGCGCTTATGAAAGATCCACCTTCTTGTGCATACCATAGCCTTGTAAATGGTATTTTCGTATCATATATAATTTCTTGGAAATTCATTAGTGTGTTATTTGGCTTACTCGAAAGAATAGCTGCATCTGAACCATTTATTAACTCAATTCTTTCGAAGAACTCAGGTGAGAAATTCTCTATATTATATTTGCTGTTATAATAATTAGTTAAATTTCTACCATTGAAACTAAACTCAATATTATTATCTAAAGCACCATAACTTAAGAAATTATTGTAATGCCCATTTATACCAAGGGACATACCAAATAATTCATTTCTAGTATTAAGAATATCATACATTGTACTATAATTAATTCTCTGTATTGACTTTTTAGAGATTGTATTAGAAGTATCATTATTTATTAAACCATGATATTCATTAGGTTTTACAAAAGGTATAGAGTCTATTGTTTTAGAATAAATTGAATAGTTTAAAATAAAAAAAACGCTGAGAAATATTACTATCCCAGCGTTATTATTATTTATACCAATATCCATCTTATAGAAGTGTTTCTTGGTTATCAGCTTCTTGTATATCATCGTTGTCAATATCTTCATCTTCATTAACAATGGTAAAGTCGGAAATCTGATCCCCACTATCCAATCTAATTAATTTAACTCCTTGTGTGTTTCTACCTATAGTTCTTATATCTCTAATATTTTGTCTAATCAAAATACCTTTGGTCGTAATAACTATTAGGTCTTGATTATCAAGAACTGACATCATACCAACTACTTTACCAGTTTTAGCTGTTAAGTTCATTGCTATAACTCCTTTAGCACCACGCTTAGTTAATCTAAACTCATTTAGAGCGGTTCTTTTACCATAACCATTTTCACCGATTATAAGTAATTGAGCATCATTTCTTCTTACGACTACCATAGAAACAACGTAATCACCTTTTGTTAATCTGATACCTCTAACACCTTGGGCAGTTCTACCCATATCACGAATTTCACTTTCCATGAAACGGCAAGCTATACCATGATGAGTTGCTAAAACTACCTGATAATCACCATTAGTTAACATAGCACCTATCATTTTATCATCGTCTCTTAATCCGATAGCAATAATACCATTTTGTCGAATATTAGCAAATGCAGAAAGTTCAGTTTTCTTAATCGTTCCATGCTTTGTACACATTATTATATAAGCATCTTTTGCGTCAAAATCAACTACCGCTTGGAATGCAGTTACGACTTCATCTGGATCTTTCATTATAACATTTGCTAGTGATCTACCTTTCGAAGTTCTACTACCTTCTGGTAAATCATATACTTTAATCTTATAAACTTTACCTTTGTCAGTAAAGAATAATAAATTATTATGTGTAGAAGCTTGGAACACTTGTTCTACGAAATCATCATCATGTGTTCCCGTTCCTTTAGAACCTCGCCCACCTTTATTTTGCTTTCTATATGTAGAAACTTTTGTTCTCTTTATTAGCCCATTTCGTGTGATAGTGACAATAACATCTTCATCTGCAATTATATCTTCAATAGCAAAATCGTCAGCATCATATACTATTTCAGTTCTTCTCTCATCACCATATTTATCAGATATTTCTTTCAATTCATCAGAAATTATTTGTAATTGTAGAGATTTATTAGCTAATATTGATTCTAATTTTTCTATTGTTTGAAGTATCTCGCGATATTCGTCTCTGATCTTGTCAATCTCTAACCCAGTTAATCTTTGCAAACGCATTTCTAATATAGCTTTTGCTTGAATCTCAGATAAACCGAATCTTTCTTGTAGTAATATAGATGCAGCATTAGGGTCCTTTGATTCCCTAATCGTTTTAATAACAGCATCAATATTATCCAATGCTATTATAAACCCTTCGAGTATATGAGCTCTTTTCTGAGCGGCATCTAATTCATATTGAGTCTTCCTAACAATAACTTCATTTCTATGAGCTAGGAATTTTTCCATCATCTCTTTAATAGTCATTACTTTCGGACGACCTTTATCTAGTGCTAAAAGAATAGCGCCAAAAGTGACTTGCATTTGAGTGTATTTGAAAAGCATATTTAAGACAACTAATGCTATAGCATCTCTTTTCAACTCAATTACTATCCTTAATCCATCTCTATCAGATTCATCTCTGATGTCCGAAATACCTTCGAGGACTTTGTTTCTAACTAAGTCTGCAATTTTTTCAATTAAATTAGCTTTATTAACTTGATAAGGAAGTTCATGAACTATTATAGCTTGCTTAGAACCTGTATGGTTCTCTTCAATACTAGCTTTTGCACGAACTTTTATTTTTCCTCTTCCAGTAGTAATTGCTTCTTGAACACCTTTATAACCATATATGATTCCACCTGTAGGGAAATCAGGAGCTGGTACATACTTTATCATCTCTTCAGATGTTAAATTGGGATTATCAAGTAGAGCTTGTAATCCAGCACATACTTCTCTAAGATTGTGTGGTGGGATATTTGTTGCCATTCCGACAGCAATACCTGAAGAACCGTTCATCAGTAGTGAAGGTACAACTGAAGGCAATACTGTTGGTTCATCTAAAGATTCATCAAAGTTTGCTCTGAAATCCACTGTGTTCTTTTCAATGTCTTTCAACATCTCTGTTGCAATATTAGCCAATCTAGTTTCAGTATAACGCATTGCAGCCGGAGAGTCACCATCAACTGAACCAAAGTTACCTTGGCCATCAACAAATGGATAACGCATACTCCAATTTTGTGCTAAACGCACCATTGCATCATATACTGAGGAGTCACCGTGTGGGTGATACTTACCAAGTACTTCCCCGACCAAACGGGCTGATTTTTTGTGAGGCTTATTAGGTTGTAATCCTAATTCTTGCATTGCGTACAAAATACGCCTATGAACGGGTTTTAGTCCATCTCTTACATCTGGAAGAGCTCTTGATACTATTACTGACATCGAATAATCGAGGTAAGAATTACGCATCTCATCTTCTAACGACGTAACTACTATGTGTTCGTTACCAAAAAGTGCCATTTATTTATGCTGCTTTATATTATAAATGTAAAAAATTAATCTACTAATATAAGCAATATGACTATAAAAGTCCATCTTAATTATCAACATATCAGCTTTAAATAGTTTATAATAGGGAAGTTTTATTATTCAATACTTTTTTTTATAAATTATTGGACATATCAATAATAATTAATTAAATTGTGGTGTGAATAATACTGCAGCATACAAATGAATACAGAATCGCATCTAAATTCAATTAAAAACATACTTTTTGCATTTCTTTTTGTTTTGGTAATGTACCTACTTAAAGAACTTTCAGGTATTTTAGTCCCTTTAGCATTAGCTATACTAATTGCATTAATGTTCCAGCCCTTAGTAGGATTTCTTCAGAAGTTTAAAGCTCCTAAATGGCTTATTTTTCCAACTGTTACTATCATTACTTTACTTATAGTATTTGCAATATACTCTATTATGAATGAGGCTGTTCAATCTATAATTGAAAATCAGGACTTTTTAATAGAAAAACTCAACATGAGAATTAAAAATGTTGTGATTTGGATAAATACTAATTTTGGAACTGCAATATCAACTGCTGATAAAAAGATTAACCTTGAATATCTAATAAATGAATACGGTTTACCAGCTACATTGCCTGGACTTGCAAATTTATTAAGCTCTTTGTCTGGGTCATTCGTCATGTTCTTTTTATATTATGTTGTTTTATTAATTGGTTTAGCTGACTATGATTTATATATTGCTCATGTAAAGGGCGATACTGATTCAACATTAATTGAAAATATGAGTAGAATACAAAGTTCAATTCTATCTTATCTTATGATCAAAACTTTGATTAGTCTATTTACTGGAATATTAGTTTATGTAACATGTCTTTTCTTTGATTTGAATTTTGCGTTTTTCTTTGGATTTATTGCCTTTTTATTGAATTTCATACCTTCTATTGGTTCTATACTTGCTACTATACCTCCAGTCTTGATGGCATTTATTCAATTTGATACTTTTCAACCTGTTATTCTAATATTAGTAATTCTTTCTTCTATACAGATGGTTATGGGAAATCTCGTAGAACCAATAATCACAGGAGATAGACTTAAATTGAATACATTGACAGTTATTTTTGGATTAGTATTTTGGGGTTATATTTGGGGACTTGCTGGAATGATTATTTCTATTCCTCTTTTAGTTTTGTTAAAACTTATTTTCGAACATTTCCCAGATACTCAAATATTTGCTCGAATTATGGGGTCTCCAGAATAGAAATGTAACATTTTTAGCTTTTAGTTGTTTATACAACTTAGTTTAATCACAAATCAAGGATTTTTATGAAGTTTTTTTCTTTTCTATTTTCAGTTTCAATAATCTTTCTCTATTATAATCCGGTTCATTCAAAACCTAATTTTCCTTCATTAATCCCTAATGGAAAAGTTAATAATTGTTCTAACTGCCACATCAGTCCTTATGGTGGAGGTCAAAGAACTCCTTTCGGAGAAACTACATTCGATAACTTATCTAATGGAAATGTTAGATGGGATTTAATATTCAACATAGATTCAGATGGAGATGGTTTTACCAATGGCGAAGAACTACAGGATCCTGATGGTCAATGGGCGTTTGGTCAATCTGATCCCGGGAATCCAAGTCTAGTTACATTACCTGGAGATGCTTCAAGTAAACCAACAACTTCTTCAGTTGAAGATGAATTTGCTAACTATAATTCTAAAATATATCCAGTTCCAACAAAAGGAATTATTAACTTAGAATATTTATCTAACTACTTTGATAGTAGTAGATTGGAATTATTTAATGCGAATGGAAATATAGTATACGCTGAGAATATAGATGCAAAAATAGGACAAAATAAATGGACCATTAATTTAAATAACTATTCCCTAAACAATGGTGTCTATTTTCTTGTACTAAGAAACAAGTACTATAATATACGAAAACGGATAGTTTTTTCTAAATAATTATTTCAAAAAGGCAACTAAATTAGTTGCCTTTTTTATAAAAAAATTCATTCTATATTTAATAAAAAAATATGATAGTATTGTATCTTTTTTTCTTTTTATGTTATATTAAAGTATATTTTAATAACAAATTATAAAAAACATTATGAAAAGATATTTTACACTTTCTATTATAATTATTTTTTTAACTATTGGCAGTAATGTATTTTCTAAGAGTGGTTTTCAAAATTTTATTCCAAATGGGCAAGTTAATACCTGTTTAAATTGCCACTTCAGTATCAACGGTGGAGCAAGAAACCTATTTGGGAAAGCAGCAGAGAACTCAATGAGTAATGATAGGGTAAGATGGGAAAAAATATTCAATTTAGATTCAGATGGAGATGGATTTACTAATGGGGAAGAATTACAAGATTCTAAAGGTGTATGGACAATTGGACAAACAGCTCCTGGAAATGCTTCTTTAGTTACCAACCCAGGAGATCCTACAAGTAAACCAACTGTATCATTTGTTGAAAATGAGTCACAAAGTTATAATTCAAGTATATATCCCATCCCAACTAATGGTGTTATAAATCTAGAATTCATTTCTGATTATTTTGATAAAGGCAATTTAGAAATATACAATAGTAATGGGGATAAAATATATTATGAAATTATTGATACTAAGATTGGATCTAATAAACTGATGATAGATTTGAATAATCCTAATGTTAATAATGGGATATATTTTTTAATATTGAGAAATAAATATTTTGATATAAAAAAGCGTATAGTTATATCAAAATAAAATACTTGTAAAAAGGCAGTTAGTTTAGCTGCCTTTTTTATACAAAATTCTTCCCATAGATTAAAGCGTCATTTCTACTACCATCCATGTCTAAAACTTTAGGCATATATCCCCAAAGAGAAAATCCAAATTTCTTTAGCAGATTAATACTAGCTTGGTTATTTGCTAAAAGTATTGCAAATAAATTATCGAAAGTGATTGATTTTTTAGAATCAATTACGAACTGTAATAATTTAGTTCCGATACCTTTTCCAATAAAATTACTATCTATGTAAAAACTTACCTCTTTCGATTTAGAATAGGCTCTTCGATTTGCTCGATATGGTGATATTGAGATCCAACCAATTATATTCTCATCAGAAATAGCTACGAAAATAGGGTACTCAACTAAGTCCCGCATTTTGAATTCATTTTGATAATCTATAAGATTAATTTCATCAAGAATTGCATTTTTTCTATTTATAATAGCTTCATTATATATATTTACTATACATTTGGTATCATCTATATTTGCTATTCTAATTGAAGTATTTAAATGCATTTCAATAAAGTAAATATTTTTGTCTGACTTTTAAAAATTCTAATACACCTTCACTAGTCAGTGAAATTATCATCTCTTCAGGTAAGTTAGATTTCAATGCATTTAGTATTTTATCAGTTCCAGTCACTTTTTGGAACATATCTTTTGATTGAGTTTTTAGATTACTTTCAGAAAGTAATGTTGGATTATTATTTACAAGTTCTCTCAAAATTAATAATCCTGTTGTATAAGGCTTAAGATGATTTGAGAGATTAAATTTAAGATAATAACCTTCTACATCTTTGCCACTAAACATACCATAGAATGGTCTATAATATGTATGTTGCAAATAAATACCTTCGTACTCAACTCTAATATTTTTTAAATTGAGATATGGCGAACCTATATATCCGAAAGGTGATGTTGTTCCTATACCAATACTAATTATACCTAATTCACCTATTGTTCCTAATGTAGCGATTCCTCGAACTGAATTTGCTGTTGGAACATGTGGTGATGTTGGAATCCACATAAGCCCTGTATCATCCCAAGCCATCCATCTTTCCCAACCTTCCATTGTAACAACAGTCAAATTACATTGTTTTTTGTTTTCAGTCCATAACTCACCGTTAATCATCATGGCAAGTTCACCAATTGTACAACCATGTATATAAGTTGTTGGTACCAATGAAACGAAAGATTTGAATTTATTTTCTGGAAGGTTTCCATCGACAACTAAACCACCTAAAGGGTTCGGCCTATCTAGGATAATTACTTCGACATTATTTTCGGCACAACCTTGAATTAAATATAGTAAGCTACTTATATAAGTGTAAGACCTAACACCAATATCTTGTATATCCACAACTACTGCATCAATATTAGATAATATCTTTTTATTAGGGATTTTTAGAGAACCGTATAATGAAACAATTGGAGTTCCAAAAATTGAATCATTTGAAACGGGTTCTCCAGCTGGAATTGTAGTATAATAACCGTGCTCTGGGACAAATATTTTTCTTAAATCAACTCTAATATCTTGTGATAATATTTCGGCGGTTGGAATACCTTTAATATTAATTCCAGACTGATTTGTAAATAATGCTATTCTTTTATTTTGAACAACTCCAATTTCATCACTCATTAGAACATCGATACCTAATCTAACATTCTGTGATAATAGAGGTGAGTTACTGTAACTGAAAGCAATAATACTACTTATTGTAATCAGCAATATATTTTTTAGCCGTTTCGTGATTATTTTGATTATCATCTACTTCCAATACTTTTTTGAAATAATAAAGTGAGTTCTTTTTATCGCCTAATTTTTTATAAGAGATACCTAATTTAAGTAAACTACTTGAATAAAAACCACTATCTTTATCCCCATCTACATATTCACTTACATCTAAACATTTTTTCAAGTATTTTATTGCCATTTCTTGGTCTCCTTTTCTCTGTAGAGATAAACCAACATAATATAATCCTTCTCTGGCAGTTAAATTATCATAACCTAATTCACGAGCTAAACATTTTTTTACTATATCACGCCATGTAGATTCTATTTCAATCCATTTTCCTTGTTTTACGTAACATCTTCCTAAGTATCTATGAAAATAAGGGTTTCTAGGAAACCTAGTAAACAAATCATTTGCATAATAGAATGCTTGGTCAAAATCTTTTTCAAAAGAATAATATATTTGCATCAAAGCAACTTCAGCTTCGACATTTGAATAACGAGAATGGTGCATAGATGCTCTAAGTTGTAATAAACCAAGCTTCTTATTGCCAGGGGGAAAAAATAAAACAACGGGTTTTAAAATAGGATAATCTTCAGGGATTGCAACAGCAAAATAATTAAATAAACCTGTTCCTAACATGATATCATGATTACCAGGAGCTTTCTCATGTGCTCTCATTAGAATGTCGTAAGCTTCTTTCCCATCTGCGGCAGCACTGAACCACTCTTTTTCATTTGTATAAAAACGTGCTCTATAACCTAATGCTCCTCCTTTGAAGAAAAGACCAGTTATATCGTATTCATTTTCATCCAATAATTTATCACTAACTTCAATCACTTTGTTTATTTTACGAAGGAAATCATCATCTATCTTATCAGTATATCTATATAAAGTTAGTCTCCAAAAATCTACCATTGCCTGTAGAAAATATCCTGCAGGATGTTCGGGATACCTTTTTATTACTTCTTGAAAAGCAACTTCGGCACTATCAAACTCAACATTATATATATGATTAGCACCCTTTCTTACAAGACTGTCAGCATCACTTTTCAGTATTGCCCATTGAGAAAAACTAGTACTTGTTGATAAAAATAGACTTATTATTATTATGTATATTGTTTTCATTTTTCCAGCAATTTACTCTCTTCAAATTTTATTCTAAATTTAGTTGCCATTATAAATGGATTCTGTTTATTTATCTTAAACGAGATTAGAGTCAAAATAGTTAATAAAATAGTAGTTAAAATACCTTCTTCGACACCAAATTGTCCTCCAAATAATAAATTAAAATCTTGTCCTATTGCTGTAAGTTGAAATATTTCAATATCAAAGTCTATTCCACTTACATTTGAACCAAGTATCATTTGTTGATTGAGGTTCCAAAAAAAATGTACTGATATTGGAAGCCATAATGATTCTGTAGTTATATACAATACTGAAAGCATAACTCCTGCAATTATGATATTTATAAATCCCATAGTAGATATACTTGGATTAGAATAGTGCGCTAATGAAAAGAATAAACTTAATAAGACAATTGCAAAAACATCTCCAAATCGTTCTCTAATTGTCTGAAATACTATTCCTCTAAACATAATCTCTTCTAAATAAGCCATAAAGAAGATAAAAGACAAACTAAAAATAAATGATTTGAAATCTAGAGAATAATAGTTATCATGAAATCTAAATTCGTAACCCATTAATAATCCAATGAGTATGATAAATAAATTCATGCACAATACTATTAAAAATCCTTTGAAAAAATCAAATATCGCATACTTATCAAACTGTAAGCCGAATGCATTGTAGTTAGAACCTACCCTAAATGAAAGAATAGTGATACTAACAATAGTTAATATAATAGCAAATAATAATTTAGAAAATAAAAATCCTGAAGGTATTAGTAAAAGTGGAGATAAAAGCAAAATTGGCGCAATGAAAGCGATTATTAATCTAATCCACCAATGCGCCAATAATTTTTGCATAATTAGTTAGATGAGTTTAAAGTTTCGATATGGTTGTTTATCTTTTCAACCATTAAACCATATACCTCTTCGTGCTCTTCACCTGTAATCATATAATTCAGCTGAGGGCAATAAGATGCATATTTACCTTCGCCTCTTTTACGAATCAAAACTTCATAGTCATTTACATTTACACTCTTAGAAATTTGTCTTTCCATTATATTATTCCCATTTTTCGGTTTACTAATAATTCAAAATTAACAAATTTATGCTAACTTGTTTATCGATTTTGTATAAAGAATGAAATCATTCAAAATGAATTTAGATAATATTAAAAAAATCACACGAATTAATAAAAAAATCGTGTTTCATAAGTTAAAAAATAAACTTACGAATAAGTTAATAGATAAATTATATAGAATAAGAGACAGAAAAATTTCGACTTATTCATTTGATTATATATCATTTTTCAGAATTGATTACTCTAAAGCATTTGACATAAAGGAATTGTTGGAGGTTGATTGTAATAAATATGATTTAGATTCTTTTACTAAGCAATGTATAGAACATAGATTTAAAATACTATCTGATTCATTTGTTTTTATTAATTCTGATAAAAGCTATAGAACACTGCAAGATAGATTTTATCCAAAGTTAGTACCATTTTCTACAAAATGTTATAATGTTATAAGTGATGATTATAAATTAATTGATTGGCAAAGAGACTACAATTCAGACTTTAATTGGAAATACGATTGGTATAAAGATATTTCTTATGGAAATAATTCTGGTAATGATATCAAGGTTCCATGGGAGATTGGAAGATTACAACATTTACCAATGCTTGCGCTATCATTCAGAGAATCTAATTCTGATATTATTATCAAAGAAATAAAAAATCAAATTTTTGATTTTATAGCATCTAATCCACCTAATTTTGGTGTACAATGGATGACTTCAATGGATATTGGAATAAGATTAGTTAATTTATTATTTACATTAGTTAATATAAATAATCTTAATAATTACTTTAATCCAACCGAACTTGAACTTATCGATTCGTATCTATATGATCATTATTTGCATATCAAAGAGAATATTGAGTTTTCGGAAGGAATGAGAGGAAATCATTACTTATCAAACCTTTGTAGTTTAATAATATATATTAGCTTTACAGAAGATAATACTGGAAAAAAAGTACTTTTAAATAAATATATTAACTTACTTGAAAAAGAATTAAGTTTTCAATTTTATAGTGATGGGACGAATTTTGAAGGGTCAACTAGATATCATATTTTTACAAGTCAGATGTTAGTTACAGTGGATCTAATTCTTAGAAATTTCAGATTAGGGAATTTGTCAAGTAATATCATGAATAATATAACCAGTTTTACATCTGAACTATTAGAATTTGATTTTCCACCTCAAATAGGAGACAATGATTCTGGATTTTATTGGAGTATAATAAATTCAGAACTTTTAACTTTTAAATCATTAAAAAGTATAATAAACAAGTACTATATTGTTAGTTGTGTGCATAATTACCATGATTCTGGATACATACGGAAAAAATATGATAATTTTGACTTGTTTTTTAAATGTGGAAAACTAGGACAAAATAGAAAAGGAGGTCATGATCATAACGATAATCTCTCTTATTTGCTTTATTATAATATGGAACCATTTGTTGTTGACATAGGTTCATATTGCTATACATCAAATTTTAAAGAAAGAAATAAATTCCGTTCGACGCTGTCCCACAATACATTATGGATAGATGGAATTGAACAAAACGAATTCTCAGAAAAAATAAATGAAGATATGTTTTGGATGGATACTGATAAAAGTAATCCTAGGATTATAATTAATGAGAAAAGGGAAGTAAAAGGTGAAATAGAATATGGTGGAAAACAATATACAAGACATATAATATATGATTCTACTGAAATACTCATAACTGATATTTATGACAATAAGTTAGAAAAAAAAATCAATATATATTTAGCACCTAATATTAAAGTAGAAGCTGTGGAAAACAATGTTTATAAGCTGTGGAATGACAATAATTGCATATACCTTGATGCTATGGATACAATTGTAAATATAGAAGATAATGATTTCTCACCTCAATACGGTGTAAAAACCAAAAGTAAAAAAATAATTTTATCTTCAAGGAAAGATATAATAACTCATAAATATAGAGACACAATTGAGAGTTAAAGATCATTTAGATAAAATATCTTGGTCATTTGCTAATAGACTGATTTACTTGGTTTGGGGATTGATAAACCTAGTAATTATTGGTTATACTGATCCGTACAATATAGGACTATACTTCTTATTTACACAACTTATTACATATTTGGCAAGTGTTTCTGATTCATTCTCATTACAAGGACTGATACAATTTGGTAAAGCAGAAGACGATAGACCTAAATTAAATACTATTGCAATGATTTTGCAGACTTTCTTCTTATTCTTGATCCCTCTTATATTATTCTTTTTTAGACATCAATTTGCTGGTTTATTAGGTGGTGATGATTTCATTGAAGTTTCATATTTTTTACCACTAATCTCTGTGTTCGTTATTCCGAGGACATTTGCATATAAAGTATTAGCAAGGGATTTGGATTATAAAAAGTCTTTTTTTATTGACTTAACGAATTTTGGTGTTATGGCTTTAGTTATTGCATACTATATTTATACTAAAGACTTCTTATATTTCAATGATTTAATAATATCATATTTGATTGGGGGTAGTTTCTCTGGTATCTATTCATCTATTATTCTATTCAAAAAGTCCTCTTTTAGTATTAAAGGTAGAATAACATTTAAGAAATATCTGAATTTTGCAATTCCTTGGACAATTCATGCTATATTTTATTCTTCAGTAAAGTATTTAGATGTTTATGCAATTTCATTTGCAATTAATACTAAAGATAGCATAAAAACAGTAGGACTTTATAGTTCGGCAAAAATATTATTCAAAGTTTTCGAACAATTGTCTGACGGAGTTTCTGCATTAGTCTATCCTTCAGCAATAAAAAATATTGATTTTAAAGAAAAAGTAAAAAGTATAATGACTAAGAGTACTTCATTTATTCTAGTCCTTAATTTATCGGTATTTATTATACTTCAAATTGGTTTAGCTGATTATCTAATCTATAATTTTTTACCAACTAAATTTCATGAAGCTACAAGTTATTTCAAGATTATGTTGTTTGCATCCTTATTCTTACCATTTGCTTCACTAAATATGATACTAACAGCAATTAATAAAATAAAATCCGTCGTTTATATAAGTATTATTGCTGCTATTACTTCACTTATATCTATTTTTGTAATTGCACACGTAGCTGAAAATAAATTCGTTTCATTAGGTATAGTTATATATTATATAATAATTGGATTATCAAGTTTGTATCTTGTAAAAAAACAACTAGGATTCCCAATAGTGGATATATTCAGAGCAATTCCAGACACTAGAAACTTTATTAAAGAACTATTCAAAAGATGAGAATATTAGATAGATACGTAATTAAATCATTTATAACTACTTTGCTTTTTTCATTTGTAGCACTTTATACTATTTTTCTAATAGTTGATATGATTGAAAATCTAGAAGAGTTTCTTGATAATGGTATGGGAATACTAAAGATAGCTGAGTATTATTTTTATTTTTTTCCTGAAATTTTAAAGCTATTAGTACCAGTAGCTATGTTGCTTTCTACATTATTTACGGTTGGACGACTTTCAGGATTAAATGAAATCACAGCTATAAAATCTGGCGGTATTAGTCTATATAGATTTATGGCACCACTTATGATATTAAGTATACTTATTAGTGGAGTTCATTTATATTTTAATGGTTGGGTTGTACCTAAAGCTAATATTGCCAAAAATGACATAGAACGTGAATATATGAATAAAGGAAGTAGTATAGGTTCGATTTACGATTTATATTTTAGAGAATCACCAACTGCTAATCTTCACATGAAATCTTATAATAGTAGCCAACAAAAAGGTTTTAATATAGGTTTGGAATATTTCAAAAGTGTAAATTCTCCAAGGTTAGATAAATCAATTGAAGCAAATTCAATTGCATGGAATTCGGAAAATGAGAATTGGATACTAAGAGAAGTTATAGTTAGAAAATTTAATTCAAAAAATATTGAATCTGTAACTAGAATAGATTCTATGTCAATTAAGTTAACTTTAACTCATGAAAAGATATTAGATTTAAAGAGATCAACAGATGAAATGACATTTGATGAATTAGAATCATATTTGAGTTTACTCAAAAACGGTGGTAAAAATGTTGATTTGGAAATGACGGATTATTATGGACAATATGCTTTTCCAATTGCCAATATTATTGTCGTATTGTTTGGAGTTCCTTTTGCTTCAGTCAAAAAGAAGGGAGGTATAGCTGTGCAAATTGGAGCAGCACTTGTAATATCTTTTCTTTATCTAATTTTTACAAAAGTTAGTCAAGCAGTAGTACTAGGAACGGGGTTGAACCCAATTATTGCCGGTTGGTTTGCAAATGGCTTGTTTTTTGTTGTAGGTATTATAAACTTAATTAAAACTAGAACTTAGATAATGGAAAAGAAAATAGAAACCCTAACTTCACTAGATGGTAGAAAATTTTTAAATGAATTATACCAGAAACTCAAATATGAAAATGAGCTTTCGGGATTTATGATTCTGTTAATTTGTTGGAAGGTTTGTGTTTTTGAAAAAAATCCTAGCAAATTTGTTAAGACCGATGTAATTATATTACATAAACTTGGAGCTTGGAAGGGCACTACACTTTGGATAGAAGAAATAGTTAATAGACATTTTTATTCAACTATTAATTCGTTCGTATACTTTGGTGCTGCTATTTTATTAGTGCTAATAGGTGTCAGAAAATTTTCGGATGCTATTTCAACTGAATTAGTAATTGCAAGTATTATATTCGAAGCGAGTATGCTATTATTAATTTTTATTGTAATGTTGTTTTCACCAGATGAGGATTTGATTATAGATGAAAAAGAATCTGAGGAAAGTATTTTAATTCAGGAAATAGGTGAAATAGGTACTGATTTTGCAACTGCTGTAAGCAAGTTAGAAGAAGTTAGTTTAGAATTGAAAAACTTTAATAGCAGTCAATCTGAGTTAATAAATAAATTAACTGAAGCCACAAATAATATTTCTAAAGCGGTTTCACCTTCTGATGAGTTTATTTATAATATAAAACAAACTAATCAACAGTTAAATAACCTAAGAGATCAAATTGAATCTCTAACCGAATCAACACGAAACATAAGAGAAAAAGACATTAGATTCGAAATAAGAAGAGAAATAGAAAATTTGCTAATCGATAGAGTCAGAGATAATGACACAAAAGAAAAAAAGGACTAAAGTAGAGATATATTTTATACTCTATCTTGCTGCCTTAGTTTTAATATTACCCGATAGCAAGAAAAGAGATAATGAAAGTGGTGATTCTTCTGGTATAGAACTTAGGTTAGTTCCAGAAAAAACAGTATTAAATCTACGACTATTAAAAAAAGATGGAAGAAATGATATAGTTCGTTTTGATTCTGTCAATAAAGTGTTTTTTGATGGAGAATATGATAATATTGATTTCACATATACTATAAGTGATGTCAACAGGGGAGAAACAGTTGAAATAAATGAATTAAATAATTCGAAAGAACAATTTCAAATCACGGAAAATTATCAAGATAAATATATTAACTTTAGATGGAACCCTGATTTTAATTTTGATTACAACTCGACATATTTAGTAAAACTAACCGCTGTAATTGAAAAAAATGGAAAATCGAAAACATCTTCAACACAGTTTACATTAAACACATTGTTTTTAAATCAAGTCATAAATCAAGATATTGCTGATAATTCATCTGATAGCAACAGCTTTGACTTTAATTATTTCAATACTCCATTATCTATACCTACAAATCTTTCAGAAATGGATGCTAAAGTAAGTAAAAATCCTATTATTACTTTTGCTGATAATGATTGGATTAATTATGTTAGGATTTATAATATAGAATCTATTGACGATTTAGTTGGTCCACCCAAAGTAACTATTAAAGGAGATTCTCTTCTAGGTGGTTCTGCACGATTCGAATCATCGGATGGAAATAATTTCGTTTTTACAGGTATGTCTCCTACCTATGATACTATGAAGGTCATTATTAAAGTTAAGAGGAAGGCTGATGATTCTGAGTTTTCATGTGATTTTATGGTAATACCTTCACCAAGGATTGCTCCTGATATACCTAGTGTAATGTATGTAGGTGAAAACTATAACTTGAATACGAGGTTAGAGACCAGTACAAGTCTCGACTCTTATACAATTATAAAAGGTGGTAACAACTTTGAGAAAAGATATAATAATAGTCAATTCTCTTTTACTCCTGAAGCTAGTATGCTAGAGTCCAACGTAACTTTGACTAGATATGTTGAAAATAAGAGATTAGATAGTTATACTTTAACTATAAGAAGAAAGCCAAAACCCGTTGTCGAGTATATAGAACTAAAAGACAATAGAATAATAATAAAGACAAAATCTTTTAGTTTACAAAGTAATAAAAATTATATTGTTACAGTAAAGAATAATCTAAATATAAAATTTAATGATATACTTGGAAAAAGTTATTTTGATGATGGATATCAGTTTCAAACCTTTGAAAGTGAGAAACTTGACAAACCTATAAATAACATAGAAATCCAGTTAATTGAAAAGAATGGACAATCTTCGGCTAAAAAGTCATTTACACTTAGATAGACTTGTAACTAAATAGTTTGTATTACGTAATAGCAGTTAAAAAAAATATGGCGAGTTTGATGAAGTTTTTATTAATTTTTTTATTTCTACCACTTACACTTTTTCCTCAGATTTCAGGACCAGGTGCTACATTAACTCTAAATGATTGCATTAATATTGCATTAGAAAAGAATTTTGATTTATTAATAAGTAAAGAAAGAATAGATGTAGCTGAAGCTGGTCTTAGAAGCTCTTTTGGTGAGTACTTACCAACTATTTCAGCTAATATTGGATACAGCAGACAATTAAATAATCTAAGTCAGTCATTAGTATTTGGTGACAGGGTTATACAATCTAATCAAAATCCTAATAGGTATAATGCCAGTACAGGAGCTCGTTTAACATTGTTTGATGGTTTCAGTCGTGAATATAATTATTCTGCTTCAAAAGACAATCTTGAATCTGTAAAATTTAATGTTGAACAATTAAAAAGAGATATAAAAATACAAGTGTATCGTGCATTTACAGAAGTTATTCGAAATAGCCAAATAGTTAGAATTAGACAAGAGAACATACAGTTGGGTAAAAGCGATTTAGAAAAAATGAAAGCCCAATATAAGGCAGGTGTATCAGCTTTACCTCAGATATACTCGCAAGAAGCAGAACTTGGTAATTTAGAATATGACTTGTTAACAGCTGAAAATAACCACTTTACTTCCAAAGCAAGTTTACTGATGCTTATGGGGCTTGCACCAGATCTAGATATTAATTTCGATATTAATAGCATTCCATCAAATGTGACAGAGAAAGAAGTAGAAAGTTTCTATAATAATCATAAGAATCAAGATGAATTAGTTAGAAAGGCTTTGAATAATAGATATGATATAAAATCATATGATTTTAGTGAGAATGCAGCAAAAGCAGCAAAGAAAGCAGCAGAGGGAAATTATTATCCAAACGTATCGGCTTCAACTGGTTGGACGTGGGCAAATACAGAAATTAATGAATTTAATAGCAGAGGAAACTTTGCTCTTGGTTTGAATTTAAGTGTTCCAATATTTAATAATTTCCGAACTGACCAACAAGTCCAAAATGCTGAGATGCAACAAAAACAAGCGGAAATAGAAAAACAAAGATTAGAAAGCAAAGTCAGAAATGAAGTTAAAACTGCCTTATTAAGTTTAGAAATGTCTCAAAAACAACTTAAAGTTTCTGATAAATCTTACGAATCATCTTTACGCAATAACGAAAGTATTAAAGAAAGATATAAAGTAGGTGCTGCAACAGTACTTGAATTACAAACTTCTAACGCACAATTTATAAATTCTCAATTAAATAAAGTCAATGCTGTTTATAATTATTTTCAAGCTAAAAAAGAACTATTAAATTCAATTGGTGTAGAACAATAAGGAAAAAGTTATATGAATGATAATTACAATCTTACAAATGTTCCTCAAGAAGGAACACAAGAGCATGATGAATATATGAGAAGCCAGTTCGGAGATGACTATGAATTAGGATATCGGGTTGGTTTTGGACGAAGATTTGGTGCGTTTATAATAGATTTTATTTTAAACGCCATTATAGGTGTAATCATAATGTTGACTACTGGAGTATTCAGTGATATTTTGCAAATGGAAAATCCATTTAATAATATTGAAGAAATAAGATTAATGATGCAAGATTCAAGCCTTATTGCTGTAGTAGTAGGACTAATTTATTATTCGACTGAAGTATTATTAGGAGCTTCAATTGGAAAATTGTTTTTAAGTATTAAAATAGCTAGTTCAGATAGAAGCGAGGCTAGCACTTCACAACTTTTAAATAGGTACTTGCTGAAACATTCGAATTCTATTTTATCAGTTTTGGGAATATTATTATCTATTAATCTATTTCAAGGATTATCAAGTATAATAATTTTAATAATTGTTATAGGATTTTTCTTTACTCTCGGTTCTAAAAGACAAGCTCTTCACGATATGGTAACGAATACCGCAGTTTATTACAAAGAAAACATAAAAAATTACTAGGATATAATATGGCAAGGAAAAATTCGAAAGGAAAAATAGTATTTTTAATTATTTTAATTATAGTGGCTGTATCAGCTATTGGTTATTTTTTATCAAAAGATAAAACAGTAGATATCCCAGTTAGAACTGATAAAGTAAGTCTTAGAACAATAACACAGAAAGTTAATGCAATAGGCAACTTACACCCAGAAACTGAAGTAAAGATCTCGTCAGAAGCAAGTGGTGAAATAATAGAGTTACCAGTTATGGAAGGAGATACAGTAAAAAAAGGACAATTGCTTGCACGAATCAAACCCGATTTGATACAAACTCAACTAGAGCAATATCAAGCAGCTTTAGATGCCTCCAAAACTGATATAGATTATCAGAAATCATCTTTAGAAAGAGCTGAATATGAATTCAGCAGAATGAGAGACCTGTATCAAAAGGAATATGTAGCAAAGCAAGATTTGGATAGAGCTAAAACTACTTTAGATCAGTCGAGAAGTCAATACCAAAATTCATTAGCAAGATATGAACAATCCAAAGCGTCATTAAAACAAATACAACAAAATGCTTCTAGAACTACTATAATATCTCCTATAGATGGTATTGTCACTGCTCTTAATATCGAAGTAGGTGAAAAAGTTCTAGGTACTATTCAGAATGTAGGTACTGAAATGATGAGAATTTCAGATTTATCTACTATGAATACAAAAGTAGATGTTGATGAAAATGATATAGTTTTGATTAATGTGGGTGACACTGCAAATATAGAGATTGATGCTTTCCCAGATAGGATATTCAAAGGCATTGTAAAGGAAATTGGACACTCAGCAAAATTAACAGCTCAGTCCTCGCAAGACCAAGTCACTAACTTCGAAGTAAAAATAAGATTATTAGATATAGATCATAAAATGAGACCTGGAATGAGTTGTAATGTCGATATTGAAACAGAAACTCATTATAATGTTGTAGCTGTACCTTTACAATCTGTAACTGTAAGAACTGATATTGGGTCACAAGAAAATGAACAACAAAAAATAAGGAAGATTGAACCTGAAAACAAAAGAATTAAAGATAAACCACAGTCAATAGTATTCGTTGTAAATGGAAATAAAGTAGAAGCTGTAAATGTTGAAACAGGAATTAGTGATGAAGGGTTTATTGAGATTAAGACAGGTTTGAAAAAAGATGAAGAAATAGTAACTGGTAGTTTTAGTGCTATTAGTAAAGAGCTTACCGATGGGGCGAAAATAAAGAAAGAAGATAGTAGTGTGCCAAACGGTAGAAGAAGTGGTAAAAGATAATGTCAAGAACTATAATTGATATAAGAAATATAAGTAAAGTCTATAAAATGGGAACTCAATTAGTACATGCTTTGAGGGATATAAGTGTTTCCATTGAAGAAAATGAATATGTTGCATTGATGGGACCATCTGGTTCCGGAAAATCTACTTTAATGAATATTTTAGGCTGTCTAGACACACCTAGTTCAGGCACTTATTTATTTAATGGTACAAACGTTAATGAACTGAATGATAATGAATTAGCAGAAATTAGAAATAGAGAAATTGGATTCGTATTCCAGACTTTTAATTTATTACCAAGAGCATCTGCACTTAAAAATATTGAATTACCTTTAGTTTATTCGGGAGTCAGAAAATATGACCGTTTAGATAGGGCAGAAGCGGCACTTAAAAGTGTTGGTTTAGAAGATAGAATGGAGCACAGGCCAAACGAATTATCTGGTGGTCAAAGACAGCGTGTAGCAATTGCTCGTGCTTTAGTTACGTCACCTTCAATTATCTTAGCAGATGAGCCAACTGGAAACTTAGATACTAAAACCGGTAATGACATAATGAAGTTATTTCAAAATCTTTGGGAATCAGGAAATACTATTATTTTAGTAACTCATGAAGAAGAAATAGCACTTCATGCTAAAAGAATTATTAGATTGAGAGACGGTTTAGTGGAAACAGATGAAATTAATAAAAATCAAGTTACGTTTGAATAGTATATGTTATACGAGATAAAAGAATCTATAATACTATCTTTTGATGCACTTAGGTCTAATAAACTAAGGGCGTTTTTAGCATCATTAGGAGTTGTTATTGGTATCTCGATTGTTATAATGATGGGCTGGTTATTAGGTGGTTTAGACAAAGCTATGCAAGATACATTCTCGGTTATTGGAACTGATATGCTGTATGTCGATAAATGGGATTGGACAGGTGGTGGCAAATGGGACAGAATGAAAAACAGAAAGAATATTACTCTAAGACAAGCTGAGCAACTCAAGGAGTTACACGGGACAGCTGAGTATGTAATTCCGAATATAAATCAGTGGGCTACTTCAATTGAATACGAAGGTGAAACTTATGCTGGTATGACTGCTGTAGGTACTACTGCTGAAAATGCTTATACTCCAGTTGGTAATTTATTATTAGGTAGATATTTTAATGATTTTGAAGAAGAATACGGGTCTAATGTAATAGTAATTGGATATCTTGTATATGCTACTATATTTCAAGGTAAAGATCCGATTGGAAAAACTATAAAACTAAATGGAAGACCTCTCAGAGTAATAGGTGTAGTAGAGAAAAGAGGAACTATGTTTTTTGATTTTATAGATAGACAGATGTTTCTACCATTAAAAAAATATGCAGGTATTTGGAATATTGATAAAAAATCAATGTCTATAGGAATTAAGGCCGGACTAGATAAAAATCTTGATGAAGTTAGAAATGAGACCATAGGTCTTATGAGAATCATAAGAAATTTGAAACCAAATGAACCAAATGACTTTTCAATCAATGAAACTAAGGCTTTTGAGAAGTCAATAGCTGATATAAGACTTCAGGTATATACAGTTGGTATTGGAATGACTTTATTAGCTTTTATTGTTGGTATTATTGGCATTATGAATATTATGTTTGTCACTGTAACTGAAAGAACTAAAGAAATTGGAATTAGAAAATCTTTAGGTGCTAAAAAAAGGTCCATATGGATACAGTTTTTGGTTGAATCTTCGATCCTATGTTTATTAGGAGCTTTTTTATCATTAGTTATGTGCTCAATTATAGCTTATTTAGCTGCAACATATTTACCTACGTATTACCCTGAAATAGGATTCTTATTACCTGTACTTCCCACGGAATTATTTATAATAGCCGCTATAGTTTCTGTTGTAGTAGGGCTTTTAGCTGGATTAATACCTGCAATAAGAGCTTCAAATTTAGATCCAGTTGAAGCATTGAGGTTTGACTAATGAATATTTCAGAAAGTATAAGAATGGCTATTGCTTCTATATTTACACATAAGCTAAGATCTTTTCTAACTCTTCTAAGTGTTGCTATAGGTGTATTTGCAATTATGGGATCTGGTTCATTAGTCTCATCAATTGATGAAACAGTAGAGACAGAAATGGCAAATTTGGGAGAAAATTCGTTTAAAGTTACTCGTATGCCGTCAGTACAAACCGGAAGGGATTCTTGGAGGAGGTATAATAAACGTGAAAAGATTGATTATAAACAATATAATCAACTTAAGAAGAATATAGGCGATATGGCGCATGTTAGTGTAGAGTCAAGTCGTGGATCGATGATTATTAAGTACTTAGAATTTCAAACAGATCCAGATGTTACTTTACAAGGAACAAATGAGGTTTATTTTAATATAAATGATAGAGATGTACCTTACGGTAGAGCTATAACTGAGGCGGATGTAGAATTTGATAGAAATGTAGCAGTTATAGGAAACGACGTTAAAACCAAACTTTTCAAAGGTGTAAATCCTATTGGAAAAGAAATCAAAATCGGAAATCAAAAATTTGAAGTAATAGGACTACTTGATGAAAAAGGTGCTTTACTTGGTCAAAGTCAAGATAATCAAGTGATAATCCCAATTACAAAATTTAACAAGTACTTTAGTAATTGGTGGGAATCACTAGATATAAAAGTCAAGGCATTTAATAAAGAATCATTCGTTTATGTACTTGATGAAACAATTGGGGCCTTAAGAACTTTGAGAGGTGATAAGCCTTGGGAGGAAAATAGTTTTGAGATTGAAACAAATGAATCAATTACTGAGCAGTTTTCTGGTTTGACAGGATATTTATCTTATTTCGGATTGCTAGCTGGATTCTTTGCATTGGCTGCTGCTGGAGTTGGTATTACAAATATTATGCTAGTAGCAATTAAAGAAAGAACTAGAGAAATAGGATTAAGAAAAGCTCTTGGGGCACGTCGTTTTTGGATTACAATGCAATTTCTTGTTGAAACAATGACAATTACATTAATAGGTGGATTAATAGGAATGATATTAGGGTTTCTAATGTCCACTTTAATCGGATTAGCTTTTGGACTTACAATTTCAGTTTCTATTAATTGGATAATTATTAGTTTAACTGTAACTACATTGTTAGGTTTAATTTCTGGACTATATCCTGCATATAAAGCAGCCGGTTTGGATCCAATTGAAGCTTTACGTTATGAATAACTAATTTGCTAACAGACTTTTTAATTTTTTCATATCTTCCCAAACTGGTCTTTTAAGATTAGGGTTCCTCAGCAAAGCAGATGGATGATAAGTAATCATTAGCTTTTTCCCTCTATAATCTAAAATTTCACCTCTTATATCTTTCATGACACATTTTTCTTTCAATAATGTATCAGCTGCAGTTAACCCCAAAGCTAAAATATATTTTGGATTAATTAGTTCAATCTGTTTATGTAAATAAACTTCACAAGTATCAACTTCAGAAGTAGACGGTCTTCTATTATTAGGAGGTCTACATTTTAGTATGTTTGCAATAAATACATCGTCCCTCGATAAATGTATAGATTCTAAAATAGTAGTTAATAATTTCCCAGATCTTCCTACAAAAGGTTCACCTTGTAAATCTTCATCTCTACCGGGTGCCTCACCGATTATAAGAAGATCTGCATTTGGGTCACCTGTACCGAAAACAAATTTATTTCTTGTTGCACCCAATTCACATCTCATACAGTCATGAATGTCATCATATAAAACTTCAAGTGAACCTGCATCCCTCCAGTTTTTTGAAACAGAATTTTCATCTATTTTTACTATGTGTTGAGTGACTTTTTGCTCTTTGGTTTCTATTTCTTGTAATACTTGTGTTTTTTCAACTTTTGTCTCGCTAATCTTTTGACTAATTTTGATTTCATTATTTGGTGATTGTTTCTTAGCCATTTTCTCTCCTGTAATTTCCTTAACTATCTTAAATTCAATACCATCGTCATCAAAAAATATATTCTTTCCATATACTTTCTGACTCTTCAAATAATTCAATATATCAGTTTTAAGATTACTCAATGTCCAAATCACCTACTACTGATTCTACTGCATCCAATATTTCGTTTGATCTTACTAAATCAGTAATAGTGTTGTGATCATTGTATAAAGGTCTATCTTCATCCAAGTATTCTATATGTTTTCTTATGACTTCAAAAGCTTTTGCTACACCATCGCCATATTTGAAATCTCTAAAATCAAGTGCTTGTGCCGCAGCAAAGAATTCTATACCGATTATACTATGAGCATTCTCTAATATTTGTTTATTTTTCAATGCTGTATTCATCCCCATAGAAACAAAATCTTCTTGGTCAGCTGCAGCAGGTATAGATTGTACTGAAGCGGGTGCAGATAGCATTCTTTGCTCCACAATTAATGTATCTGCAGTATATTGACTAAGCATTAAACCACTGTACAGTCCTGCTTTATCGGTTAGAAAGCTTGGTAATCCTTGACTTAAAGCTGGGTTTAATAATCTATTTAGTCTTCTTTCTGAAAGTACAGAAACCATAGTTATAGCTGCTCCAGCAGAGTCCATTGGTAAAGAAACAGGTGAACCTTGGAAATTAGCTCCAGATAATACCTCATTATCATCAGGGAAGAATATTGGATTATCTCCTACACCATTCAATTCAATTTCTACTTGTTCTTGAGCCCATCTAATTGCATCTCTTGCTGCCCCAATAACTTGAGGGCTAGAACGCATTGAATATGCATCTTGTACTTTTGTTTTGATTTTACCAGTAATTAAATCACTTCCCTCTAGACATTTTCTAATTGAAACTGCACTTTTTACAGCTCCTTGAAATCCACGCACTTCATGTATTTTTTTGCTATATGGTTTCAAATTTGCCATAAGAGCTTC
>JBFHKR010000002.1:0-53960 GCA_041595255.1 Chlorobiota bacterium
CATGTTCGCCGGCTCAAAAGACAAAGGAGGATTCTTTAATTATTGGAGAGATACTATACTCCACATTCCAAAATACAAAGCACTTTATGGAAATATAAATCTGCCTTATACTAAAGTAACACTCACAAGAAAGAATGATTCATTGTATTGTTCTTACATTGATAGAGATGGAAATGAAGGATACAAAGAATCATATCAAAATTTTCTACCTAATAATATTCTTATCGGTGTAAGTGTTTCTAGTTTCAATGAAAATCAATTTTCAGAATTTATTCTAGATTCGTTCTTGATAAATGATATTTATACTGATATTCTAAGTTTAGATTTATATGAAGTAAACTATAAAGAGAATGGAGTTGATAAATATTATAAAGAGATACATACCGATTTTAGTATCAAAGATGATGAGTCTATCTATCTTTATAAAGCTACGGAATTGAAAGATAGCGTAAAACTATTACCTATGACTGGTGATGTATCGAATATTATTACAGAAGAAAACCTTTGGAAAATTACAGATATTACAACGCCTGGTAGTATAAATGGTAAAGGGTATTTAGGAAGAATAGCAAAACCGAAAATTTCTTATTCGAATGGATTTGTTAGAATAACAGGAGCAGATAATTCAGAAATAAGATATACATTAGACAATAGTACCCCAACTTATGAATCTTTGAACTATAACTCGAATACTCAATTAAAAATTAATAGTACAACAATGGTCAAAGCTAAGGTCTATAAGGATCGGTATTTACCTAGTTTTGTACAGTCAGAATTAATTAGAATCAATGAACCAGAATTCAAACTACCAATCATATCTATTTCTGCTGATTCCATTGATTTATGGGGTGATTATGGAATATTAGTTGAAGACAATCTGAGAATAACTCCTAGAGTAAACGCAAGTTTTAATTATTATTCAAGTAAGAAAGACATAGCACAGAATATACAGATAAAAATACATGGGAATAATTCTAAATACTATCCACAAAAATCATTTAGATTATATGCTGATGAAAAAATGGAAAGTAATACTATCAAAAATGATTATTTCAAATCTGTTGTAAATAATTACAGCCAATTAGTTTTCAGAAATAGTGGTACAGATTGGACTGAGACGTTTCTAAAAGATGCATATAACGGTATTATTTCTAAACAAGTGGGCAGTATTATATCAGCATCATATACACCAGTAATGGCTTATTTGAATTCTGAATTCTATGGATTATTGAATCTACGTGAAAGATTAAATAGTGGTTTTCTTTCAGAATATTATGGTATAGATGTTAATTCGATTAATTATTATGAAGATAATGGTGATTATGTCGGAGGAGATTACTTTAAATATAACAAATACTATAATTTTATACTTGAAAATAAATTTGTTGAAAATGATAAATATGAATTAATTGATTCTTTAATAGAAATCAATAACTTTATGAATTATACTCTAATTGGAATTTATGCTGCTAATTACGATTGGCCATGGAAGAATATAAAGCTATTCCACTCTGAAGAGCTAGATAATAGGTTTAGGTATTTAATACATGATATGGATTGGACTTATAGTCACTTCGGATATAAACCTTATCAAGACAAAATAGGTCTGATGCTGACTGATACATTTAGTCATGTTTCGATAATATTAAAAAGATTTTTAGAAAATGAGAAATTCAAAAATCAGTATTTAACTAGGGCAGCTGATTTGGTTAACTCTGTTTTTAAACCTAATAATATGTCATATATACTAGATAGTTTAACAGACCAGATAAGAGAATATATCCCTTTGCAACAAGAAAGATGGGAAGGGTCTTGTTTAAATTGGGAAGAAAAAATTGATGAGATGAAAGTTTTTCTTGATGAAAGACCAGAGTATTTCATGAAAAACTTCGACATTCATTTAAATTCAAATCTCGGAACTTCAATTTTTTCATTATCCACATATCCACCAAATAGTGGAGGATTTCAAGTAAATACTATTACGATTGATACTTCCGTATGGAGTGGAAGATACTTCCAAGCATTGCCAATTACTATTACAGCAGTTCCAAAGCACGGTATGAAATTTATAAAATGGAATCATGATTCATTAGGTGCTAATCCAACTATCACTACTACGCTACCAGAAAATATAGAATTAGAAGCGATATACGAAAAGATTGATTTTAATGAATTGGATAGAGCTATTGTAATTAATGAGATTATGTATAATGCTGATAAAGATCAAGATACTAAAGATTGGGTAGAGCTTTATAATACTGGTAAAGAGGAAGTTAATCTCAAAGGATGGTCAATCATAGATGAAGACACAACTCATTCTAAATTTGTAATAGAAGAAGACTTTAAAATCCAACCCAATGAATATGTAATAATAACACGTGAAAAAGAGGATTTCGAAAAAATTATAATTATCAGTAATAAAAAAACAGGTGATTTCAGTTTCGGGTTAGGTGGTAATGATATAATACGATTAATTGATGAGAAGGGTGTTACTCACGATTCAGTAAATTATGATAATGATGCTCCTTGGCCAGTTGGAGCAGATGGTACAGGTTATACTATTGAACTAATAAATCCTATTTTAGACAATAATTTAGGTGAGAATTGGAAGATAAGTAAGATGAAGTTAGGCACAGCTGGTACTATAAATTCAAATTATGATACACTTCAAACAAATGTCAAAGATAATCTGAATACAGATCGCTACGAGATATTTCAATTTAATAGGAATATTACTTTATACTCCGAACACATCATAAATAAGTTTGATATTTTTAATATTACAGGAAGTAATTTGAACATGGAAGTTAAGAGCAAACTTTATGCTAATCAATTAATTCTTGACTTAAGTACATTGAATAGAGGAATATACATATTGCAAGTACAAATTGGAACTAAAATGGAAAGTATTAAAATACTATTGAAGTAAAGTTTTTTTAAGAAATAAAATTCTTGCTGGTACAACTGAGAAACTATGGAATCCTTTGTTGACAAGTAGTTTCAATGATTCTTCATCACTAGCGATTTGCCCGCAAATAACTAATTCTTTTTCTTTTTTTACGCAAACTTTTTTGATTCTATTCAACAAATGTATAAATGATTTGTTACTATAGTCAAGATATTCTTTAACATGTTCATTGTTTCTATCAGCAGCAAAGTAATATTGCATTAAGTCATTTGTACCTATACTGATAAAGTCAGATATGTTAACTATTTGTTCTATAAGTGCTGCTGCTGAAGGTGTTTCTATCATTGTGCCTACTTTAGGCATTTGAATTTTCAATTCATTCGATATTTTTAAAATAATATTTTTAATTTCATTCACTTCTTCTGTAAATGTAACCATAGGTATTAATAACTTAACATTCCCATTAACAGAAGCTCTTATTAATGCGTTAAGTTGTATTTCTAATAAGTGTTTGTTTTTTAATAGATATCTAACTCCTCTTAAACCTAGTGCTGGATTATTTTCTTTCTCATCATTCAAATTGAGTTTGTCATACCCAAAATCAAATAATCTAAAAGTAACGGTTTTAGGATAAATACTTTCAGCTATTCTATTATATATATCATACTGAATATCTTCTTCAAAAATCTCTTCTATTTCATGTACTAAGTTCTCGGTTCTAACTAGTCCTATTCCATCCGCATTGTTAATTAGAGTATTTTCAAGATCAATCATATTATTGATATTAGAGTAAAATCTAATTTTTGTCCCTTTTTTACTCTTAATGTGAGTATCTTTAAAATCCTGATAAGATTTTATTTCTTCGTCTACTAGCTTTTGCTTTGCTTTATAAGTTGATTTTGTTTTTCTATCGGGATTGATAATTATATTTCCCAAATAACCATCAATTATAATCTCATCATTGTCTTGTATATAATCTAATAAAGAATTTACACCAAAAACTGCAGGTATATTCAAACTTCTTGAAATTATAGATGAGTGTGATAAATTAGAGCCAAACTCAGTAACAAAACCGAGAGCACCATTTTCGTGAATTTTTAGTATTTCATCTGTATCTAATAAGCTAGTAATAATAATTTTATCTTTAACTGTAGTATAATCAGTTTCTACGTTATTAATGTCTTGTATTAACTTATGTTTCAAAAACTGTATATCGTTAACTTTGATAATAGATAAACTATTACCATTATTACTAATTAACTCTAAATAGGTTGCGAAAAATTCTTCAATCGCAATCTCACATCTCTTACCATTATTAATCAATTTTGTAATACCATTAGTTAGTTCTTCATCTTGCAAGAACATAATTTCTGATTCTATAATTGATTTTATCTTTTCTTTATGTTTATATTTTTCAATAATTCGTTCTGAATCTTTTATTAAAGAATTCTTTGCTAAATCAAACTTGGCTTTCTCAACTTGAGGGTCAAATACTTTTAAAGCTTTCAATTCGTTCAGATTTCTTGCAAAATCTAATCTTTTTGCTTTTCCAATTACTATTCCTTTAGAGATTGCTATCCCAGTAATTTTGTGATTAAGCATTAGATTGGTTCTCCAAATCCTGACTGAAATAGTTCTTTTATTTCTTTAGCCATTTCATTCTCGTCAATTCCATTAATCTCAAAAGAAAGTATACTGCCAACTTCCGCGGCTAATGTCATAACCCCAATAATTGATTTCCCATTTATTTGCATACCATCTTTCTCAATAAATACATCTGATTTATATTTTGAGGTAAGTTTAACCAAAGTTGCAGCAGGTCTCGTATGTAAACCAGCTCTGTTAACAACTGAAACTTCAAATACTATCATAAATTTATACTCTTTTTAATTTCCTCAAAAGAAATTACACCTTCTCTAATAAAAACTATTTCTTTTTCTTTTAACTGAATAATTGAAGAACTGATACTTTTATTTCCACAATCAATATCAATTAAAATATCTGAAAATTTGTTAGCAAAATCTTCTATTTCAGATTTTTCTGTTATTACAGGCATTCCAGATAGATTGCAAGACGTAGATGCTATTGGGAAACCTAGATAATCAATCAATTCTAATAAATATTTGCAACTACTATATCTGAAGGCTACTGTTTCCAGTTTAGCAGTTACAAAATCTGGCACATTCTTTTTTTCCAAAACTATGGATAGTGGACCTGGTAAATATTTATCAGATATCTTTTTCCAAACTTCATAGTTTTCTATTTTACCAAAATTTTCAAAATCAGATAGTTGCGATACTTGTATTTGCAAAGGGACCGAGGTGTTTCTACCTTTTATCTCATACAAACGTGATACTGCCTTTTCATTATCAAACTTACAACCAATTCCCCAAACCGTCTCCGTTGGGAAAACAATTATACCATTATTATTAAGAACTGATTTTATCAATTCTAAATTATTATTGTTTATTTCCGTTATCGTATTCATATTCTGTAAAATTAATAATAATTAAGCTTTTTATGAAGACTATATTTTGGTTTAGACGAGATTTGAGATTAAAAGATAATATTGGATTACATCATGCTTTAAAAAATAATCATGAAGTAACACCTATTTTTATATTTGATGAAAACATAATCAAAGAACTTCCCAAAAATGATAAAAGAATAAACTATATCTACTCAGAAATTGAGACTATCAAAAATAGTCTTAATAAAATTGATTCAGATTTATTAGTTTTTAAAGGAATACCAGAAAATATATTCAAGGAATTAATTTCTGAAAATCATATTGAAAAAGTCTATACTAATCATGACTATGAACCTTATGGGATAGATAGAGATGAAAAGATAAAAAAACTTTTGGATAAAAATGGGATTGAATTTAATACATTTAAAGATCAAGTAATATTTGAAAAAGATGAAATCCTAAAATCCAATGGAAAACCTTATTTAGTTTTTACACCTTATTCGAAAATTTGGAAAAGTGAACTTAACGAAGTTACGTTGAAAAATCATAGCATTAATAATTTTAAATCAAACTTTAAAAAATATGATAATAAGAGTCAATTGATATCTTTAGAATTGTTAGGCTTCGAAAAAGTTAAATTAAAAACATCCAATAAAGAATTAAACTTGGATGTAATCAGTAATTATGAAAATACTAGAGATTTTCCCGCCATAGAAGGTACAAGTAATATGAGCGTACATCTAAGATTTGGTACTGTTTCAATTAGAGAATTAGTTAGTAAAGCTTTGGAAACTAACGAGAAATATCTAAATGAGTTGATTTGGAGAGAGTTTTTTATGTCCATACTTTATCATTTCCCAAATACTGTATCAGAAAATTTTCATCAAAAGTATAACAAAATGGAATGGAGAAATAATGAAAATGAATTCATTGCTTGGTGTGAAGGCAAAACAGGTTACCCTTTAGTAGATGCTGGGATGAGGGAGTTGAATGAAACAGGGCTAATGCATAACAGAGTTAGAATGGTAGTTGCTAATTTTCTAACTAAGTTGTTGCTAATTGATTGGAGGTGGGGAGAGGAGTATTTTGCAAAAAAACTTTTAGATTATGAACTATCTTCTAATGTTGGTAATTGGCAGTGGGCAGCAGGTACTGGAGTAGATGCAGCACCTTATTTTAGAATATTCAGACCCGATACTCAAGTCGAAAGATTTGATAAAAATTTAGAATACATTAAAAAATGGATTCCAGATTATAAAAAAGATTATTTAGAACCGATAGTAGATTATAAGCAAGCCAGACAAAGAGCTCTAGAAAGTTATAAAAGAATTATGTAATTTAGCAATTATACATTTTTTAATGCAAGTAGTTTTCAAAAAGTTATCTTTTTAGGAAATATTTTTTTATTTTGAAATTCAAAAAATCTTTAAAAACTAATTCCCTATATATTGGGGGAGACAGAATGAACAAACTATTGACCTTTTTAATTTTATCGATAATTTCAATAAGCCCATTATTCTCTCAAGAATATGCAGAGGAACCATATACTCCTAGAGACAGTTATGGAGTTTTTGCTGGTTTCGGATTAAACCTACATAGTGCTGATTTCAAAAGTTTTGCAGAAATACCTAGTTGTTGTCCCGGATACGAGACTGGCTCAGGAGTTGGACTTAATATAGGAGCTTTTTATTCATTTCCATTAGGTGATCTTATAGATTTATCACTAAGAGCAAAATATATGCAATTAGGAGGTGAATTATCGAGGATTGAGGAAGAATTAGGTACAACTTTAAGTGGTGATAGACAGACTCTTCAATTTGAACATAGGTTTGATGCAGCAATTACTTCTGTAGCATTGGAACCTTTGCTTGAATTTAAATTATCTAATGAATTTAGGTTAAGAGGAGGTTTTCGAATAGGTTATTTACTAAATGGAAATCTAAATGAACATGTCGAAGAAGTAGTTTCTCCAAGTAATGGTCTATTTGTAGATGAAAATGGAAATACTTCCCGTTCGAGAAATAGCTATGAAGGAGAGATACCCTCATTATCGACTTTAGATGCTGCTATTGTATTTGGAGCTTCTTATGACTTACCTTTGAATAGTTCTTATACATTATTCTTAGTACCATTTGTCGATATGTCACTAGGTTTGACTTCTTTCGTTCCGGATTTTGGATGGACTTCAAATTCAATAGCCGGTGGTTTAGGACTTAGATATGCTCCTAGAGACATAATTAAAAAGAAAGAAATATTACCACCACCACCACCGCCACCACCACCACCATTACCACCACCACCACCGCCACCTGCTGTACCGCAGCTAGATGCGTCTATTTTGGCAGTGTCTGTTAATGAAAATGGTCAAGAAAGTGACGTAAGTTCAATCAAAGTTGAAGAATTCTTCTTAAATAGAATTCATCCACTTCTGAATTATGTATTCTTTGGCGAGAATTCTTCGGAAATTCCAAAAAGATATTCTAGAATCAGTGATGCAGAGAAAGAGAATTTCTCATTTAAGCAGTTATTTGATTTGAAAACTATGGAAGTTTACTATGAGATATTAAATATAGTAGGTAAAAGGATGCAATTCTATCCTCAAGCTAGACTTGAGCTTATAGGTTGTAATTCGGATCAAGGTTTAGAAAAAGATAAAATTAGCTTATCAAAAGATAGAGCTGAGACAGTTAAACGATATCTAGTAGATGAATGGGACATAGATCCTAGTAGAATTAATGTTAAAGCTCAAAATTTACCAGAAAATCCTTCTAATGTCAATGAACCAGATGGAATTGTTGAAAATAGAAGAGTTGAGATGAACGCTAATATACCTCAAATCTTTGAGCCGATGAATATCAAGGATACTTTGAGAACATCTAACCCTCCTCATATTAGGTTCAAACCAGTTGTTAATTCTGCAGTTGGTGCCAATAGATGGAAGATTATAACTTACCAAAATGGTAAGGAATTGAAAACATTTAGTGGTAATGGTGAAATTCCAAAGGCTATTGAGTGGGATTTGGAATTAGAAAAAGAACAAGACTATATACCAACGCTGGATAGACCTTTACAGTATAGACTACAAATAATTGATAATGATAATAAAATGTGGGAATCTGCAATACAAGAACTTCCTGTAGAACAAGTTACAATTGAGTATAAGTTTGAAAATGTACTTCCTGATAAGGAATTTGATATTTACTCAATGATTGGTTTTGGTTATAATCAAGCCGAATTAAATGAAAGAAATATATTTATTGCAGACAAAGCAAAACAAAGATTAAGAAGTTATTCTATTCCTGATATCATTGGATATTCTGATAGATTAGGTAATGAAATAGCAAATCAAAAACTTTCTCAGAGAAGAGCCTACAATGTAGCAGAGTTCTTATCTCTAAACCCTGAAACGACAGCTCGTGGGTTGGGAGAGAAAAAACTGTTGTATGATAATGATTATCCTGAAGGAAGATTCTATAGTAGAACAGTTGTAATTAGTATAATTACTCCAATTGAGTAATGTAATTATTAGTCGACTGAACTGTTATTAAAAATAAAGAAATTAAAATGGTGTTAGAAATGAAAAATATTAAACTTTTGATATACTTGTTACTTCTGTCTTGTAGTAGTATGGTATTTGCTCAATCTATAGAGATAGAAAGAGTAGTTACAACAAATTTCCCTACTCTTAGGGCAGAGTTCAGGGTAAAAGATGCGAATGGGGCGGAAGTGAGAAACCTCAGTAATTTGGATTTAAAGTTAAAGGATTTAGGTGTCAATATACCTTTTACATCTCCAACTTGTCCTCCGGATCAGGCTAGATTTTCTTTGATACTTATATTCGATGCCTCTAATTCTATGGACAAAAATATAAGTAATGAGACTACAAACCCACCATCTAGACATACAGTTATCAAAAATGTAGCTAAACAGTTTATCGATCAGTTACCTGAGGGTCAATTCGAATGTGCGATAGGTGTTTTTTCAAAAGAATTTGATTATAATCAACTTCTAAGATTTACTACTGATAAAGACTCTTTGAAACAAGCAGCTGATTATCGACTAATAAGTGCAACTAATTATAATGCTGGATTTATTGGTTATAATGAAAATAATGAAGGTGGCGCTTTTGGCTTAGTAAAGGATGCAAAATATAAACCTGTTATTGTATTTATGACTGATGGATTTCATCAAGAAAATTCTAAACATGGACCCATTCAGGATGGTATTATAATTTCTAAAGCAAATGAAACTAACACTACAATTTATTCTCTAGCAATTGGTCCCGTAGCTCCTGATCCTGGTGATGCTTCTCTAGATCCGAATTCTAAAGCAAAATTAAAGAGCATATCTAACTCAACTGGTGGGGAATATTATGAGAATCTATTAAATGAACAACAAGTTGCAGATATTTATTCTCAAATATTGCAATCGGCACAAGGTTTTGGTACTCCTGCACCATGTTACTTAGACTTTGAGTCTGACTGTAATGATGGTGAGATAGAATTGACATATTCTGGATTTAGTCCATCGGTTTCTGATACACTTGCATATTCTATAGCTGAAAATCTAAAACCAAATTTAAATATTACTCAAAGAAGTTTCTTAGAGATTAATCAAGCTCTCAATGTAGCAAAGGAATTTGATGTTACATTAAAAGCTGAAAAAAATAAGCTTACAATAACTGGGTTCAATGCAACTCCAGCAAATATATTTACTGTAACTAATTGGGGTGGATCTGCACCTCCTTTTACACTAAATAAAGATGAAATAAGAGTTATAAAAGTCTCTATAAAACCAGAGAATAGAGAATTCTATGGTGGAACAATAAATTTTGTTGGTACCGGATGTTCTGGTATGACTATGACCCCAAGGTCAGGATTTATTTTTGCTGAGGATATTGTATTTGCAAATGTAAATCAGGGAGACCAAGAAAAGAAGACTTTCACTCAGAGATTTTGTAATTTGACTGATGAAACTCTAGACGTAAGTAATATATTGGTTTCAGGTGGGACAAACCAAACAGATTTTGGTATTACAAGCCAATCTAAAACACTCGCTCCAGGAGAATGTATAGATATAGAAGCTACGTTTAGACCTACAGATCAAGGTGATAGAGAAGCTTTATATACTGTAAAAACTAACAAAGGTGACTTTGTAGCAAAATTAAAAGGTGGTGGAGCTGGTAAACCACAAATAGCTGCTACTGCTGCCAAATTTGCTGACGTAAATTGTGTTAATCCAAAATCTACAATAACTGTAGAAGTAAAAAATGAGGGTCCTGTTGAGTTAAATATTTCTAATATTGCTTTACAAGATGCTACAAATTTTACATATACAGGACCTACTTCTCTTAATGTACCTGCTAACAGTACTAATAATGTAGATGTAACGGTAGAATTTACACCACAGGCTAATGGAATACAAACTACAAATCTAATCTTTACAAATAATTCAGATAATAGTAATTATAGTGTGAAGTTAGAAGGTGAAATGTTAGCTGTTGAATATAATATATCTGAACCTAATCATAATTTTGGCGAGATATGTGGCAATATTGGTAATCCTGCAACTAAGACTGTGACTTTAAGTAATGTAAGCTCATTTGGTTATAACGTTACTGCTAATTCTAATTTACCTGAGTTTTCAACGAATCTAACTAGTTATGATCTAACATCAGGTACTGCAGTAGTTACAATTAACTTTGAATCTGGAGTAAACAACACATACAATGGGATTATTACATTTACCAGTGAGTGTGGCAATGTTGTTAAAACACTAAATGTTTCAGGGTCTATTAACTCACCAGAAGTTCAAACACAAGCTGTTTCTATTGCTGCAGTTATAGGTACTGGTGAAATGAAGACAGTTGATATTACGAATCCTAATACAGCTTCCTACGATGTTGTTGATGCGTATGTTGGTGATGCATCTAAAAACCCAATTCCAGAGTTTAGTGTTAGTGCAAATAGCTTTACAGTACCTGGAAGTGGTACTTATCAATTAGATATTACTTATACGCCAAATGCAAGTAATCCAGTAGATAAAACTGGTATACTTTATTTGGTCGTTAATCAACCTTGTAATGTAACTCTTGATGATATAACTGTAGAAGGTAAACCAACATTGTCAATAGCTAATTTATCAATCGCAGATGATAACAAAGATTACATTGGTAAAGTTACAACAATTCCAGTTACATTGAACGGTCAAAGTGGTTTCCTTTCTTCTGGAACAAGCTCAGTAGAGTTCACAGTTCAGTTCGATGAAAATTTACTAAGTCCTATTAATGGTACTGCTGTAGGTACTAATCAAGTTACTCATAAATTCAATTTGAATTCACCATTTACTGGTACTCAAATTTACAATATGCAGTTTAAAGTATTGAATGGCTTACCTACTACGACTACACCAATCGCTTTTACTAAAGCAGATGCTTTGAATAGTGGTGGTACTCAATCTGCTGGATTGAATACAAGCAATGGCAAATTTGATTTGATACTGGTAAAGGGTGAGGCTACTACAGAACCTTTATCTGCTTCTCCAGGAGAAAATTTCACATTACCAATTTACATACTTGATGAAAATAATAATCTTGATGAGTTGCTACATAAGGATTTGAAAATTGTTGTTCAATACAATTACACTGTTATGCAACCTACTGACAGACCTTATACTATAGTATCAGAAGATATTGCCGAGATGGATATAACTGGTGAAATCCAGTTTACGCAAACTCCAAAAGTAAATCTAACTCAAGCACAGTTTGCATTTGCTAACATTCCAATGATAGCTAAATTAGGTAACAAACAAGTAACTAAAGTTGCAATTAAATCAGTAGATGTATTGTCTGGAGGAATTGCAGAGTTTGAACTTGATACGGCTGAGTTTACATTAACTGGCGTATGCGAAGAAGGAGGGCATTTAAGATTATTTACACTTTCAGAGATACAACCTTCTATCAAATTAACTCAAAACCCTATATTTTCAAATTCGAGTATTGAATTATATACAGTTGAAAAAGGAATACATAATGTAAATGTATATGATATGATAGGTAATAAGATTAATTTAGATACTAGAAACATAACAACAGAGGGAAGTTATACAATACCATTTGGTATTGAGACTCTGAATACTGGTTATTATTTAATATACTTTGAAACACCTACTCAAGAGTTTTTCAAGAAAATTGCAATAATAAAATAATTTTGATGAAAAAAGTTATAAACCCCTTTTCCAATTCATAGGATAAGGGGTTTTTTATTTTTAATTTCTAAAGTTTTAAACAGCAAAAAATAAATCTTAAATTGATTGAATAATTAGATGAATAATAGAATAATTTCAGTAGCTAACCAGAAAGGTGGAGTAGGTAAAACAACTTCAGCAGTTAATATAGCCGCTTCACTAGCTGCACTAGAAAAGAAAGTTTTGTTGATGGATTTAGATCCTCAAGCAAATGCTACTGCTGGTTTGGGTATTGACTCTAAAAGTCAAGAAATATCAAGCTATGATGTATTAGTCAATGAAGACTCAATAGATGATGCAACTGTAGACACAGAATTAGAATTTCTCAAACTAATTCCATCGCATATAGATCTAGTTGGTGCAGAGATAGAAATGATATCTCGAAAAAATAGAGAATTACAGTTAAAGAATAAATTCGATTCACTTGAAAAGAAATATGATTATATAGTAATTGATTGTCCACCATCTTTAGGTTTGCTTACACTTAACGCATTGACTGCTTCAGATAGTGTACTTATCCCAGTTCAATGTGAGTATTATGCTCTTGAAGGATTAGGACAATTACTAAACACAATAAGTATTGTTCGTAAACATCTTAATGACGACTTGGAAATAGAAGGAGTTCTATTAACAATGTATGATAGCAGATTAAACTTATCTAATGAAGTCGTAGAAGAAGTAAAAAAGCATTTTACAGATAAAGTATTTAAAACTATAATCAGTAGAAATGTAAGATTATCAGAATCGCCAAGTCATGGTAAACCTGTCATCTTATATGATGCTGTTTCTAAAGGATCGCAAAACTATTTATCTTTAGCTAAAGAAATAATTAAAAACTCGAAAAAATAAAAAATCATGGTTAAAAAGAAAGGATTGGGGAGAGGACTTAGCGCTTTAATCCCAGATATAAAAAGAGAAGAAGATGATGAAGTAGAATTACAAAAAAATGTAGGTTCTAGTTCAAATATCCCTATTAAAAAGATTCGAATAAACCCTTGGCAACCAAGAAAAGAATTCGATCAGACAGCTTTAGAAGAATTAGCTGAGTCAATAAAAACTCATGGTCTTATCCAACCAATATCAGTAAGGAGGGTAGATGAACATTTTGAGTTGATATCTGGTGAACGTAGATTTAGAGCATCAAAGTTGATTGGCCTAAAGGAAATACCTGCATATATTAAAGAGAACGTAGATGATGAACAAATGCTTCAGTTTGCAATTATTGAAAATTTGCAAAGAGAAGACCTTAATCCAATTGAAATTGCAATTAGTTACAAAAGATTGATAGATGAGTTCAAACTAACACAAGAAGAAGTAGCCAAACAAGTTGGTAAGAATAGAACTACAGTTACTAATAATCTTAGATTATTAAATCTACCTGATGTAGTACAGAAAAGTCTTTCTCAGAATGAAATTACTGGTGGCCATGCTCGAACATTATTAGGTCTCAGTGATATACCAAGCATAATAAAAGCTTGGAAACACATTATAGAAAATGAACTTTCTGTACGTGAAACTGAGAATTATGTTAAGAATTTTGGTAAATTCAATAAAAAAGATGAACAAGATAAAGAAGAATTATCACAAGAATTGAAAGCAATTATAGATGATACCGAAGATAATCTTAGGAATAAATTCGGAACTGACGTCAGAATCAAATTTAAGAAAAATGAGAAAGGTTCTATAATTATTAACTATTATTCGAAAAAAGATTTAAATAGAATATTAGAGTTGTTGGATTGAGTTTAGAGTTTACATCAAATAGAAGAGTTATATATGCCGATACTGATAAAATGGGTGTCGTGTACAATGGTAATTACTTATCTTATTTCGAAATTGGTAGAAATGAACTAATGCGTCATTTGGGATTAGCTTATACAGAAGTAGAGAAAAATGGACTTATATTACCAGTAATAGATGCATATGTCAAATATATAAAACCCGCTTATTATGATGATGTTTTAGAGATAAATGCACAATTAGTTGAAACTTTATCTGCTAAAATTCAGTTTATATATACTATTAGTTGCAATAATGTATTAATTGCAGAAGGTTATACTAATCATGTTTTTGCAAATGCGGAAACTATGAAACCCGTTAGACCTCCGAAAATGTATGTTGAACTTTTACAAAATCACTTAGGTAATCCATAAATATCTTTACTTTTTTACTGAAGAAAAAAGGCATATAATAAATGAAAAAGACAATATTAGCATTATTGATATTAGCTGTTACTAATTCTTTCGCTGACGATACTCCATATAATTTCATTAGATTTAATTCAACAGCTAGGGCTGCTGCACTCGGCAATGCAGTTGTATCTATAGACGATGATGCTTCATTTATTTTCTTTAATCCTGCTCTCTTACAATCTGAAAATGACAAAACATTGTCAACTACTTTTTCGAAACATGTATTAGATATAAACTCAGGAAATGTCGTTTATAAGATTAATCAATTCGATTTAGACGGAGCTTCATTAGCTGCTCAAATTAATTTTAATAGTTATGGATCATTTAATTATTTAGATGAAGAAGGAAAATTATATGGCAATGGCTTTTCTGGTTCTGATTTATCTTTTGGGGTTACTTACTCGAATGAATTAGATTCTAATTGGCATTATGGAGTAACTGGTAAATTTATTTATCTTACTCTTGAGTCGCAAAGTTCGTCTGCATTTGCTTTAGATGCTGGTATGTTCTATAAAGTTAATGAGAGAACTAATTTAGGTATATCAATACTTCATTTAGGAACTGAGTTAAGCTCACTTAATAGTCAAACAGCCACATTACCCACTGATACTAGAATAGGTGTTAATCATAGATTGAAAGGTTTACCTTTATTAATTAACTTCTCTTTTCATCATCTGGCAGATGAAGTTGATGGTTTCTTCGATCGATTCAAGAATTTTGCAATTGGCGGTGAACTTTATTTAAGTAAAGTCATAAATATAAGAGCTGGTTATGATAACCAAATTAGAAATTTTGCATCTGCCGATGAGAATAAAGGTCTTTCTGGTTTAAGTGGAGGGATTGGTATAAAATTCGAAGATATTGATTTTGATTACGGTTATGCTGAGTATGGAGCATCTATTGGTTTGCATAGATTTAGCCTATCATTAGATATCTAGTCATTTTTACTTTTCAGTCTTCTTAATCTTTCCTTTTGAATAGCAACTCTGCTTTTTAATAGTTCAATATGGAGTTGTATATCAATACTATTGACAGAATCAGCATTAGCTAATTCTAACTCCCAATTTGATATTTTGTTCTCATTTCTAGCTATTATTTTATTCAGATTTGCTACAGAAATCTCTATTTTTCCTTGAATAATTTCTTGTGAGTCAATTACCAAACTGTCTTTATTGTAATCATTATTATTATCAATAGTTTCATTACTACTTCTTTCTTGAACTACGCAGGAAAACATTAATATAAGGGTTAGAATTGTCAATATAATTTTCAAAATGTCAGCCAAACAACTTAAATTGCACTTATAATTATTTTCAAATATAAGGAGTTTTAAGTTATGAAGAAGTTAATATTAGCTTTATTTATTGTTTTAGGTGTGCTCGCTTCAAACACTAATTTGAATGCTGAAACACGATTAGGTGGTGGATTATACTTTGGAAGTCAATTTAATGATTTAGCTTTAGAAGCTAGAGGGTTATTTGATATAAATAAAGAATTTAGAATTCAACCAGATATTAAATTCTTTTTGGCTAGTGCAAACGTGTCATTTTTTACTATAAATACAAATGTAGACTATTTTTTCCATAGAAAAGATAATATGTCAATTTATGCATTAGCTGGATTAAATTTTGGCATGTATAAAGCGCCTAGTATACCCTCGGAATCTGGTCTAGGGATAAATTTAGGTGTAGGTTCTGATTTTAATATGGGAAGTTGGATTTTAGCTCCTGAATTAAAATTAGTACTTGGAGCATATAATGGAATTGTATTAGGTGCTTCAGCTACTTTTCCTCTATAAAATACTTAATTGATTAAAGATAAAAAAAAATCCCGCCTTTGAGCGGGATTTTTTATTTACTTTACGATTTGTATTGGGCGAACAATTTGTTTGTTTCCAGTTTGGACTCTAATGTGATAGTTTCCACTATTGAGTCCATTTGTCTCAAAACTAATTTCCCTGGCAGAGCTTATAGTTTGTCCTTCAAATAATTTCTTAACTTCTTGTCCTCTGTTATTATATATCGATATAAATGTCATTCCAGCTTCTGCTTTGAATTTCAAATTACCACTACCATTCATAGGGTTAGGGAATACATCAAAATCATTTGCATTGTAATTATTTTCCACACTTGATGTTCCTTTCTGTATAATATTCAAATGTTGATGTTTACCTAGCATAATATTTTCTAAATCAGCATCTTCTACTTCAAACCAATCTTTCAATAGTGAATAATATATTGACCTGAAATCAAATTGCATAGGTAGATTATCTTGTACTGTAACTGTAGAAGGTATGACTGGGTTATCTCCTTGAATCCCTGGTATAACTCTAGAGCCAAATACAAATAAAGGAGCGGCAGAACCATGATCAGTACCATTACTAGCATTAGATAATATTCTTCTACCAAATTCTGAAAATGTCATACCTACTACATTATCTTCCAAATTTTGAAGTTTCATTTCATCTTGGAAAGCTGATACTGATTCGGACACCATTTTTAATAGTTCGTAGTGGCTACCTTCTACATCACCTTCTTGTTGTACTTGATTAGCATGAGTATCGAAACCTCCCAAACTATGAACGAAAATTCTTGTTTTACTACCACCAGCTATCAGCTTTGCTGTTACTTGTAGTTGTCCTATCAATCTATTATTATTACCTGCACTATCCCATTTAGAAGACTTTAGATTATTTCCTTTCTCGAATGTATTTTCTAAAGTATCTCCGTAAAGTTGAGTTTGATTAATAATCTGTCTTATATACTCTATCTCGTTTCCTGCTGGTGTATCTGGAGCTGTATCTATTCCTCCTGAATTGATATTGTAAATATCAATCTTGCCTTCATTATTAGGTGTTATTGCCATACCCATACCTAAAGTTGGACCTTGGCAAGTTGGGGATACATAAGGACCGTAAGTTATAGATAATGGATCTAAATTATCTGGATTAGGATAATTTGTAGGATAGCTCGGGTGTTTAGTATAAAGTTCTCTACCCAACCAACCAGACGAAACTACTTTGTTAGAATCTGAAGCAGATGTCCATATATCCGTACTTCTAAAATGTGAAAAATTTGGTTGAGGATATCCAACTGACTGTAATACGTGTAATTTTCCTTCATCATATAAATTTTTAAGACCCGATAGAGCAGGATTCAATCCAACATCGTCTCGAAGTTTTAAAACCAAATTCTCTGGTACTAATACGTTTTGTCTTGCTTTGAATAAATTGCCATATTGATCTAGTGGTATCACAGTATTTAGACCATCGTTCCCACCATTTAAAAATATTAATATTAACTTTCTATCTTCAGCTTTGGCTAACTCTGCAAATTGATTGAATATTGGAGCTCCCTTAGCTAGTTGCATACCACCTAACAAAACTGCAGAGGTTGTCAGACCGGTAGTTCGAATAAAATCTCTTCTTTTCATTTCTAATCTCCTTATACTAAGTGATATTCAGCAATATTCATACAAGCTCTAATAAATGTTCTTAATAGAGTATTAACTATATTCGTATTTTCCTCATTGTCAGGGTCTAATTCATAGGCTGTCCAAACCGCAGCCCAATGGTAATCTTCATACCCTTCAGGTATTAAGTTCAGTCTCAGATATTCAAGTTGTTTTTTAGTTAATTCTATAGGTAAAAAGAATTCTGCTAACTCTTTAATTAAAGTTGGTGCATCTACAGGATTAGAAGTTTGTTTTGCTAATTCGAATGCATCAAAACTAACTGTAAAGCCCCTACCTTCTATAACGGGTACACCAGCTACATAATCAGCTAAAACTGCTCTATAAGGAGCTGAGACACTTGTAACCCAAAATCTATGATATCCTGGTGCTTGATACATAGCAGGCCATCCTGAAACACTAGGAGGTTCACCTAATATCATTTCTTGAATGGCTACATAATTGAATCCTAGATTAAGCCATGCTGGGTATTGCCCTGTATAAAAACGAGGAAAACTCATTTCTAAATTTCTGTAAATAGAAACCACAAAATCTAGAGGACTTTTTATAACGCAACCTATATTCCAATTGTCATAGAAATGTGCTGAGCTAAATAATGCCTTTAGGACGGGTCTAATTTCATAATTATTATTTCTAAGTAAATCGGCCATAGGCTTTATTACATTATTTTCTGTTTGTTCATCTATTTCATAGTAAACAAACCAACGATAAATCTTTCTAGAAATAAATAAAGCTGTTTCTTCTTGATCTAAAATCATAGAAATTAGTTCTTTATATTCATCACCTTCTTTATTTGTAATTACTTTATTTCCAAATGCAGAAGAAAATTGCTTACTAGTTTTATCATGAAGTTGACTAAAATATTTAGTTTCAGTTGTGTCTCTTAATGCTCTCCAACCCGTTAGAACTTTCGAAGCCGCTAAAACATCATCTTCAGTATAGTGTGTATAGTTGCCTGGGCCAATTTGAGGTCCCTTTCCTATTGTGAATAGTTCCATTAACTCACGAGCAAAATTTTCGTTAGGTCGACCTACTACATTCTCATTACCATTTAAATAACGTAACATTGCTGCATTTATAGTCATTTTTTCTGTTAGAGTTCTAAAGTTTCCAAGTGTATTATCTCTTAGAGTTTTATAATAATCGAATGTATAATTCTCATCTCTTACTGTAAGCATTTGAGTAACAAAGTGATTGTGCCAAAAGAGGGTCATCTTTTCACCTACATTGTTACCAGCACCAACTATATTACCAAACCATCTTGCTACAAAGCTTTCAATTCTAGGGTTGAAAGTATTGGGACCTGGAGGTAGACCTACCCAAGAATCACCAATTTTGGAATAAGGGTCAGCATTATCTCTATAATTAAGAGGCAATTCCATAGGGTCATCAAATTGGAGTATCTTTTCTACTGCACTATCAAGAGTTAATTCCGAGAATTCAGCAATATCTTTAATTCTTGGGCCGAAAGTGGCTCTTCTTAATAAATGAGCTGCAGTTTTTTTATTCCAATCACCTGTATATTTTTCTAACCCAGCTTCGATTAGAACTCCATTAGTTCTTTTCGGGATAGTTCCTTCTGGTAGATTATATTCTTTTGAGGTAAAGTCGAGTAAAGTATTTTTCATAATTAAACCTAGTTTGTTTCTAGTAATATATTATAAACACATTAAATAAAAAAAGGTTTAACAAAATATGAAAATTTTATTAAACCTTATAATTATTTTATACTTAATGAGCTAACTATTCCACAATCGGCTCTTCATAAATTTCTTTTCTTCTTTCTTTTATATCGGGATCTTTCACATATTCATCATAAGTACACATTTTATCTATATAACCATATGGGCCAATTTCTATAATTCTATTAGCTGTCGACTCCATAAGTTGATGATCATGAGATGAGAATAGCAGAACTTGATCATATTTTTCGAGACCATCATTCAATGCAGATATCGATTCCAAATCTAAGTGGTTAGTAGGTTCATCTGCTACAAGTACATTAGCACCTTCCATCATCATTTTTGATAACATACATCTTACTTTTTCACCTCCAGACAATACATTCACTGGTTTTAGAGCATCTTCACCAGAGAATAGCATTCTACCTAAAAACCCTCTTATATAAGTCTCGTCACTATCTTTCGAATATTGTCTTAACCAATCTGTAATAGGTAAATATGAATTAAAAAATTCAGAATTTTCTTTAGGGAAGTAACTTGATTTTATTGTTTGACCCCATTCTATTGTACCAGTGTCAGGTTCCATCTCTCCCATTATAATATCAAAGAATACTGTTTTCGCAACATCATTTTTACCAACGAATGCAATTTTATCTTTCGGATTAACTTGTAAATTAAAATCTTTGAATATTACTTCACCGTCAATAGATTTTGATAAATTCTCAATGTTAAGAACTATATTTCCAACTTCTCTATCTGCTTTGAATTCTATATATGGGAATCTTCTTGAAGTATGAGGTATATTTTCAACAGTCAATTTATCAATCATTTTCTTACGAGCAGTTGCTTGTTTTGCTTTGGATGCATTTGCACTGAATCTACTAATGAAGTCTTTTAGTTCTTTTATTTTGTCTTCAGCTTTCTTATTCGAATCTTTTGTTTGTTTAAGTGACAATTGTGAAGCTCTTAGCCAAAACTCATAATTACCAGGGAACATATTTATTTGACCATAATCTATATCAGTTATATGAGTACAAACTGTATTTAGAAAGTGTCTATCGTGAGATACAACTAGAACTGTATTATTGAAATTTATTAAAAATTCTTCTAACCAGTTTTTAGAATTAATATCCAAGTTATTAGTTGGCTCATCTAATAATAATATATCTGGATTACCAAAAAGAGCTTGTGCCAATAAGACTTTGATTTTCTCACCTGCTTCCAAATCTTTCATTAATGAATCATGTAAATCCTCAGAAACACCTAATCCTGAGAGTAGCATTCCAGCTTCAGCCTCCGCTTCATATCCATTCATGTCGGCGAAGTCTGCTTCTACTTCCCCCATTTTCATACCTTCTTCTTCAGTAAATTCGGTTTTAGAATAAAGCTCGTCCCTTAACTTCATTAAATTATAAAGTTCCTTGTGACCCATAATAACTGTATCTAAAACCTTTTCATTATCAAATTTGAATTGGTCTTGTTCTAATACAGCCATTCTTAACTTTGAACCTATTTGAACATCACCTTTCTGAGGTTCTATTTCACCTGCAAGTATCTTTAGAAATGTGGATTTACCAGCACCATTAGCACCAATAATTCCATAACAGTTCCCAGGTGTAAATTTTAGACTTACATCTTTGAATAGTGGTTTTTTACCAAAAGCCAATGTTATATTATTTACCGTAATCATCTTATTTTATTCTTACTTTAGTTTTTTGAATAGTTACAAACTTAATACTTTTAATTTCGATAATGAAGTAAAAAATTCTAATTAATGTAATTAAAAAAAGGTTACTTGAATAAGCAACCTTTTTAAAATGTACAGATTATTAGAATAATACTTATTTTGTTATTTTATCTGGTAAAGTATGAGTTCTACCTTTGTTTTGTTCTTTTAGCCAAATATAAAGAGGATCGAAATATTCTAACATCGCTTTAGCGCTTATTTCTTCTCCTAGTTCATCTTTCATTAATTTTCTCCAATCCACTGTTGCCCCAGGAGTTAATATTTTAGAAAGAAATTTACCCGTTTCTTTACTTCCCCAATAATTTGTATTATGAGGATCTTGTTTAAGTATTTTCTTTGCTATATGATCGTGCAATTGGAATAATGTTACAATAGAAAGTGCATAATCATAGTACTGCGCGGGATCATTATTTATATGTGTTTTAGTACAAGCGTCACAATACTCCTCGCCTCTTTCGTTGGGTGGTACTATACCTTGATATTTCTTTTTTATTTCCCACCATTTACTATTGAATTGGTTCACAGGTAAATTTTCAGCATACAGTGAATATTCGAATTCTGTCATTACTCCAGCACCCCATGGTATAAGAACAACTTGTTCTAATGCTTCTTTTAGTAATAATTTTATTTCATCTAATTTAACATCTTTTGACAAAAGACCTCTTTCTTGTAAAAAAGGTTTTTGCATAGCTGCAAGTCCTAACATAGAACCAACACCTTCATGAAATGCTCTATTAGCTCCACCTCGTAGAATGTATGGTACATCAGGATTTGAGTAAAGCATGTAATAGTATATGTGTCCAAGTTCGTGAAGTGTAGTGCCCCACCATTTCGTATTTGCTTCTACACTCATCAATGAACGAACATCATCATCTAAGTTCATATGCCATGCTGAGGCATGATTATTTTTCATATATCCAGCATCGGGGGCTACAGGGTAAAGACTTGATTTTTCATAGAAAGACTTTGGTAGAGGGGGAAGACCCATACTTTTATAGAATTCCTCTCCTGTTTCTACAATCCATTCAGGTGATTTCTGACCAAGTATCCCATCTAAATCAAATCCTTCAACTTCGACTATAGAGTTCCATTCTTGCCCCCATCTATTTGGTAACCAATGTGCTGGCAGATAATCAGGTACTTTCTCACCATACTTTTTAGCTAGTTCGTGTCTTGTCCAAGTATGAAGTTCTCTATATAAAGGCCAAATATCATTTATTACCTTATGTAACAAGTCTCTCATTTCTTCTACTTCCATTCCGTAGTCAGAAATTTGATAATCGATAAAATTATCATAACCAAGAGGTTTTACTGATTTATTTCTTAGATCACGAAGTGTGTCTATACCTCCTTTCAGTGTTTTACCAATATCTTTACTCGCATTCCAAGCTGCTAATTTTTGCGAAGGTTTTTTATCACTTGCTAATATTTTATCAATTTCATTAGTTGATATTTCTTTACCATTAAGCATATATTTATAACCATATAACTTCTTAGTTTGGCTTGCCTCGGCTGCTATTTTTTCATCAATTAATGAACCTAATGTAGCTGGATTGCTTGCTGCTGCATATTTTATAGCATTTAACTGCTTCACTTGAAGTGGAGTAAGCTTATCTTTGACTTTCAGAAACCCTTCAGCAGTGTTGATATTCATTTCACTCCCTGTAAAATCAGCCATTGACTTTGATGCCAATTTTACATTATATTCAGCTAATGTATCACCTTCAACTATATGAGTATTAAGAACCCATTCTGCCTCAGCCGCAGCATAGTATAAGTCCTTATATTTGTTGTTATAATCGTCCAAGTATCTCTGAACAGAATCTTGTAAACTTTTGTTCTCATTAGATTCCAAGTCTTTAGAATCTGAACATGCTATTAAAAATAGCATAGAAACGAATATCAAGGAAGAAATTATCTTCATTTTATATTACCTCTATTTATTGTTAATTTATCGAATGATTGTCATTTTCTTAATTATCTCCATTGAAGGAGTCTCTAACTTATACAAATAATTACCAGATGATAAGATTTGTGGATTTATTTCAATTGAGTATTCACCAGGTTCGTGAAATTTATTAACTAATTCTTTTATTTTATTACCTAATATGTCATAAATGGAAATATTTACATTCGAATTCTCAATTACTTTGTATTCTATTCTTGCCTCTCTATCTACAGGGCTTGGAATGGTCTCTGTCATATAAGCACGACCATAATCTATTATATATCTATCTGTAGGAATAGTAACAATATTAGTAACAGTAATACTACCTTTTTCTATATCTTCAATATAAAATCCATTATCCAAATGAGTTGACTCTTCTAGTCTAATTTCAGAGTAGGAAGTGTCGCCTAAAGTTACTACCATCGGTATAGAGTATAAAGTGGACTCTCCACTAAGTGGTATTTGTAATTTAATTATTCTTTCACCATTGATAATAGTACCTATATACTTCTCATCTATGGGAGCAATAATACTGGAATTTAAGATTAGATTAGTACTAATAGTGTCGTTTGATGGAATATCAACACCTGATGTATTTATAAAACTAATAGTTAAATCAACTCTAGACCCTGTCTCAGCAGTTATAGATTCAGGTCTTATAGATATATAATCACTCCCTCCAATATCTGCTAATAGATTTATCTTATATTCTCTATTACAATCGTCTTTTATTATAATAATTCCATTATATTGAGTGTTGATTTCACCACCAATGAAACTAATATATATTGTTGCTTCTTCATTAGGTTTTAATACTTCAGGCTTTATGGAGTCCACTTCAAAATAAATATCATTTATAAAGCTAGTGTTTACAGTAGTATTACCAGTATTTTCCAATTTTAAAGTTCGAGAGTATTTCCTATTACTTCTTAACCCTTCAAATTCAATACTATTTGCTGAAAGTTCTAACATTGTTTTATTTTGAAATGCATTTATTCTAATTGTATTAAGATTTGCTATACTATTAGAAGCATTTGACCTGATTACTAAATCGGAGCTTATATTTCCTAATTCATTTGGAGTATAGATTAATGCAATGGTTATACTATCATTTGGCAAAACTATATAGTCAGTCAATAAATTTTTCAAAGCGAATTCTTTACTATCGACTCCATCAAAATATAAACTATCTATTATTAGATTGTTTGACCCAACATTATATAAAGTAATTTCAAATAATAATTCAGTATGACAATTAATTGTTCCAAGATCTTTCAAATTGTTAAAACCGATGATTGGAACACCATCAGACACTATTACTGAAAGTGGTACTACCAAATCATGACTGCAACCAATACCATAAATAAATTTATAATCAATTATAGTATCTTTTGGATTACCTAAGAATTTGAATGTAACTAATGATGTATCACCTTGGCCAATAGATTTAGGTTCTGCATTTATTAATTCGAATTTGTCTAAAAGTAAAGGCAATTCAAAATCATAGTTTATTCTCGAATTATTAACTATTTTAATTGATTCAGTAACTGTACTATTAGTCACAATAGTTCCAAAATCTAGTTTATTAGTTAAAAGTTCTAAATTAACTGTATCCCTTTCTCCAATTAGATCAACGAAGATTTTATTATCATCACCAGTTAGATTTGTTATGAATTCTAAAGTATTTTGAAATAATCCAATACCATTATCAATAAAATTTATATTTATTGCTATCGAATCATTAGGTGATATTCTCTTTGGTAAATTTACATCTATATTATAGCTGTTTATACCGCTTACTTGGTTATAAGTTACTATTTCAATTGTATCTAGACTAAAGTTCTTCAGGAAAATAGTTGTATCCAATTCAACATTACAACCTATTATTCCAAAGTCAACTTTCTCAACTATTTGTATGTTAGACCTAATTGCGTTACCTTCTAAATCAATAAAAATAGAAGAACATAAGTCTTTTGAACTTAACTTTATCAAACCACTATAATAACCAGATTCTTTAGGTTGAAAACTAACTTCTAGATATAAATTCTCACCAACCTTTATTTCTGTTAAGTTATCGTTTGTTATTGAGAAAATTTCCTCACCTAATAAAAATTCAACTTCATCAAAAACTATTTTTGAATTAGTACTGTTTAAAAAAATATTTTTCCTAATTATTTTATTGGAGTTGACCAAAGTATTAATAAATTCAAATTTGTTATCAGAAATATTGAGGTCTATATTTGATATATTACTGTTTATAAAAATAGAATCGGTTCTATTACCATAAAAAACTATGAGCTTATGTCTGTGTATACCTGGACTAATAGGGGAGTAGATTATATTTAAAAGAAGCGATTCATTTAGTTCCAACTCCAAAGGAAAAGTATCAAGAATTCGAATTTCGTTAGAGCTTGAAATTATTGAATCAATTCTTATAGCTGGTTGGTTTTTATTTTTAAAAAAATCACTTAACTCAAAATAGTATGACTCATTTTTACATAAATCTCCGAGATTCACTTCTTTTATATCGAATTCTTTACTTTTGATTGACCACAGATTATCTGATATATCTGAATCTAATGTTCTATATGAAAAAGGGAAATCATCTATATTCCATACAAGAGCTGTATTAGTGTCGATGGAAGATATAATCATTTTGTTATTTGCAAAAGAAGTTTTAATATTGCTTTTATGTATATCAATGTTAATTATTTTAGTGTTATCTGTATTCCAGTGTTCAAGAATATTACTCCCATTTGATTGAAGTATAACAGAATTATTAGATGTCCATTCTGCATTTGTAAGATTTGATAATTGATTTCTTACTATTCTCTGATCTTGATTTAATTTATAGTTTCCATTTTGACCTGAAATCGAGAATAGTCTTAAGTCTCTGAATTCGTAAACAACAAATAACTTAGATCCATTTTTATTCCATTCTAAATCAAATATCCCGTTAATTGGTATAGAATCCAACCTATTACCTGCTATTCCGATTAGATATAACATATTTTCAGTTGATAGTCCGATTGATTGCTTTGAATGATTTATAGAAATGTTATTTAATGGACTTTGAAATGAAACCAATGTTGTCAAGTTATTTCCTGCAACATCCCACCTAACCAAATTACCATTTGACAAAGCTACGAATAATGTTGTCCCATTATCTGACCATTCTATGTCGTTTATTTTACTATTGAATACAGTTGAGCTAGTGTTAGATGGATCGTCAGCATCCCAAATTACTATATTATATTCATTTTCTTTACCAAAAGCAGCAGCTATAAAAGAAGTGTTTACTCCAAATGCTATATCAGATGTATTTATACCAGGATTTTTATCTCTAAGTTGTGTCTCAATTTTACCATTTTCTAAATTCCAAGTAAAAATACTACCGTCATCAAATGAAACTGCAGCATATCTATTATCGAAAGAGAGGGTTGCTTTTTTTATTTTTTTTGATTTCTCAATATCAGAAACATATCTAACTTTATCATATTGGACTGTACCACTCGGTATACTGATTTTCATCAACATTTCGTTAGAGCTAATTTCTGGTATTTGCCATTTATATTTTTTATTAACCCCTTCTTCAGTAATAGTATTCCATGTTGTACCATTATTAGAACTATATTCTAATAATACTTGCTGAGTACTAATTACTCCATCCCATTTAACATCTAAATTCTGACCTGGATAATATATCTCATTTCCATTAGGTGATATAACTTCTAATTTAGTTTCTTGAGAATTACCTTCTTTTTTCCCATTGAAAACATCAATTGATGTCGAAATACACGCATCAGAAATAAGTTCAATTTTCGAGTAGTTATATTCAGTCGAATTAGATTTTAATTTTAATGTAAATATATTTGGTGAACTATTCTGAAGGATTCTATTCTTGTAATTATTGGGAGTAATTTCATATATAGATTCGTCAAAAATGATATCATTTAGCAGTATATTTGCATTAATAGCTCGGATAGTTAAAAAGACACTATCAATTTTTCCTGGTTCAACAATACCAAAATTAATAGGGTTTGGGAAAGCAGTCAAAAAAGGAAATCTATCATTATCATATATAGCATTGTAATTATCTACTATAAGTACATTGTATCTAAGGAGTAGTGAATTATTAGTCTCACAATTAACAAAGTCATAATTTAATCTATAAGGTATAACACCAGCTTCATTGAAAATAGCATAAATCAAATGAGAATAAAACATTTCTTCGTCATCAACTTGAAAGTATTTCCCGTTCGTTTTTGAAGATATACTTTTTAGATTATTTGACGGGTTCTGACTAAACTCATAATTATAAATTACAATTCCGTATTCGTTGGCTTTATTGCTAATACTTAGACTGTCACCTATAGATTTGCCTCCTGTTAGATTAATAACTAATGACTTTCTATTAGATCTGTTTGCTATATCTAAGCTACCTGTAGTTTCATTTAGAAACGCTGTATTATAATTACTGACGCCCCTAGTAGAAATGTTATTAATAGCTCTTTCAAGCTTTTTTTCATCATTAGTAAAGTCTTGCAATAAATACGAAGAGGAATTATAGGATTGTATGGCTATTTCTATTTCGTTATTTAGTAGATTCTTTGCTAGCCTTTTCAGTACACGTTTTATTAATTCAATATTTTTTTCATTTTGAATAGAATTATCTATACTCATAACAACCGAAATCGGATTGAAATTTATTTCATTAGGAGCTATTAATTCGAATTCTTTAATCTTGATATTATTTACTTCCAATTCTAATAGTGATTCATCCAAATTTAAAATGGGTTTATTCTCGTCACTTAGAAAGTAAATTTCCGTACTTCGTAAAGGATATTCTTTTATTGTAGAATTAACAATCCTTACATCAGTCGAATAAAGATTCGAAAATGAAAATATTAGTAATATATATGATATTGTCAACTTCATATAAGTAATAATACTTTAAAGTTATATTTGTTACTTATTCTATTCAATTATTTCAATTCTATTCCATTTAAGTGTTATATGTTCGATATAAAGAAAATTGATTTTACAAATTAATAATAGGGAAATGAATAACTTCAACTAATTCAATACTATTATATATTCAAACAATAGTATTGTTTCTATTGAAAATCATAAAATACTCATTTTATTTAATAATTTAACAGCCATTGCAGTTATTGCAATAAAAAGCATCAATTTAATAAATCTTTCATCCATTTTCAAAGATAGTTTTGCAGACCACCAAGCACCTAGACTAGCACCTATAGAAAGTACTATTCCAGTAACCCAATCTACATTATCAGTTAAAATAAATATGAAAAGTGTCGGAATTGTATTTATAAACACTATAAATACTTTATGCATATTAACTCTCTTCATATTTAAATTCAAGACTACACTTAATATAGCCATAATTAGAAACCCTATACCAACCTGTATAAACCCAGCATAAAAGCCTAGCAATAGCATCAGTGGGTAGGCAATAATAGGAAGTTTTTTTATAGTATCAACGTACTCTTTTTTCTTAGATTTTGGAACAAATAAACTTATTGCTACAAAAGCCATAACAGCTACTACTATTATTTGAAAAGATTCTTCGCTTATTTGTGTAGAATAAATAGCTCCAAGTATAGCCCCTGGTACAGTTAACATTGCTAATTTGAAACTTAGATTTGTATCTTTAAATTTTGATTTTCTAAATGATAAACTCGCAGCCATCGTTTGAGTCAATATTCCAATTCGGTTAGTTCCATTTGCTACTGACGTATCCATACCCATTAGAATTAGGAAGGGGAGAGTAAGTGTAGAACCCCCTCCGGCTACTACGTTTATAAATCCAGCAAAATTTCCAAATAGAAACAAAAGCAGATAATCTGTAAACTGATATTCAAACAATTGAAATAAATATTAATTAATTATAAAAAAATACGTCACTTTTGTTCACAAGATAAAATAAATTGAACACTATTCTTTATATTTGTTTTATCTATGGAACTTTTTAGAATAGGATTTTTAAGTGTCACGTTAATTGACCTAGCAGATATAGCATTGGTTGCTATTATCTTCTATTGGGTCTATAAGGCTATGCGCGATACGATAGCTGTACAAATTCTTTTCGGTTTGGTAATTCTGATTGGTCTCCAATTTATTACTGAAGCTGTTAACCTGTCTTCTATCAATTGGATACTAGAGACCATCCAAGATATTTGGATTCTTGCTTTTATAATTCTCTTTCAACCAGAACTTAGGAAAATGCTTTTACTTCTTACAAGAACTCCATTTTTTATGTTCTTTATGAAGACTAAAGTTTCAGAATCTTTCGATACTGTTTATGAAGCAGTTTCAGAAATGTCAGATAAACATATAGGAGCATTGCTTGTATTCCCTAGATCTCAGAATGTAAAGATGACAATTGACACAGGAATTCCATTACAAGCTACACTAAGTACTGAATTGCTTCTATCTATATTTTCCACAAAATCACCATTACATGATGGCGCAATTGTTATAGACGGTAATATAATTGCTGCCGCTAGATGTGTCTTACCTCTTTCTTCAGAAACAAAATATGAAGGGAGAAATTTGGGTACAAGACATAGGGCAGCTTTAGGATTGACTGAACAAATTGATGCTGTTGTACTTATTGTTTCAGAGGAAACGGGTTGGATTTCAATAGCTGATAGTGGCGAATTAATGCTAAATGTACCAAAAGAAAAATTAATAAAAACGTTAAAAAATAAACTAGAAGATGAGCAGGAAACAAATCCTTCCAAAAAATAGTATTTTAGTTATAACTGGTCCAACTGCATCTGGTAAAACATCACTTTCTTTAGATTTAGCAATCACTCTTGAAAGTGAAATAATTTCGGCTGATTCGAGACAAGTTTATAAATACATGGATATATGCACTGCCAAACCAACAAAAGAAGATTTAGACAAAGTTAATCATCATCTTGTTGATTTTCTTTTACCTAATGAAGAATACAGTGCAGGTAAGTTTGCCATCGATGCAAATAATATTATTAATTCGTTACAAAAATTAGAAATAACTCCAATAATTTGTGGAGGTTCTGGCTTTTATATTAAGGCGTTATTTGATGGGTTATTTGATGAAAAAAGTGAAATGAATCCTGAAATAAGGGTAAAGTTGAATAATGAATTAGAAACACTGGGAATTGAATATTTACAAAAACAATTAGAAAAGTATGATCCAAAGTCATTTACAAAACTTGAATTAGAAAATCCACACAGGATTATCAGAGCTCTTGAATACTATTACTCTACAGGAGAAACTATTAGTGAAGCATATGAAAATAGGAATTCAATTAAATCAAAATTACAACCAATTTATTTTGCTATAGACTATCCTAGAGAACAACTATATGATAGGATTAATTATAGATGTGAACAAATGTGGAATAATGGACTTGTAAATGAATATAAAAGTTTAATAAGTTTGGAGTATGATAAAAATCTAAATTCATTAAATACTGTTGGATATAAAGAATCTAGAGATTACTTAGAAGGTAAATATTCAGAGAATGAAGCCTTGGAAGAATTTAAAAAGAATACAAGAAGATTCGCAAAAAGACAATTGACATGGTTTCGTAAGAATAAAGAAATCAACTGGATAGAAGGGAAATCAGACAACAAAATTAACCAAATAATCGATATTATTCAAACATGAAATTTAAATCAGTAATCATATTATTTCTATTATTAGTTTCTACAAATCTATTTTCACAAAAGAAAAACAGTAAAATTGAAAAAACTGTTGTGATAGAGGAAACCTTCCTACCTCTAATAAGCAAGTCTGACTCTGCCCATTCTATTAAAGCTTTAACTAGAGATATAGAAAATATAATTCAACGCAATGGATTGTCAAGCGCTGATTATAGTATTGCTGTATATTCTCTAGATGAAGGTAAGTATTTATATAAAAAAAATGAACAAAAGTCACTAACACCTGCATCTACAACAAAATTAATTACATCATTTGTAGTTTTAAACTTGTTAAAAAATCAACAAATACATACTCCTATTTATCATAATGGTAAAATAGAAAAAAATACATTGTACGGAGATCTGATAATTTATGGTAAAGGAGATCCATTACTAACTCAACGTGATTTTGATTCTATTGCTGTTGTAATTAAAAACCGGGGTATAAAAACAGTAACTGGTAATATCTATGTGGATGATTCATATTTTGATAACAATACTAGTAGATTTAAATACTCTAGGGATAATGATGAAGTTGAAGCCCTTGCACCTATTACTCCACTTAGTATAGAGAGGAACAAAGCTCTTGTTACAGTCAGGGGAGGTAGTCCTGGGTCTTATTTAGATTGTGACATATATCCTAATTCTGAATCATTAAAGTATCTAGTTTATGGTAAAACTACTGGAATGCTAGATAAGATAGATAAAAATTTTCAAAACTATATTGAACCTAATGTAATTCAACAATATGGTGATGCTTTCAACTATAATTATGAAGAAAATGATGCTTATAGAGTAACTATAAGTAGTAGCATGAACGATGAGAACGAACAGATTTTTATAATTCGTGGGAATTTAAGGAAAGGCAGAAGTAGAGCTTACAGATATTATTTGAAAGATCCTGCTATAGCTACAGCTGGTGTTCTAAAAGCTAGTTTATCAAGAGCTGGAGTTAAAGTACTTGGTGGATTAGAAAAGTGTTCAGAAAACAAAAATAGCTACGACTCGAAGAATACTTTAGGAATAATTAGAAGAGATTTATTTGAAGTACTTGATGTGTTGAATAAGAACAGCGATAATTATATTGCAGAAAATCTATTCAAAATAATAGGTGCTCATAATCCTTTATATGATGATAACTATTATGGTGCCCAAGATTTAACCTATAAGACTTTAAAACATCAGAAAATACCTATTAACGGTATATATATAAATGACGGTTCGGGATTATCAAGAAGAAACTTAGTTACTACAGAAGCTCTAGTTAAAATAATAGAAAACATAAATAAACAATCGTATGGGGAGAGATTTATTCAATGTCTTGCAATTGCTGGTGAAGATGGTACTTTGAGAAAGAGAATGAAAAATACGGCTGCTGAAGATATACTAATAGGCAAAACTGGTACTTTACGAAATGTAAGTGGACTATCAGGAGTAACTACAACGCTAGATGGTGAAAAATTAGCATATGCATTCATTTTCAATGGGAACTCTGTTGGAAAGTATAAAGAAGTAGAAAATGAATTAGGAGAGTTAATTTCCCAATTCTTTTATTTCAATGAAGAGCATTAATTTTGTTAAAAAAGTATCTGATATATTGTTCTCTTATAATGATTGCTTTAGGCATGGCCTTTCCCATTATATGGATGTTATTATTATCATTCAAAACTAATCCAGAAACTTTAGATAGTACTTCAAAACTTCTCTTTTCCGAATATAATCTTAATAACTATAAAGAAGCTCTTACTTCGGATTCTTTTGATATATATATATTTAACTCCCTTTTAGTTTCAGTTATTGTAACTATAGGAAATATTTTCTTTTGTACAATAACAGGTTACGCTTTAGCTAGAAAAAAATTTAGAGGGAATAAGATAATTCTTATTTCTATAATTGGTGTTATGATGATTCCACCTCATGTAATAATGATACCTCTTTATCGAACTATGGTAAATTTTGATTGGATCAATACTTACCAAGCATTGATAATTCCTTGGCTTATTACTCCATTCGGAGTTTTTCTAGTGAAACAATATTTATCTAATATACCAGAGGCAATAGAACAAGCTGCTGTAATAGATGGTGCAAGCCAATCTCAAATATTATTTAAGATAATATTTCCTTTATCTAAACCTATCATTATAGTACTTGCAGTCTATGTTTTTCTAATGAATTGGAACTCATTTCTATTCCCTTTTTTATTTACTAATAATTCCGATTATTGGACACTTCCAGTAGGATTAACATTTTATCTTGGCAAACAATCAATAGATTGGGGACACCTGATGTCTGGGGCATCGATGTCTGCTATTCCAATTATAATATTATTCATAATATTCCAAAAGCAAATAATAAAAGGGTTAACTGCTGGTGCAATAAAAGAGTAATTAAAGCATCAAATATTTTTCTAGTAGCTTATAATTACTAAATTGAATTAATAATAATTGTTATAACAAAAAAGGTATTTAAATGGGTTTACTAATATTCGGAATAATTATACTAATTATTGGGTTAACATTACAAAAAGATGCACTCCCTTTAGGTAAATTCAAAAGTTTGATTTCAACTGTTGGTATTATTGTTATGGTAATTGGCCTTCTAACAACAACTGTAAAAATAGTTGATGCAGGTCATATAGGTGTGAAGAAATTATTTGGTGAAGTTCAAAGTGATATTCTAAACGAAGGTTTAAATTTTGTTAACCCTTTCATTGATGTGATAGTACTTACAACACAAACACAAAATTATACAATGTCTTCTGTTAATGAAGAAGGTGAAAAAATAGGAGATGATGCTGTCTCAGTTTTAAGCAAAGACGGATTGCAAGTAATAATAGATTTGACAGTTTTATATAAAACTAAAGCTGAATCAGCTCCAACAATTATAAAGAAAATAGGTCAAGATTTTAAGGACAAAATTATCCGTCCTATTGTTAGATCTCAAATACGAGAAAGTGCTGTTGATTTCGATGCTATAGAACTTTATTCTGATAAAAGGGCTCAATTTGAAAAACAAGTAAAAGACGCTATTTCAGAAACATTGAACGCTCGAGGTTTTGAGTTAGAGGATATGCTTGTGAGAAAAATTGATTTACCTACAAGTGTGAAGCAAAGTATAGAAAGAAAGATTACTGCCATTCAAGAGGATCAAAGAATGGTTTATGTATTGGAAAAAGAAATAAAAGAAGCTCAGAGAAAAAGAGAAGAAGCTGCCGGAGTAGCAGATGCACAGAAGATAATAAATTCTGGATTATCTTCTAAATTAATTGAATTCGAACGTATAAAAGTAATGCAAGAATTAGTAAAGTCAAGTAATTCAAAAGTAATTGTTTTAGGAAATGGGGATACACCAATAATTCTAGATGGGAAATAAATGACATTAAATCTTATTGAAAGAGAAAGTAAAGTAATTCTTCAAACATATGGAAGATTGCCTGTTGAAATAGACTATGCAAATGGTTGTTTTATATATGATACTGATGGTAATGAATATTTAGATTTCTTAGGTGGTATAGCTGTTAATGTCTTGGGGCATTCTCACCCAGAAATTATTGAAGCGATTATTGAACAGTCTAATAAATATCTTCATGTATCTAATTTCTTCTATCAGAGACCTCAGATAGAACTAGCAGAAATGCTTAAATATCGTACAGGTTATGACAAAGTTTTTTATTCTAACTCAGGGGCTGAGTCTACGGAAGGTGCTTTGAAATTTGCTCGGAAGTGGGGGGCTAATTTAGGTAAAAGTCAAGTAATTGCATTTACAGGTGGTTTTCATGGTAGAACTTATGGAGCTTTGTCTCTCATGGAAGGAGAAAACTATAAGAAAGATATGGGACCTTTCATCGAAGACATTAAGATACTAGAGTTTAACTCAATTAGTGCCTTAGAAAATAATATTGATTACAATACAGCTGCAGTGTTCATTGAATTTATACAAGGTTCTGGAGGTTTGAGTGTTGCTGACCCTGAATGGGTAAGTAAGATATCCGAATTACAAGAAAAATATAATTTTCTAATTGTCGCTGACGAAGTTCAATCAGGTTTAGGCAGAACAGGCAAGTTCTTTAGTTTTGAGCACTTTGACATCAAACCTGATATTGTAACAATAGCAAAAGGGTTGGGGGGTGGAATACCAATTGGTGCTATATTATTAAACAAAAAAACTTCAAATTTATTGGGTGCTGGTCAACATGGAACTACTTTTGGCGGTAATGCATTAGCATGCGCTACAGGACTTGTTGTTCTAAGAAAGCTAAATGAAGGACTTCAGACAGATATCAATCGTATTGCATCTTACTTAAAAAAGAAATTGCAAGAATTAATCTTGAAATATCCTGATAAAATTAGATCATATAAAGGGCTTGGATTGATGTGTGGACTTGATTTCTTTATACCTGCTAAACAAATTGTATTAGAATTATTGAAAAAGAAGATAATTGCTAATTCTACCTCTAATACAGTTTTAAGATTAGTACCACCTTATATAATTGATAATTCGATGGTAGATAGACTAGTTGAAGAACTAGACTCAATACTCAAAGAACTATAACTTTGGATATATCTTGTTTGAAGCCTTATTTAATCCATCCTCAATAATAGATTTAGGGATATCAACATCATATCCTGAAGTAGGGGCAGTATTATAGAATTTACTTTTCAATTCAAGTGTTTTTTTGAATTCTATTTCAGCTTCTTCAAACCTTCCCAAATGGAGCAGAGAATAAGCATGTAGATTCATAGCATATAAGCTGTTTGGTATTAATTCTAATGATCTACTAGACCAACTTAATGCTTCGTTAAAACGTTTATCATTGCCAGTGAACTGAGCTAAACTTGCACAAGCACTAGCTTCTATCATCGGTGATAAATTCCCACATTTTAAAGCAAATTTTATAGTTTCTTCAGCTTCTTTTTTTAAATTCATGTGCCCCAAAGTTTGACCTAATTGATACCATGCATACCCATTTGTTGGTTCTTCTCTTACATGTTGGAGTAACATCCGGTAATTCCTTTCGATTTTACTTTCCATTATTTCTCTTGATTGATCATATCCAAGATGGTATATTATAATATCTGATTGCATCAATACTAGATTGTTTTCTTTTAGAGAAGGTGAAATTTGTTCATGAACTCTACCTTGGAATTTCACTTTGTTAACACCTAGATTTCTAAAGATTCTAGGATAACTTCCCCTGTGTACATCAGATTTGTCTCCTGTTAAGTTTGCATGTGGTGATTCTATAGTACAAATCAATCCACCAGTATTATCAGGTAGTTCACGAAGTGATTTTCTAAATTTATCAACTTCGAACTGTGAAATCCTTTCGTCCGCATCTAAATACAATACCCATTTACCTTTAGAGTATTTCAATGATTCGTTTCTTGCTGCTGCAAAATCATTTATCCAATCAAAAAAATATACTTTAGCGCCAAATTCTTTAGCTATTTCAACTGTTCTATCTGTTGAACCTGTATCTACTATCACTATTTCATCAACAAGTCTCTCGGCAGATTCTAAACAACCTCGAATCATTTTTTCTTCATTCTTGACTATCATAGATAGTGTGATTAGTGGTTCAGTATTATTTTCTTTTGTCTTATTTACTTTTAGATCTTTTATACTATTTAAAACTACATTAATGTATCCATCTATTTCTTTTCTTTGAGGAGCAGCCTGTTTGGCCTTCCTTAAGTAAATAAGTGCATTTTCATAATCAGATTCTTTATTTAGTATATCAGCTATTCCAACTAAACAATTTATATCTTTTTCGTTATGTTTTAACCCTTCTTTAAAATTAAGTTTAGAAACTTTTATATTTCCAATAGCTAGATATGATCTGCCTAGTCTAAAGTATATTTGGGAAGTTGGTAATTTATAATCACCAATTATGTTTGATTTCAAATCCTCATTAGCATATGCTTCAAGCATTGCATTATAACTCTCAATAGCTTTATTATGAAGATGATTATCATAGTGACACTCTCCAATAATATAATTTGCAAATCCTTGATTTGGTTGTAAGGATAATGATAGTTCGGCTCTTGCTTTCGCTAAATCTTTATTATTGTTTTTATATGCTATTAATGCTCCATAGTTTAAGGCCTGAGGTTTAACGGAGTCATCATTTGTTGAAATACTAATCGCATCTGCTATTATTGTTTCAGCATTATGCAGGTCATTCAAAGCTAGGTAAGTTCTAGCCAATTGGAATAAATTATAAGCATTATTGGGATCTAATTTAGTTTGTCTCAATAGTAAATCTAAATTCCTTTTTTGTTTTTTCCTCATTGTTACTGCATCATGATTATATCCCTCGTGAATGAATTCTATATTAGAATCTGAGATCTTAAAACCTGCATTAATAATTGAATCAATAACTTGTTCGTGAATAATACCTTCAAATCTTATATTAGGATTATTCCTAAAAAGTCTTATCATTTTAGAATTGAATACATCTTTGCCTTCCTTTTTGTCATTATAGGAGACAACTTTTACCATGATTCCTCCTATATTTTGATCTATCTGATTGAGTTTTAATTCAACTGAATTCGGATTAACAAGCCTTTCATCACAATCAATAGATAAAATAAAATCATTTTTTGCATGATGTAAGCAAAAATTACGTGCAGCAGCAAAATCATCATTCCACTCATAGTTTAAAACTCTATTCGTATATTCTAAGGCGATTGATTTTGTGTTATCAGTTGATCCAGTGTCTACGATTATTATATCATTAGATATACTTTTGACTGATTCTAAGCAATCTCTTATCATATTCTCTTCATTTTTTGCTATAATACAGACAGAAAGTGAGTTTTTAATGCTATTCATTGTAACGTTATTATGAGTTGAAGTGTCTTTAAAATCTAATATAAATAAAATTACAATTATATTTTTAAATTATAGATAATTTCTAGGTTTGTACTATTCCACAAGATTGTAAAAAGTAAATATTATTTCGTAACTTAAAGATTATATTTTTATAGATTTATTAAAAAATAACAAAATTATTACTTGGTTTTATTATGAAAAGAATTATTACACTACTTTCAATATGTATGATAACGGCGAGCTTTTTATATGCTCAACAACAATTACCAAATTTGCCAAATCTTGAAACTAATAATTTCAAAGAATTTTCTAATGAGTACAATAAATACTTTGAAGAAATTAAATTACTTAATCCTGAATCTGAAAATCCACTAAAAGGATTAGGGTTTAAACCATTCAAAAGATGGGAATATTTTTTGTCAAGTAGAATAGATGCGAATGGGAATTTACCTTCTAGAAAAGAAATAAGAGATAGTTATAATAATTTTAGAAATACTTTTCTATATAATAAAGAAAACAAGATTCAAGCTGAACAAGATTGGAAACCTTTGGGCCCATACAATTGGACTGGAACAGGTTTAGGAAGAATAAACGCAATAGCAGTAAATCCTTCGAACACTAACATAATATATATAGGAGCAGCTACCGGTGGAATTTGGAAATCTACTAATGGTGGTAGCACATGGGCTGAGTCTGTGACACCAGATGTTTACTCTTTAGGAATTTCAGATATCTCTATTTGTAAGTCTAATCCAAATGTAATATTAGCAGCAACTGGTGATGCAAATGCACCAAATAGTACATACAATGCATTTAGTTCAGGCTTATTACTATCAACTGACGATGGTAACTCTTGGAAAGAAATTAATGTAGATGCAATTAAAACTAATATAGAGCAATCAGATGGAATAATAATTTATAGTGTCCTAATAAACCATAGCAATTCTTCAAAATTTGTAATAGCAACGAATATTGGCGTATACCATAGTGATAATAGTGGCAATAGTTGGACTAGGTCTAACAATTCGCTATGTAGAGATTTAAAAATGCATCCAACAAACCCTGATATATTATATGGTGCATTTAGAACAGCTAACAATGAATACACTGTTATGCGTTATGTAAGTGGTGCTTGGTTTACAAATGGAGCTTTTGTTATATCCAATTGTAATAGGATTGAATTAGCAGTAAATGATGCACATCCAGGTGTTTGTTATGGTTTGAGTACAGACATATATGATGGTTTTAGAAATGTATTCAAATCAGAAAATTCTGGTCAATCTTGGATTGAAGTTACTTCCTCAAGCGGACACCCAAATTATCTTTACTTTACTTTTGATGGATTAGTAAATGGTCAAGTACCTCAAGGAGGTCAAGGCTGGTATGATTTAGCGATTGCAGTATCTTCGAAGAGTAAAAGTATAGTAACTATTGGTGGAATTAATAATTGGAAAACAACTGATGGTGGAACAACTTACTCAATTAAAACATTTCAGCAAGCTTGGCAAGGTGCAGATGAAGTTCACTCTGACCAACATATATTAGTTTATGATTCAAAAGGAACTCTTTATGTGGGCAATGACGGAGGTATTTATAAGTCAACTGATGATGGAGAAAATTGGACTAATATATCAGCTGGACTAAATATAACTCAATATTATAAATTTGGCCAAGCTAATGACAATAAAGAACGAATACTTGCAGGTGCTCAAGATAATGGAACAATTCTAAAATTGAACTCAAATCAATGGGGCGCAGTATATGGCGGTGACGGGTTTGATTGTGATGTAGACCCTAATAATTCTAGTATTATGTATGCTTCTACTTATATTCAACGTTCAGGCTTTTTTTACAAATCTGTAAATGGAGGTCAATCTTGGGGACAACAACCTATAATTTATCCAAATAATCCTAGTATTAACGAGATAGCTTCTTGGGTAAGTCCATTTACTATTGATGAAAATAATTCTAATTTGTACGTAGGATACCAAAATGTTTATAAGAGTATAAACCAAGGTACAAGTTGGTCAAAGATAAGTAATTTCGGTCAACAATCATACCCTATAACTGAAATTGCCTTAGCACCTTCTAACTCAAACTATATTTATATAATAATAAATAATCAAGTGCTGAAGACAACAAATGGTGGACAGGCTTGGACTAGCGTTTATACAGCACCTAATCCATTAACCGTACGAAATTTGACGGTTAATCCTACTAAACCAGATGAAATATATGTTGTCTTAGGCGGTTATTCAAATGGGAATAAAGTCATTAAAGTTGTTGGTACTAATTCAACAAATATATCTGGGGATCTCCCTAATTTTCCTGTCAATTGTGTGACTTATCAAAAAGGTTCTAATGACAGAATTTACATTGGAACAGATATCGGAGTGTTCACTAAAGATGCTGCTACACAATGGCAATATATGGCAGAAGGTATGCCACAGGTTATAATATCTGAGTTAAAAATACATTATCCTAGTGGAATGTTGCGTGCAGCTACTTATGGAAGAGGAATGTGGGAAATTCCTGTTAATGATTGCGCCCTGGATATTCCGAATATAACGTCTAATATTGAAATACAGAATAATCAAATAAGAGTTTGTGAAGGAGAGGACTTAGAGTTGACTCTAGAAAATGGAGATTATGATACATTTGAATGGTCTACAGGACAAAAGACAAGAAAAATAAATCCTAAAACTAATGGAATTTATTACGTCTCAGTATTTGATGATAGTGGGTGCGAAGTTAAATCAGTTGAACTTAATGTTCAATTTATAGATGTAAAAGAAATCAGAATTACTGATTCTGATCTAAATGAAATTACTAATACTACTTTCTGTGAAGGAGATAGCGTAGAAATAAAGTATTCTGGTCTTTATACTAATTCAATATGGTCAAATGGAGAAAAGGGTAAAAGAACTATTTGGGTTAAAGAAGCTGGTACTTATTTTGTAAGTGCAACAACTACTGATGGATGCGGTACTACTTCTCAGAGTGTGACAATAACAAAGTTACCATCACCACCAAAACCAGATATCAGTATTGATAACGAGGGTTTTTTGATTACTAATACAAAAGCAGACAAATACAAATGGTATCAAGATGGGAATTTGTTATTTGGGGAAGAAGAAAGTAGATTCAAGCCCTTTGAGGAGGGTAATTACCAAGTCGAAACTATAATAAATGGAATGGAATGTACTGGTAAATCTGATAGTTATGCATTTACCATATCAAATATACCTATCATAGAAAATAATGGTTACTTTAAGATTTCACCTAACCCATTTGAAGATGTTCTTTTACTTACTAATTCAGAATCAATATTTATAAGAAAAATAAAAGTAATTGATTTAGATGGTAGAACTGTTAAAACGTTCGAGAGTCTTAATAATTCGAATAATATTGAATTGAATCTAAATCATTTAACGATTGGTACGTATATATTACAAATAGAAACTAATAACAAGATTATTACGCAAAAAATTATTAAAAACTAACTGATACTTAATGAAAAAAATTATATTAATATTATTCCTTTGTGCTTTCGTTTTAAAAGCACAGAAATTCGAAGATTTAGAAAAAACTAACTTAAAGTTCAACCAAATTCAACAAATTTTTCAAAATGAACTGATTGGTAAAGCAGGTTTAGATACTCTAAAGGGATGGAAACAGTTCAAAAGATGGGAATGGTTCTGGGGGCAGAGATTACAAGGTGAATCTACTATACCTGATGCTTTGGAAATAAAAAAATTAGCTGAATTTTATAAAGTCCTTGAGAAAACTAAAAATAGTTCTGTGCAATCTGTAACTTGGGAAAAATATGGCCCGTTTAAAACACCAGAAAGTACTGGTAGATCGCAAGGTATAGGCAGAGTCAATGATTTGTCTATTTCACCAACAAATGATAATTATATGATCGCTGGTTCTGCATCTGGGGGGGCTTGGAGATCTACAGATGCTGGGAAATCATGGATCGAGATAGATATGACAGACCAGCTATCAATAGGAATTTCAGATATCGAATTTGCTCCATCTGATTCTAAAATAGTATATATGGCTACTGGAGATGCAAATGGGACTATGGGGTCTAATGCATCTTATTATTCAGTTGGTCTTTTAAAATCAACAGATGCAGGAGTTACATTCAATGAAACTAGTATATATTATGAATTAGGTGAAAGTAAAGTAATAACAAGAGTAATTGTTCATCCTTCAAATCCTGATATTGTAATTGTTTCTTCTCGTGATGGAATATTCAAATCTATCGATGGAGCTAAAACTTGGAATAGAGTTTTTAGTACAACAGCAATTAAAGATATGGAATTACATCCAACGAATCCCAGTATTATTTATGCTAGCTCCATGAATTTTTCTGGAAATAATAACATCTATAAATCAACTAATAATGGCGATAATTGGGTACTAATACATCAAGTTAATAATTCTAGAAGAACAGAAATTGCAGTAACACCAGATGCACCTAATAATGTATACTTACTCTCCTGTGCAATACACAGAGGTTTTTTAAATATTGAAGTTTCAAATAATGAAGGTGAAAGCTTTAGTGAAATCGCAACCCAATCTTCAGTAGGAAACTTACTAGGTTGGAGTGATGGTAGTGACTTTAATGTAGGTCAAGGACCATATGATTTAGCTATTGCAGTAAACCCAAAGAATAAAAATGAAATATATATAGGTGGTGTTAATATATGGAAATCTACAAATGGTGGATCAAACTGGGAATTACATTCTCACTGGTACGGAGGATTTAACAAACCAGAAATTCATGCAGATCAACACCATTTTATATTTTCTAAAACGGGTGATAAGCTATATGTATCAAATGATGGTGGAGTATATAGAAACTTAGTTGGTTCAGATTTATGGGACGAACTTAATAACGGAATGGATATAACACAATTTTATAGGCTTGGAGTTTCACAATCTTCGCCATTTGATGTTATCTCTGGTAGCCAAGATAACGGTACCTCGAGATATGATGGGCAGAATTGGAAAAAGGCTTACAGTGGTGACGGAATGGAATGCGCTATTGATCCAAAGAATGATAATTATGTTTATGTCTCGCAACCTTATGGGACATTACGCAGATCAAGTAATGGTGGTAGTAGCTTCACTTCAATGTTTAATAGTGATATTATTGAAGATTATGGTGAAACAGAAACTGGTGGATGGGTTACTCCATTTGTAATAAGTCAATCGAATCCTAAGAATATATTTGCTGGCTATTTTAATGTTTGGAAAAACACTAATTATGGTAATAGAAATAATTGGATAAAAATCTCTGATTTCGGAAATAATTCTAACTTAAATTTAGTTGCATTGGCTGTATCAGAAAAGGATGAAAATTATATATATGCTGCTACTACAGGAGTACTTAGACGATCTACCAACGGTGGATTAGATTGGGAAGTTATACATAATTCTTCTAGCGCTATTACATATATAGCAATAAACCCAGATAATCCGAATCAAATATATGTTACTAAATCGGGCTATAAAAATAATGATAAGGTTCTTTTCTATAATGGAATTGAGTGGAAAGATATAAGTGGTAATTTACCACCACTTCCAATAAATACTGTTGTAATAGAGAATCCCAATAAATACTCTGTATATATAGGTACAGATATTGGTGTTTTTTATTCAGATTTGAATTCTGGGTATTGGAAAAAATTAGAAGGCGAGATGCCTAATACAATTGTAAATGAATTGGAAATCCACAAGAATTCAGGGAAATTATATGCAGCAACATATGGTAGAGGACTTTGGAGAACTGATTTACTAGGTTGTGAATCTATAAATCTACCAGTAAATATTATTGGAGATTTAGAATTTTGCGAAGGAGATTCTGTAATAATTGAATCTGCTAATGTTCAAAGTTCATATTTATGGAACAATGGCGAGAAAACTAAAAGTATAGTTGTTAAAGAATCTGGAAACTATGTACTTACTAATCCAACTGACACTTATTGCGTAGATAAATCAAATATTGTAACAGTGAATGTTCTAAGTAAAGATGAATCAGTTATTTCTGTTCCTGATGGAAATATAATTTGTAGTAATAAGGAATCTATAAGGCTTTCAGCGCCGTTTAGCTATAGTAATGTAGAGTGGTCAACTGGGCAAAAGATTAAATTTATAAGTGTTTCAGAGCCTGGGATTTATACAATAGTAGCAACTAATAATAAAGGTTGTGAAGTAAGAGATACTATTGAAGTATTCAAATCATCACTACAGAATGATATAGAAATATTTCAATCTGGAGAAGTTTTATCCGTACCAGAAGGCTATTCGTACCGTTGGTTTTTAAATGACACATTAATTGAAAATTCTTCTACGAATAAAATCGTTGCCTCTAAATTGGGCACCTATAAGGTTGAAATAAAAGATGAATACGGATGTGTTGTTACGCCAAAGATAGTTGAAGTACTGAGTAATATTGAATCAATTTCTGACAATAAAAATATTATTATTTATCCAACTATTACTTATGGTATTGTTAATGTCACTTTAAATGATCCATTATTATATAACTCTAATTTAGAGATTTATAATTTAATTGGTGTCAAGATTGATGATTTCGAATTCAACAATTCTCCTACAATTAAATTGGATTTAAGTAGCTATACTAAAGGCGCATATATTATCAAGATAATTAGCGGAAATAATACTTTCTACCAAAAAATTATACTTAGATAATGATAACTTGTATCAAAGGCAAATTATTACAAAAAACACCTACATTTGTAGTCATAGATGTAGGTGGTTTAGGTTATCAATTATATATATCTATGAATACTTATGAAAACTTACCTTCTCTAGAAAAAGAAGTTTTTGTTTACTCAGAGATGATTGTAAGAGAGGACAGTATTACTTTGTATGGATTCTATTCTGAAAGTGAGAGACAGTTATTTAGATTATTGATTTCTGTATCGGGTATTGGACCTAAAAGTGGAATAGGGATTCTATCTGGTATTTCATTGAATGATTTTCAAACAGCTATACTTACTGCCAATACAACTTTACTACAAAAATTACCAGGAATAGGCAAAAAAACTGCAGAGAGACTCATTGTAGAGCTAAAAGATAAATTTGATAAGATAACAATACGTGAAGAAGGAATTTCAACACCTAAAAATGACTCAGTTGAGGAAGCTACACTTGCACTTGAAAGTTTAGGATATAACAAATCTATTGCTAGTAAGGCAGTAAATTCGGCTCTTAAACAAATAGATAATCAGAAATATTCTTCTGAGGATTTAATAAAACTTGCTTTAAAATTCACATTAAAATGATTCTTACTATTCCAACCATTTATCTTTCAAAAGGTCTATCTATCTTATCAGTTGGAGGTTTATCTGGATTTGAAAAATTAGATGATTATTTCAAAAGGCATCCAATTAATTTAGCAAAATTGTTTAGAGAAGAGAATAATAAATCAATTTTAATCGAAATTGATGAAAGTATAGAATCTCTAAACGTAGTTAATAAAATTAGAGATTCACTTGACATTCCCATACAATTGGCAACAAACTCATTTAATCTAGAATTTTTGAATAAAGTTAATAGTATTGAAATCAGTAGATTATTTTTATCTATCGATAACCACAAAATATTCCCTAAGTCAATACCTGTCATTAGAAGAAGCGAACTAATAAAATATAATTTAGATAATTATTCAAGAATTATGATAGATTTCGAGAATACTCAGTTAGATAACATTGAGCTCAAAATAAATTCAAAAATTTCAATACGCAATTCAACAAACTGTACTAGTGATTTGGTAAGGATTAATACTATAAAAACAAATATTGATAGTATTTATTTAGGAAAAGAATATTATGGAACACATTACGCCGGTCAATTACTTTGGAGAATTGCCGAAAAAGCACAATTTGCAATATAAATTCTGAACAATTCTATAAAATTTCAAAAAAAATTGTATTTTGCAAAGGTTTTATAGCAATATTTTAAAACCTTAAATAATTATGTAATCTGGAGAAGGTAAAATGCCTCAATTTGAATTTGATGGCCAGCTTATAGAAACGAAGCCCGGAAAAACAATAATCGAAGCTGCCTATGATAATGGGCTAGCGGTTCCTCATTTCTGTTGGCACCCAGACTTACCAGTAGCTGGTAATTGTCGTATGTGCTTAGTACAGGTTGGTATGCCTGTTAGAGACAGAGATGGAAACTATGAATATGATGAAAATGGAAATAAAAAAATAAATTTTATACCTAAGATGCAAATAGCTTGTGCTTCACCAGTTCAAGATGGTATGGTTGTGAAATCTATTTCTGATGAAGCTATTGAATCACAAGAAGCTGTAATGGAATTTTTGTTAATTAATCATCCACTTGATTGTCCTATTTGCGATGAAGCTGGTGAATGTAAGTTACAAGAGTATTCATTTAAGCATTCAAAAGGTCAAAGTAGATTCGAAGAAGTTAAAAACCATAAACCGAAACGTCAAGTTTGGGGCCCTAATGTAGTTTTTGACGCTGAAAGATGTATTTCATGCTCAAGATGTATACGTTTTGCTAAAGAAGTAGCTAAACAAGATGTGCTTACTTTTGTGCAAAGGGGAGATCATGTAACTATAGAACTTTTCGATGGTACAACATTTGATTCACCTTATTCTATGAACGTAATTGATATATGCCCTGTAGGAGCATTAACTAGTCCAGATTTTAGATTCGAAGCGAGAGTATGGGAGCTATCATCAAATGAAAGTATTTCGCACTTTGATGGAACTGGTACTAATATAAATTTAGGAGTTCGTAATAACGAAATCTTACGTATTACTCCACGCAATAATATGTATGTTAATAAGTATTGGTTAAGAGATGATGCTCGATTGAGTTATGATTTTGTTAATAAGAATAGAGTCACTAAACCACTTATTAATATAGACGGTATCTATGAAGACGTCGAATGGGATGAAGCCATTAAATTTGCTGCTAATAAATTAGATAATTTCAAGGGTGATCAAATAGTATTTGTAGCATCGTCAAGAGCAACAAATGAAGATAACTATCTATTCAATAAATTTGCTAATGAAGTCTCCAAATCAAGCAATGTAATATACTTCTCTCATTTGGATGAATCTAGAAAAGATGATTTGTTAGGCGTTTCAGATTTGACACCGAATACTAAAGGGGTTGAAGAACTAGGTATAAACAAAAATTCTAACATTAAAGCTGAAGAATTGGCTACAAAACTTAGAAATGGTGAGATTAGAGCGATGTATGTTATGGAAGAAGATTTTGAGGATTATCCTGAAATCTTAGATCAACTAAGTAACTTAAGTTTTCTCGCTGTTCATTCATATAATTCGAATAAGAGAATCAATAGTCTAGCTGATATAATATTACCCGCATCTACATTTGCTGAGATAGAAGGTACGTATACTAATCTGAATGGAAGAGTTCAACATTTTACACCTGCTTTAGTTACAAAAGAAAACTTTAGATATATGGGTATGAAAATGAGTAGATTAGATAAGTTTGGAGCTGATAATGACCGATGGACTAATCACGAAATTAGAGATTCTAAACAAAGTTGGAAAATAATTCAAAATATAGCTAAAGAATTAGGAAAAGATTGGAATTATACAAAATCATCTCAAATTTTTGATGAAATAGTTGAAAATTATACTAATTTCAATGATATGGATTATAATAAATTGGATGAATATCAAGGTTTAGTATTAGGAAAAGGCAACAATCCAGATCCTAAACATGTTAATTATATATCGCATTATCTGAAACCACAACAAACACAAAAAGTAGTTAAATATAAAGGCTAAAATAGAATATGAGCGATTTAACATTTACGCTAATTGAATTTGGGATTAAAGCTGCTATTATTATAAATATAGTACTAGTAATGGCTTCCGTTGAAGTTTATTTGGAAAGAAAAATATCAGCTTGGATTCAAAATAGAGTTGGTCCGAATAGAGTTGGTCCGATGGGTCTATTACAACCGATTGCTGATGTTGTGAAACTATTTATGAAAGAGGATTTGGTTCCTAAAGCAGCTCATCAAGGATTTCATAGATTAGCTCCTCTATTGACACTAGCCGTTGCAATAGGAGTTTATGCTGTAATACCTTATGCTCATTATGTAACTATAGGTGAAAGAACAGTATACTGGGGGATTGCACCAAATATAAACATAGGTGTTTTATTTATTTTAGCAATGACTTCTATTGGAGTTTATGGAATTACGCTAGCTGGTTGGGCTTCTAACTCTAAGTATTCACTACTTGGTGGTTTACGTTCAGCAGCTCAGATGATATCTTACGAATTGTCTATGGGTTTATCTTTATTAGGAGTAGTATTAATAGCTGGTTCACTAAATTTAAACGAGATAATTATATATCAGAGAGATGCATGGTTCGGACTAAGATGGTTAGTATTTTTACAACCCCTTGGGTTTATAATTTTCTTGGTTTCTTCATTTGCAGAGACAAACAGGACCCCATTCGATTTACCTGAAGCTGAGCCAGAGCTCGTAGGTGGTTACAATACAGAATATAGCGGAATGAAATTTGGTATGTTCTTTTTGGCAGAATATGCTAACATGGCTACCGCTTCAGCTTTTATTGCTTTACTTTATTTTGGTGGTTGGAGTTTGCCTTTCCCTGAGTTTTGGGATTCACTTGGTTTGGTCGAAGGAACATGGTCTAGGGCATTTTTACAGTTTGGTTCATTCTTTACTAAATTAATGATATTTATAGTATTCTTTATTTGGGTAAGATGGACTGTACCTAGATTCAGATATGATCAACTAATGAATTTGGGATGGAAAGTATTATTACCACTTTCAATAATTAATTTATTTGTAACTGCAGCAGTAATTATATTTTTCGACTTATAACCAATAATTGAATAAAAAAATGAATAATAGAAAAAATACAGAAGCAGAAAGACTTACATTTTGGGAAAAAATGTATATACCTGAAATTGCAAGAGGACTTGGCATAACTCTTAGGCAAATGTTTAAGCCTAAAGATTTCGTTAGACAATATCCTGAACAAAGATGGGAACCTACAGGTTCTTTTAGAGGTAGACCTGTATTAGTTGAAGAGGACGGGGGAGAACGCTGTGTTGCTTGTGGTCTTTGTGCTAGAGTATGTCCAGCATTGGCAATAGAAGTTCAAGCAGGAGAAACACCTAAGGAAAAGGAAAGATATCCCGAGAAATTTGAGATTAATATGCTTCGTTGTATTTTCTGCTCTTATTGCGAAGAGGTTTGTCCTGAAGAAGCAATTGTAATGAGTAAAGACTATGAAATTGTTTATACTAGTCCTGAGGAAGCAATATTAGGCAAAGAAGAACTTCTAGTACCGAAAGCAAAACTTCAAGATAGACTTGAATTTTTAAGACAATATAAATAGTACAAATGAAGTGGTTAATCCTAAAGCAATAAAACTAAAACCTGCCCAACTAAAGTGGCAAATAGATTTAAAAAAATTAGATTTCCGTTCTACAAAAGAAGTAGAGCATTTGGATCATATCATAGGCCAACCTAGAGCTATACAAGCTATCGAACTCGGAGCAGATTTACGTGGTAGTAGAGGTTACAATATATTTGTGACCGGACTATCAGGTACAGGTCGGATGACGACAGTTAAGCATATGCTAGAAAAATTACAACGTAAAGGGAATTGTCCAGAGTTATATGATTATTGCTATGTCAATAATTTTGAAGATGAGTCCAAACCTAAATTATTACAATTTGAGAAAGGTGGTGCTTGTTCTTTTTCTAAAAAGATGCATGAATCTATTAATCACTTATTAGAAAGGTTATCTAGCGTTTATCAAGAAGACCCCTATACTACTAAAAGAAAAGAAGTAATCGAATCTTATCAAGAATCTGAGAAGAACTTGATAGAAGAATTTGATGAGAAATTGAAGAAAAAAGGGTTTGTAAGAGGTCAAATAGAAAACACAAAAGGCAATCCTGAGCCTGATATATTCTTATTAATAGATGAAAAAGCTTACAGAATAGAATCTTTAGACTCTTTGGTTAACGAAAAAAAGTTAACTGAAAAACAAGCAACTCAGTTAGCTAATGATTATAACAAACTTCATGAAGAGTTAATAGATTTAGCCGAATCAGCAAATGAAATTGTGAATACTTTTCATGAAGAGATTATAAATTTTGACAGAAAAACTGCAGAAACTATAATAAATGCAAGTTTTAAAGAATTAAATAAAACTTACAAAAAACATCTAGCTATTCAAAGCTACTTAGAAAGTGGAAAAGATTTTATATTAGATAATGTAAAATACTTTTTGCCTTCTTCTGAGCAATCTAAGGGTATGCAGTCAAAATTGAATAAATCTAAAAATATCGATATTGCCTCTCAAATTGCAGATAAATTTGAAGTTAATATTATTTTAGATAATTCAGAAACAGTTTGTGCCCCTGTAATTATAGAACATAACCCAACTTATGGAAATCTTTTTGGTTCTTTTGAGAAAATAGTTGATGCCTCTGGATATTGGAGAACTGATTTTTCAAAAGTTAAAGCTGGATCTATATTACAGGCAGACCAGGGTTATTTGATTGTAAGTGCAAATGATTTATTCTCTGAAGCAGTCTCTTGGAAAGCAATTAAAAATGTGCTTCTCTATGATAAATTAGATATTCAACCTTACGCAACTTATCTTCAGATGAGTGAAAGTCAAATGAAGCCTGAACCAATTAAGGTCAATGTTAAAGTAATAATAGTAGGTGGACAATCACTTTATAATTATTTATATAGACATGAGAAGGGATTTAAGAAAATTTTCAAAATTTTAGCTCAATTTGATTATGAAACTGCTAGAACAGATGAATTGCTTAATAGTATAGTTAGCTTTATAGCTACTCAATGTGACGAAGAGAATCTTTTACATTTCAAACCAAAGGCAGTTGCAGAGGTATTAGAATGGTCTGTAGCACACGCTGGATCACAAGATAGAATAACCTTAAAGTTTTCGGATATTGCTGATTTATTACGTGAAGCATCTTATTTTGCTGAACAAGTAAATAAGAAATTAGTTACCGAAGTTCATGTAAAGGAAGCTTTAAAACAAAGGAATTTTAGAAATAATTTAATCGATCAAAAAATTACAGATCATATACTTCAAGGCAATACTTTAATTGATACTGAAGGAAGTAGAGTGGGGCAAATTAACGGTCTAACTGTGATGAGTACAGGAATAGCATCTTTTGGTAAGCCAGCTAGGATTACTGCTGCTATCGGTGCTGGAAATCGTGGTATAATCAATATAGAACGTGAGGCACAATTGAGTGGCTCTATCCACAATAAGGGAATTTTAATTATTCAAGGATTCTTTTTAGAGAGATTTGCACAAAAAAAACCTCTATCTTTGTCTGCATCTATTGCATTTGAACAAAATTATGGTGGAATAGATGGTGATTCTGCATCTGCAGCTGAGATCTATGTCTTGTTATCTGCTATTTCTCATACCCCTATAACTCAACAAATTGCCATAACTGGGTCTATGAACCAAAAGGGGGACATACAACCTATTGGTGGTGTGAATGAAAAGATTACAGGATTTTATGAAATTTGTAGGGCAAGAGGTTTTACAGGAAACCAAGGTGTAATAATCCCAGAACAAAATGTAAATGATCTAATGCTTAACGAAGATATTATTGAATCAGTTAAGAAAAAAGAATTTAATATTTATTCTATAAAAAATATAGAAGACGGGTCTAAATTACTAATGGGGAAAGAATTCGGTCTGCCTGATGAGAATGGTGATTATAAGAAAGGTACTCTGCTTCACGAAGTACATCGAAAATTAAACGAACTATATGAAAATTCGAAACCAGCAGTTAAGAGTAAGTAATGCCACATCAATTAAAAATAGCACCTTCTTTACTTTCATGTGATTTTTCTAATCTAGAATCAGAAGTAAGGAATTGTGAAAGATTTGGAGCCGATATACTTCATGTTGATGTTATGGATGGTCATTTTGTTCCCAATATAACTATTGGGCCTCTAATTGTGAAAGCAATCAGACCCCATACTTCACTTCCAATAGATTGTCATTTGATGATAAGTAATCCAGATAGCTATATTGATGATTTTGCTAATGCTGGTGCTGATTATATATCTGTACATGCAGAGGTTTGTAATCATTTGCACAGAACATTGTCTAAAATAAAAGAAAGAAATTGTAAGGCAGGAATAGTGTTAAACCCGATTACTCCTTTACAATATGCTTACGATGCTGCTGAATATTGTGATTTTATATTGTTAATGTCTGTAAACCCTGGTTTTGGTGGTCAAAGTTTTATTACTAGTTTTTTAGATAAGTGTAAAAAACTTAGAAACTATCTTGATACGAATGGTCTTTCACATGTAGAAATAGAAGTAGATGGGGGAGTCAAAATTGATAATATCAAACAAGTTGTAGATGCTGGTGCAAATATGATTGTTTCAGGTTCTGGTCTATTTAAGGGAAATTTGGAGCAAAACATTCAAGCTATGAAACTTGCTGCTATTTCAAATCAATAATTATTGATATATGGTGAGTAACACCACTCCCTAATATATATTCATTAGAAATTGAGTAATCTATATTTAAATCAAAGGCTGTGTTCTCTAAATATGGTCTTAAGCTGATTCCCGCTCCCCAAATATTAACAGGAAATAAACTAGGTACACCGTTATTTTCTCCATATACATTAAGACCACCACGAATTGCTAATAATTCAGTAGGTACAACTTCTGCTCCCAAAACGAAACTCGGTGAAATATCTGTTTCTCTGAATATTGCATCAAAACTTAATAAGAAATATTTTGTTGCTGGTATATATAATGTATCTATTTCGCCAGTTATTGATGTTCTTTGTTCAACTGATTGGTCATTTATACCAAATTCTACTGCTACACCAGTTCTAACTGTAAGAGGTAATTCATCAACTGTACTATTGGGGGTATTCCACTTCAAAGAAGCACCAACATTCTGAATAGCAGCTCCAAATGAGAATAAATCTGCTACATTGAACTTAGTTCCCAAATCAAATGCATATCCATTAGCACTTGTACCGCTTCCTTGTAAATCACGCCCTAAATATTTGAAAGTACCACCAAAACTATAATCTTCACTAGAATACGCCGCTGATACGTTCATAGAATATTGCCAATCTCGCATGCTACTAGTGGGATTACCCATAATATCGCGACCTTGGAACTGACCTGATGTAAATGAATTTAAGCCTAAACCAATACCGAAATGTTCTCCAATTCCTTGGCCATAAGCAATATTCGAATGTACTCTACCAATTCCTGGCATACTTACAGAAGTCACAAACATCGGTTTATTCAATAAGAAACCAATACCAGCAGGGTTGATGAAAACAGAATTCGGATCATTTACCACGGCAGTATATGCACCAGCCATTGCATTTATTCTTGATGAAGTGTTCCTATTGAGGTAAGAAGAACTGTACGAACCATTCATTTGTTGAGAGTTCGCTTCATTTATTATAGTTAAAGTAATACAAATTAGTACTACAATACTCAATGCTGATTTTTTAGACATTTGTTACCTTGATATTGTAAACTTTTCAGCATCACGGAAGTTTGGACCTTGTAGAATACACAAGTAAAACCCATTTGGAAGATTAGAAGCAACGAATGGATACTCAACATCTTTTATAGCAGTTCCACTATAAACTTCCTCAAC
>JBFHKR010000003.1:0-50632 GCA_041595255.1 Chlorobiota bacterium
AATCCGTGATTCAGAAAAAGTGCTAAACTTAAAAAAAAAGACACATACCGGGGTATGTGTCTTCATTTATTTATCTACTTTTTCTCTTATTAAGCTAATTCACGCTTAATTTGTTCGACCAAATCTAAACTTTCCCAAGGGAATATATCTCTTCCAAAATGCCCATAACTAGCAGTTTGTTGGAATATTGGTCTAGTCAAACCAAACTTTTGAATTATACCTTTTGGGGTCAAATCTACATTTCTCTTTATCCATTCTGAGATTTCGAATCGATTTAATTTGGATGTACCATGAGTATCAACAAAAATAGATAAAGGTCTATCTACTCCAATAGCATAAGCTAGTTGTATAGTACACTCATTAGCAACACCCGCAGCAACTATGTTCTTTGCCACATAACGTGCCGCGTAAGCCGCTGATCTATCTACTTTAGTGGAATCTTTACCAGAGAATGCACCGCCACCGTGAGGGGCTTTACCGCCGTAAGTATCTACTATTATCTTTCTACCTGTTAGACCTGTATCACCGTGAGGACCGCCTATTATAAATTGTCCAGTTGGGTTTACATGGTATTCTGTATCTTGTAACCATTCTTTTGGAATAATCTCATTGACAACATTATTGATCACATCTTCCTTAATTTGACTACTAGTTATACCAGGATCATGTTGAGTAGATAATACTATATTGTGAGCTCTGATGATCTTATTATCTTCGCCATATTCTAGTGTTATTTGTGCTTTAGAATCGGGGCGAAGGTAAGTCATCTTTTGTTTTGATTTTCTGATTTCAGCTAATTTTAATAGCAATTTGTGAGAGTACATTAGTGCCGCTGGCATTAATTCTTCAGTCTCACGGGTAGCATATCCGAACATGATGCCTTGGTCACCAGCTCCGCCTGTGTCCACTCCCATTGCTATATCTTCTGATTGTTTATTGAGTACATTGATTACACTACATGATTCTGCATCGAACCTATACTCACCTTTGGTATAACCAATATCTCTGATTACTTGACGTGCGACTTCTGTGATATCTATGTAAGAGTTAGTGGTTACCTCTCCACCTACAACCAACATACCCGTAGCAGCAAAACACTCGCATGCTACTCTAGCATTTGGGTCTTCTGTTAATACTGCGTCTAATACTGCGTCACTTACTTGATCACAAACTTTATCGGGATGTCCTTCTGAAACTGATTCGGAGGTAAAATGATAAACATTTTTACTCATTAATATTCCTTATTCTTTTTATACCGCTATTATTATTATTGAATTCTTACCTTTTGACCAACACGGATTTTATTTGGGTTCAAACGGCTGTTTAATTTTACTATATTTTGTATTGAAACACCAAATTTATTTGCTATCGCAGCTAGTGTTTCACCTTTTCTTACTTTATAATATTTAGGTGCATTCTTTACTGATTTAGGTGTAGATGAAGAACTACCTTTTCCAAATGACTCGTTCGTTACTTTAAGAGTAGATCCAGCGAAAACTGTATTTCCTCTTATTTTACTTTCGTTGATAGATTTCAACTCTCTTTCAGTCATACCATATCTAGCAGCTATAGTACTAACAGTTTCGCCTCTGCGAACTTTGTGGTATTTAGTTTCTTCTTTTACTGTTTTTACTTCATCTCTTTTAGCAATAGCTGTATTATTATAAGTTCTAACTTTTAATATTTGACCAGGATAGATATTAGTTCCATCTAGTCTATTTAGTTCTTGCAAATCAGCAATAGATGTAGCATAATCACCAGCTATACGACCTAATGATTCACCTTTCTGTACATTATGTCTTACAATTATTGTTTGTGAAGCTTCTTGTGATTTATTTTCAGCTAGGTTCTCTACAGTTTTGTGAGCTACTATTAATTGTTGACCAACATTTAGGTTGTCATCATGTCTTGAGATTCCGTTAAGTTCTTTTAGATAGCTCAAAGAGATTCCATATCTTCTTGCTATACTATATAAAGATTCACCCTTTCTTACTTCGTGGGTTATATCTTTAGTACCATCCATAGGATAATACGTACCAGTCTTTTCAGAAGATGAGTTAATCTCTGCGTATCTATCAGCAGAAATAGGAATTTTCAAATTACTACCAGTACTAAGCTTTGATTTAGAACTACCCAAGTTGTTTAGCTGGACTAAATCTTCAGTTGTAACACCATATTTTACTGAAATTTTCGATAAAGTTTCGTATCTATCAACAGTATGAGTAACCCATGGCTGTTTTTCCGAATCTTTCAAATTAGCAAAATTCTTTGCAAACATTTCTGCCGATCCTTTAGGAATCTTCAGCTCGTATGAAGTTACATCGGGAGGTGTACATCCTTTTATTAGTTCTGGATTTAATGCCTGTAACTCTTCTTCCGTTATATTTGCACATTTTGCTAATACGTCTAAGTTGACTGGTTCAAAAGTCGTATAAGTATCATATACAAATTCATCTTCCAATTCTAATTCATCAATATTATATCCGTATTGTTCCGGATTCATTGCTATAACAGCAGTAGCTATGTACAATGGGACATAATATCTAGTTTCTTTTGGTAATCTTTCTCTTAACTCCCAATAATTCGGATTTGATTTCCCAGTTCTTCTTATTGCTCTTCTGACACGACCTTGTCCACAGTTATATGAAGCAAGTGCCAAATGCCAATCACCAAATTCAGCATATAGTTCTTTTAGATAACGCATAGCAGCGCGCGTAGATTTTTCAGGGTCTCTACGTTCATCAACCCAATACGAATCATTGTCATTTAGGCCAAAGTCACGACCTGTAGCTCTCATAAATTGCCACAATCCAACAGCTTTAGCTTTCGAAAGCGCATTCGGATTCAAAGCACTTTCTATCATAGATAGATATACAATTTCTTCTGGCATATTTTCTTCTGCGGCGATTCTTTTCATCATCTTGAACCATTTGCCAGAACGTTCTAACCACTTACTGAAGAATTTCTTTGCTTTAGTTTGAGTCAGCCACTGTATGTTTTTCTCAACATATTCATTCATATCCATTGGTATCAGCAATGAATCAGGACCAACAAAAGGTAGAGTACTTTCATTTACAGAAACAAAATCTACTACTGGCAAGTCTAATAATTCAACACCTGTCATAGTCTGATCGTTTTCTAAATCACTAATCATTCTATCACGGACGATAAATAAAGGAGCATCTGCCTCTAATTTTGCAAAATCAGTAATATAGTACTCAAAATCTTCGATAATTGCATTAGATAACTCAATGAAATCATCGTTATATTCTATACCAGGATAACTAGCAATTTTATTCAACTCATCTAAAGATTGAGAGAAAAATTCTGCTGATTTGGTTGAGTCTTTTCTTTGGATATAAATAAGGGCTGTAAGATATTTTCTTCTAGAACTTTCTAGAGAATTTTTTATACCTTTTTCATAATTTTCTTGTATTATGGGATATTTGTCAAGTACTGAGTACTCATCGGGGAACAAATAAATTTTGTTCGCATTGGGGACAGCGGCAGTTGCCGTGACCGTAAGCCCTGCTATCAGGGCAGCTGTAAATAAACTGCAGATTAATCTCATATATAGATTCCGCTTTGTTAAGTAAATTCTTTCTATGCACTATACTTCGAGATTTAATTTAATACAAAAGTTTCTAAATACCAACTTCATTTTTTTATAAGTATAGCATTTTATGTACGAATTTGGATTAAAAAAGTTTTAATAATCTTTGGTATAATTAATGCTGTGAATTTTAATTCATAAATAGTATTAATTATTTGTGTTTTTAATTTTAAATTTACTAAGTTTGAGTACTTTATGATTAGATTTTCATTTTACATATCAATATTGTTAATATTCTTGTTGGAATCCACTTCTAATAGTGCATTTGGGCAATCGGCAGCTAGTCCATCTAACTGGCTTTTTCCCAATGGGAACTATGCTGCTACTAAGAATAATCACAGGAAATCCTTTGATCAGTCTATTAGTAACTTCAAAATTAAGATAATCAATAATAGAATATCAGGCGATTTACAGCCATTGATTGGCAATTTGGTTGATAATGATAAAATTTCATCTGCTTTTCCTTATGCTCCTAACGAAATAGTAGTTGTATCAGGAAGAGAAATAATTATTCTAGATGGCGCAGGTCGTGTTTATACTAAAACTCTCGACAATAGCATATTGCCTATAAAAGGTGTGTCAATTCTCTTTGACTCACTTGCTACTGGTTACAAGCAAGATGTAAGTTCTCATGTTATTATGGCTTTAGAAACAATTGAAAGTGTAAGTGATGATTCGCTTGCTCATAGTTATCTTGCTGGTTATGACAATAAAATTAGCCAGCTGGTACTTCATAAAAGATTGGCTATAGATATGAGGGATTACCCAGAGAATATCTACAATTCAATTAGACCATTTTTCGGTAAATTAAGAAATAATAATATTCAAGTATTCTCAACTTTAGATATTTTTAATCCAAACGTAATTGATACTCTTGCAATAGAAGCACCGTATCTGAGAGGATTGACTCATTTCAATTCTGCAATTGAGTTCCCGAACTTTCCATTGCCAGATATAGGGGATGATACTACTAATAGGGTAGAGCTTGCTAATAGGATTGGTATTGACCAACCATCTATTACACAATTAGCCAATGGTACCACTTTAGCATTTATGCCTACTGTTCCCGATACCTCTTTGAATTTGAACATAATCAATAAACTTGGTGGTACGACTAATGCTTCAAATAGCTACTTGTATAGTTTTGATATTACAGGGGCTTCGATTGCTAATAATTTTGCTCCAATAAATATCTCTGATAGCTTAAATGGTTCAAAACCTTACACTAGACCTTATGTAGTTGAATTGAATAATGGAAGTTTAACTCCACAGAAATATATATTACAAACAGAGCAGTACCAAGGTGACGAAGGTTCCGAAGGAATATCAATGTTGCATCTTCTGGATATGAATGGTAATTTTATTACTACACCAAACGGTGCTATCCCCTCCTTTGTAGGTGATAGCAATCACTTTTGGTCAATTGCAGTAGGTGATTTAGATGGTATTGGTAATGAGTGGTTACCTTTTTTCCCAAATAATCCTGGAAAAGAAATAATTGCTACTCAAAGCTCAAGAAATTTTGCTCATGCTAATAGTAGAATATTTATTCTAAAATATGATGATACTAAAGTTATATCAAAGCCAACTCCTCCTAATACGCAATTATTCCCTTTTGATACTATTGCAGCAGCTAGGATAAATGGTAGAGTTGTCGCAGTTAATGATATGGATAATGCTCCTGACGAAAAAGAAGAAATAGTTATAGTTGACGGCTCTAAACTTATGGTGCTCGGACTAAGAGATTATGAAGATCCTATGTATAGAGCTGGTAATCCTATGGACACTCTTTATTATAAGGATTTTAACAAAGAAGATATATATGCTGTTGAAATAGCTGATATGGATGGAGATGGGTTAAACGATATAGTAGTGACTACATTCAAAGCTACTTATATAATAGGAACTCCACTTAGTAATGTATTGACATTACTAGAACCAACAAACCAATTAACACCCCCAAAAGAATATTGTCCAGGTGATAGTATAGAGTTAATATGGGAGAATAAAATACTTGGAATTGGTACTATTGATATTGATTTTGTAGATATTACAGATACTTCAGCTATAGATACTATGGTGGTAAAGACACTCGTAACTAATGACAAAGATACAGTTAATACTAATATTATATTAGATAGTAATTTCATCGGAAAGGTTGGATTCTTTATTATAAAAAGTACAGTAGAGCCAGAAGAAATCAGAGATTCTTCAGCTACAATTAGAATACTAGATTTTGAATTGACTAACTTTATGATGTCTGATACAGTACTAACAGTAGGGGAGACTCTTACTTTTGGTGGTGAGATAAATTGCTTCGATTCTGTTATAGTTGAGACTAGATATTTGGATTCAGCGTGGCAATATTTGACTACTATAGGTACAACTAATGCTCCATTGTTTGGTTATATGGATACGATTCCTTGTTTACCTATATTTAGCTGTGATGCCATGGACTTGGATAGTGTGTATAATTATAGAATAACCGCTTACAAAAGTCTTTACAATAAGTTGTTGACAGAATTTGCATTAAAGGTAAAACCTGCGCCGTTCCCTATTAAAATTGAAATAGAAAATACCGTTGACCCAACACAGAGATTTAGCTGGGATCCTATGGACTTCCCTTATCCTTGTGATACTATTAGTATTATGAAAAGTTATAACAATGGTATAAGTTTTTCATTAGAAAGTAAAGTTAGCTTATCGTCTATGAGTTATAGTTGGCAAATACCGCTCGATGCACCCGATGATGTTATCTTTAGGTTTTGTTGCGAGAGTTCGTGTATGAGAACTGATACTTTACTTTCAGATATAGAGCCGAATTATATAAATGTAGTCGCTCCTAATCCTTTTGATCCAAGTAGTGAAGAAGTAAAATTTGTCTATAAAGTACCAAAATCAGGTAATATAACAATAAAAATATTAGACGAATCGAATAGAGAAGTAGTAACCATTGCTGATAAGCAATTTAGGGATGAATCATTCGCACACGTAGATACGTGGAATGGCAGGATGCCAAGCGGAGACTTTGTTGCAAATGGATTATATTATTTATACATAGAGTTTCCTGATGGGAAACGAGAGTTTTACCCAATATATGTAAGAAGATAAATTCAAATTAATAAGGTTTGCAATGAGAGTTTTAATAATCGAAGATGAAATTAAGATAGCAACGTTCATGAAGAACGGCTTAAAACAAGAAAGGTATGAGGTAGATCTAGAAACAAATGGTCGTGACGGACTAGAAAATGCTATGAATACCCAATATGACCTAATACTTTTAGATGTGATGCTACCCGGTATGAATGGGATTGATATACTAAAAGAATTAAGAGCTAATAACTATAATGTTCCAGTTATACTTATTTCTGCTTTAGACTCAACAGAGGACAGAGTAAACGGACTAGATTTTGGTGCTGACGACTATATTTCTAAGCCGTTCAGCTTCGATGAGTTAGCAGCTAGAATTAGAGCTATTTTACGTAGAACTCAGAAACACAAATCTACTAAACTTCATGCCGGTGAAGTAACTTTAGATACTGTTACACACTTAGCTTACAGAGATAATAAAGAGATAGAGCTTACTACCAAAGAATATTCGTTGCTGATGTTCCTTATGCTCCATAAGAATAAAGTTTTAACTAGAAACTCCATTACTCAAAACGTTTGGCGGGAAGATATAGATAAAGATTCGAATGTTATAGATGTTTACATCAAAAAACTAAGAAGTAAAATTGAGAAGAAAGGCACAAGACCAACCATACAGAGCATAAGGTCGGTCGGATATCGACTACGTGACGACTCTGCATTGGAAGAGTTCAAAAATAAGGAAAAATAATCACAATAGAGCCATCGATAATAATCGGTGGTTTTTTTTATCATTTTATTATATGATTAATAAAATTTTAAACTCAATCTTTGAATTAATAATATACTATAATAGCTGGATTCTAATCTTAATATTATTTTAAGTAAAAAAGCCTTTCTAAATTAAAAAATTGCATTTTACTTCAAATTATCAACAATTAACAAAAAATAATTTATTTAGCTAAAATAGTTCTATGATATTATATATCAGTTACTTATATTGTATCTGATATTGTATCACATGTAAAAAAGTAAAAAAAAGTTGCATTTCTTTGAGACGTTTTTGCTGTTCATGTGTCTTTATAGTTAGAGGAATTACAAATGGACAAAAAGTATAGTAAATATTCCGACTTAGAGTTGTTCAACTCACTAAGTGGAAATCAGCCCGAAGCCGAATTGGCTTTCGCGGAGCTATACTCGCGTTATTCGCAAAAGATATATGCGTATTGTCTAAGAGTAACTGGTAATAAAGAAGATGCTAATGACATCTTCCAAGAGACTTTTTTAAACTTCTTCAATTCGGCCAAATCAAAACCAACTATAACAAGTGTTTCGGGATTGATGATAACGATTGCTAGAAACTTATGTATAAATCATACAAGAAGTAAAAAAGTACATATAGACTTGGAAGAGTACAATTTGCGTACGAATGACACTGGTTATGAGCAAAAAGAATTACTCGATTTGATCTCCAATGCACTAGAATTGTTGGAATTCGAATACAAAGATGCATTTATATTGCGACAATATCACGGTTTTTCGTACAAAGAGATTGCCGAGATAACAAATGCACCAGAATCTACTATTAGAAATAGATTTTGGCGCGCTAAAGAAAAGATTAAGGAGATACTTGCTCCTTATTTACATGAGATATCAAATAATAATAATTGAGTTTTAAAATGTCATATAACCAAATGATACACGAATACTTGGACACAGGACTAAAGCAGCCACAAGAGGATGCACTGTTCCAAGCTTTAGCTGCTGATCAGACCTTACGAGGAGATTTTCACCAACAGCTAAGTATAATGAAAATAGCTGCAAATGATATGAATAGTATATCACCACCTATAGAGGCAACTAACGCGGTATTTAGTAGCTTGGGTTTTTCTGTCCCTTCTGGGGGAGCTCCAACTACGGTCGTAAGCGAATCTAGAAGAAAGCCTGGCGCTGCAATTTTTGCTTCTGCATCTGGGGTTGGTATTCTTAATATATTCAAAGACAACATGACCACTTTAGGATCAATCGCTGTTGCTGCTATGATATCTACTTTCTTGTTTATGACTTTTGATAGAGGAATACAAACAACTGACACAGAAAATGTAGGTGTTACTTTAGCTCAGAATTACTATGATGATGCTTCTCATTCCAATTTACCTATTGTTAGTTCAGTTGATAATACTAAAGAAAATACTAGTAACTACTCAAGAAATAATTCAAATTATCAATCTACTAAATCATCGTCTATACCACTAACTGCTTATAATAATACAACAGAAGAAGTTGCTTCTGAAAATTATTTGGCTAATGAAGATATGGCGACTAATATAGAGCAAAAACCAAGTAAAGATATATTAAAGATAAATGATAATGGATATGCAATTGTAAAAGTCAACAGACTTAGTACAAGCAATGCATCTGATTTGGGATTCCAAATGCCGAATTTTGTTTATGAAGAGAAAAGCGGTTTCGCATTAGAGTTACGTGGGGCAAATAACCCTAACGAAACTGCTTTACTCAATGATATGATGATAGGTGTAAACTTTGAGTTTATAGATGATTTTCATGCCGTAGGGCTTATCGGTAATGAACGCTATGTAGTGAGAGTGGCTAATCCACTCTCAGCTGGCGAAAAGGTTCAGTATTCTAATGAATCTGTGATCTCATTCATGGTTGGATTACGTTATGCACCAGATGAGCTAATACTCAATGGGCTTTTGGTGCCTTATGTTCAAGCAAGTGGCGGTGGTATTTCCAACGGGTTTGCAGGTGGATTCGAATCTGGACTAATACTAAATCTGAATAGTAATTACTCATTCTTAGTTGGTTACGGAAAGCAATTTGCAAAATATAACTTCGAAGGTAATCTATACAATACTAACAAAGATGGCATCAACTTAGGTTTGAGGTATTCTTTTTAAAGTGCTAAGATTTAAATTATAAATAAAAGGGAAAGTAAATAAAACTTTCCCTTTTAAAATATTAATTATGAGCGTAATTTTTTAATCAATTAGCTTGAATGAAACTTTATGTGTAGTTTCACCAATTATTAATATCTGCTTACCGTTACTTAATTCTATATAATGCGGTTCAAACAGAGTTACTGTTAAATCATAAGTACCAGGAAAAGTAATATTATGAATAAAAGGAGTTAAATCAACACTTCCAGTATTATTTTGATACCAAGAAGTACCACTAATAACTGTATCTGAAAGCAATCTATCTTGAAAACTATCCGTAGGTGAAATACTAATATAAGCTTTCGTTGCACTTGTGCTACCAGACCAACTTAAAATATATCCTGATGATTTAGAAATAGTATCACCTCTAGTAAAATTATTAATTTGAACAGCCTGACCTAAAGATATACTATCAAGTATTTGGTCAAATTTATTACTACCGTCTATTCTAATTAAATTTACTCCAGAACCGAATTTTAAGTCTGTTTCTACCAATTTTTTAGTTGGTTCATATTTCCCTTCTATTGATCCACTCAGCTGTATCTCATTTATGTAAAAATTTTGTGTGTCAAAAGGTTTGAAATTTGAATCGAATAGTCCGGCATTCAATGAGAGCGATGTAAATTCTTTATCAGTTGAATCAGTAACACCATTTATTGTGTGGATAGAATAAACTTTTTCATACTCTTTTGTTAAAAAAACAATACCATTTAATGAGCCAATATCCCAATTATCAACGACATCATCCAGGTGGTGATAACCAGTATTATCGAATAGTTTCGTAATATCCCTACTGTCTGGACTCGTTGAACTATCATCACTACAACTTACTATTGTTAATGTAGTACCTAATATTATTAGCGCCACTATTAAAGATTTATTTTTCAATTTCCACCTATATTTTTAATTGAGCAACATTGGTATTTATAATCCATTTCGATAGAAAAACGGCAACTCATAGAAAAAGTTACATTAATCAAAAATTGACAATTTTATTGAAATTGTAAGGAGGTATTCATTCTAGCAGTATTTAAAAGTTAATATTGATTTTAATTAGAATAATCGATTTATCTCTAGCATATCTCGTATTAACTTGACGTTGTGAACTCTAATAATATCCACTTTTGTAGATAATAATCTCTGATGTATCATTGCTGTATGTGCATCTCTATCGTTGGCATTTTCTATTCCGAAGAGCATATTAATAAATGCTTTTCGGCTAATGCCTAATAACTGCTTACCCGTGATATCATTGAATATTTGAAGATGATTAAGTAATGCAACATTGTGGTCTAATGTTTTCCCAAACCCAATACCTACGTCAACGTAAACATTATCAATGTCCTTCGCTAACTTGCTTTGAGTATTCAAAAAGCTATAAACATCATTTACTACATTTGCGTAATGCGGGCTATTCTGCATATCTTTAGGGGTTCCTTGTTTATGCATTATCACTAAATTGGCCTTGTATTCTTTGGCCAAATCAACAAAACGTGGTTCAGTTGTTAATCCACTGATATCATTTATAATTGTGGCTCCTTTATCTAGTGCTTGTTTAGCAACTTCATACTTGGTCGTATCAATTGATATTGCAATATCTGAGTTAACTTTTCTAATACCATCAATAACTGGTATCACTCTATTTAACTCATCATCTAGAGAAACACCTTCACTGCCCGGTCTAGTGCTCTCACCTCCAATGTCTATTATATCCGCACCATTACTAATCATTTCAAAAGCGTGTTGAAGTGCTAATTCTTTTGTTATATACTGTCCACCATCAGAAAAAGAATTTGGAGTAACGTTCAATATTCCCATTATTTTTGGTGTCATTTTAGATCTCCTGGGGCTAAGTAGCCGTCATTACGGATTATTTTCTCTATCTCTATTGCTTTGCTGACCGAGGGTTTTATCCGTTCTAGGTGTTCTTTGAGGTAAGCTAATCTCTGGTTCTCAGAGTTCATCTCTAATAAAAATTGCTTTTGCTTCCCGATTAATCCAACTTTTTGTGCAAAATAATAGCTAGCAAAACGACCAATCAAATCTTCTTTAGTTATCTGCTGAACTCTAAATACAGGTATTTTGTTAGTAATGAAATTAAATAATTCTATACAGTCGTCTAGCAATTTTTCAATTATTGGCTCAGCAATATCACTGATTATTTCAATTTCACCCTCTAAATACTTATTCTCATTTTCTTCATAAGATGTAAGTTTGAATTTATCACACCCAATGACGCTCAAATCTATTTTTCCATCTGGGTATTTTGTGAAAATATCATTTATTTTAGCTGTACAACCAATCTCCGCTATATCATTACCATTTGTAAAAATAATTCCAAACTTAGACTTATTTTCTATGCAATTATTGACTAGATTCTTATACCTATCCTCAAATATATGTAGTGGGTAGACTGACTCTGGAAAAAGCACTAGATTAAGTGGGAAAAGCCCTATTTTCATTGGTTAGTTTTTCTGTTTTATTATTTATTTCCCAAAATAAGGATTTTTTTATTTTTAACTTAGTTTTGTGGGAATTTATAGAATTTTTAATCTACTATATAGATTCAAATATATTATGCAGGTTATATCTTTCAAACAATAAGTAAACCAAATCACGAACTATCAATAATTAACTTTATCTTTACATAAGTTTAATTATATTTGTATTCTTATGTATAAACTATTAAAGGATAAAAAATGAAAAAAATTACTATTTCCTTGCTAGCTTTTCTGGCACTTGTACTAATCTCATGTGGTGAAGATGGGCCCAAAGCCCCAGATGCTGGTGAGTTAACGACTTATACTGATGATGCTACTAAGTTCTCTGTAGACTACCCTAATAATTGGGAAGATAACAAAGTTGTCGGTAAACAATTCCAAGCATTTTCGATGCCCGAAGGTAAAGTGAGATTCACAACTTTCGATACTAAGGGTTTACCTGTTGCAAGAATATCCTATACTGTTATGTTATTAGATTCTGGTCAAAATCTACAAAAAGCTTTAGATACAAGTAAAGTTTTCGAACCTGAAAACTATACTGCGCCGGTAGATGTAAAAGTAGATGGTACTTCTGGGAAAAAAATATCATACGAATTCCCTCTATCAGACGGTATATTCAATGGTGAGATAATAGTAGCAACTAAAGATAATAAGCTATACAATATTATAAAATTCGAAGCATTTGCCGGTACTATAGAGCAATATAGGTCTGCTTTTGACAATATGTTAAAATCAGTAAAACTGGGTTCTGCTCCTGAACAAAACGTTACACTTGGAGAAGCAGAAGAACTACCTCCACCATCTAATACAATGAAAACTGTAAAAGGAAATGGATACTCAATTTCTATTCCTGATAACTTCGAAGCAATTCAAAAAGGTGCTGCTACTATGTATGCTGGTGAAAGAAGAGGCGATTCTTACGTCTCTGTTTCGGCTAATAAAACGAATTCTAAAAACCTAAAAGGCACAGCTGAAAAGAATGCAAAGGCTGTTGGTTCAGATAAAATAACTAAAATGAAAATTGGTGGACAAGAGGCATACATGGTATCGTATGATGCTACTGCTAAAATTCACAGAGATATTTATTATGTAATCAACAACGGTATGTTATACCAAATAGTTGTTGATTATTTCAAAGATGAAGCTGATATATATAAATCTGTATTGACCAAATCAGCTACAAGTTTAAAATTCTAAACTTATTAAGATAAAACATCGTATAAAAGCAGAGGGTTGAGTGCAATCCTCTGTTTTTTTATATTATCTATAAATTCCACAAAAAAAAGAAAATCGAATTATTTACTTTAAATTGCAATCAAATACAAAGACAATATTCATATTAATTTAAAAAGAATGAAAAATCTGTTAGAACTCAACGCTTGGCAATCACTAAACGAACACTTCTTTAATATAAAGCATCTGAAGATGAAGGATATGTTCCAATATGATGAAGGTAGAGCGGAAAAATATACTTATGAATTGAATAATATATATTTTGATTTGAGTAAAAACAGAATTAATTTCGATACATTATCGTATTTCGTAGATTTATCCAAATCACTAAAGTTTCATAACAGAATCCCCGAATTATTTAATGGAGAAAAAGTAAATAATACTGAGGACAGAGCGGCTTTGCACACGGCACTCCGAGCTTATGAAAATATTCAATTCGAAGAAATCGACGAAGAGCGAACTGCATTTCTAGTGAAAGCTGAGGAAATAATAGCTAATAAGAAGATTAAACATGTAGTTCAATTAGGAATAGGTGGCTCGTATATTGGTCCTAAGATGGTGAATGAGGCTCTAGATGCTTTTTCAAATAATAGATTTACTATAGACTATATAGCAAATACTGATAATACAGATTTTAATAAAGTATTTAGCAAAATTGATTTAGAAAAGACAATATTTGTAGTTGCTTCAAAATCATTAAGTACATCTGAAACACAATACAATTTGAGTAAAGTACTAAAGTTATTAGGGCTATTGCAACCAAATGAGCAATTTATCTGCCTAACAGCTAACCGTGAGCGAGCATTAGAAATTGGCTTCTCAGCAGACAATATTCTTACATTCTGTGACTCTATCGGCGGTAGGTATTCCCTTTGGTCATCTATTGGGTTCACTATCGCACTTAATATAGGTAAAGATAACTTCGAAGAGTTGCTGAAAGGTGCCGAAATAGCAGACAAACATTTCGCCGAAACGGAAGATTATTTCCATAATATTCCTTTTCTGTTAGCTTATATTAATGTTTGGTACCGTAATTTTTTCGACCTAAGAGCTAAAGCTAATATACCTTATTCTGATGCACTGAAGTATTTGCCCGAGTATTTGCAGCAGTTAGAAATGGAGAGTTTAGGAAAGATAATAGACAAGCAGGGCAACAAAGTAAGGTATGCTACTGGTGGTACTTTATTTGGAAATATTGGTACTAACTGCCAACATTCCTTTTTTCAGATGCTTCATCAAGGCGTAGATATAATACCTGTAGATTTTATAGCAATTGCTGACTCTGATACTCGATTACTAGCTAATTGTTTTGCTCAATCTCGTGCTCTTATGATGGGACAAGAACTTTCTGAAGTAGAGGACGACGAAGTTACTGGCTACAATACGCATAAGTTCTTTCCGGGAAATATACCTTCTAATATAATTATGTTTGATGAATTAACGCCTTCTACTCTTGGAACATTTTTAGCAATTCAAGAACACAAAGTATTCGTCCAATCAGTGATTTGGAATATTAATCCTTTTGATCAGTTTGGAGTTGAATTAGGTAAAACTATAGCAAAAGAAATTGAATCAAGCATATTAAAAAAAGAAAACCACTTCGATAGCTCTACTAATAATCTTATTAATAGAGTGAATCAATAAAAAATCTGTGAGTTTTTTATTTGATGATTTTACTTTTCAGCTCGAAGAAAATGATTAGCTCTTAAATATTCTAAATATTCATTTTAAAAATCTTTCCCATTGCTAAAAATAATAGTTAATTTATACTATGAAATTACTAACGACTCTAATTTTATTATATTTATTGGCAACTGGATGTGCAAATATACAAAGTCCTCCCGGTGGGGCTGGTGATACTTTAGCACCAAATGTAGAATATACTGTACCTACAGATAGAACTATAAACTTCAGTGATGATGAAGTAACGATTGGGTTCGATGAATACATGAATAGAGGTAAAGTACTAGAGAATTTACGCATTACACCAGAAGTAAAAATGGATTTCGATTGGTCTGCCACTGACCTACATATTAAGTTCCAAGAACCACTACTCCAAAATACAACTTATGCGATAAATATAGGGACAGAATATACTGATTACTATAACAATGCCCCGAAGAAAGGTTTTAGTATGATTTTCTCAACTGGTAGTCAATTAGATAGTGGAAGTATTTCTGGCCTACTATCAGCTGCAGATACTAAAGGTAAGTTCGTTTTTCTATATAAAGAGAAAGAAGGTGAATACCCTGATATGAGTACAACGCCGCCTGATTATTTTGTAAATACAGGTAGTTCAGGGGAGTTCCAATTTGTAGCATTAAAGCCAGGTAATTATAGATTGTTGGCTATAGATGATAAGTTCCAAAATCGACTATACGATGACCAAGTTGATAGTTATGGCACAGCTTTGAGTGACATTACACTTACTGAAGATAGCTTGCAAGTTGCGGGTATAAATATTCATATAGGAGCCAAATCAGATTACCGAGGACCACAATTAGTTAGTGTAAATTCCCAATACAATGGTTTAGCAAATCTTTTATTCGATGAGAACTTAGACAAAAGAACTATTGTCAAAGAGAATTTCAAATTAACTTCTGGTGAAAAAGAAGTACAAATAATTGGAATTGGTACAAACATCAAAACTAGCTCAGAATTATTGCTTGTGTTCGATTCAAATTACGCAGGTAAAGAATTAGAAATTAAAGTATCCAATATAGCTGACTCTACTGGTAATACAGTACAAGATACAGCTTCAAGCTTCAAATTTGTTGTTGATAGTACTTTTAATAAATCGGAATTTGTTATCAGTTCTACTAATTTGAATGATAGCACACAGAAAAATGTGAGCCCATTATTAAATGTAACATCAGAAAAACCAATTTTTAAGGTGAAATTCAGTAAAATTCCGGATATTAATTCTATTCAAAATTGTGCATATTTAGAATCGGATGGTGAAAAAATAGATTTAATATTGGTGAGTGATAATTTTATTGATTTTTATTTTAAAACTGCAAATCCTATAAAAGAGAACACAGAGTACACACTTGTATTCGATACAAAGGATATAGTGGATGCTTGGGGGCAAAAATTAGTAAAAGATACGTTGTATAAAACTAAGTTTAAGACAAATTTTGCTCCGAAATATTCGAAAATAGGTGGTGATGTAAGTACGATCAACCCATGTAATGGCAAATTGGTAATAAGGGCAATAAATACTAGCGATAATAGTAAATATAAGACTGTAGCAATAGAAGGTAAGTGGAGTTTCGAAAAAGTAACTGCAGGTAGTTATGTATTTGAGTTGTTTTGTGATAGCAATAATAATAGTGAATACGATTTCGGATTAGTAAATCCTTTTGAGTTTAGAGAAAAATATTCGAAAAGTAAACCATATACAGTTAGCGAGAATTGGGAATACAATGAGATAAAATTGATATTAGATGAATAAAGTAATTTTACATATCATCCTGATGTTATTAGTGCAGACGATATTTGCATCGAATGTTATGTATTTGGAACCAATTAATGTAACTATCTTGAATACAGCTAATGATGAATTTGCTCCTTCATGGAATAATTATACAGCTACACTTTATTATACTAGTAAAGTAGAGGGCACGGAAAAACTCTACACTTCTAATAAAAACGCTGATGGATTCTTTCAAGAAGGAAAATATTTGGATGCCCCAATTAATAAAGTACATGAAAATATAAGTTATATTAATTTTTTATCAGAAGATAAAGCTTACTTTAGTTCATTTCTTCGATCAAAATCTCAACCTAGGCTTCAACTATTCTATTCGAATTATCAGAAAAAAGCTTGGTCTGAGGGATTTCCAATAGAAGAATTTGCAAGCGATAAATTCGTAGGCCAAAGCAGTATTTCACCCGATAAAAATCAGATTGTCTTCACAGTACAGAGTAAAGATAGTGATTTAGATCTTATGGTTAGCTATAGGTTGGAAGATGGATCGTGGAGAGAGCCTATCTTACTAGAAATAATGAATAGTATAGGGGATGAGATAACACCTCATTTTGCATCAGATGATACGCTTTATTTTGCTAGCAATGGTCAAGGAGGTCCCGGAGGATTCGATATATATTTTTCTGTAAAATCGGAAGGTATTTGGCAAAGACCAAGTCCACTTTATGAACTCAATACCGAGTATGATGAATCAGATGTTTGTAGGCTACCAAATGGTGATATTCTATTTGCCAGTAACCGACCGGGTGGAGTAGGCGGCTTAGATATTTGGCTTGCTAGTAATAATAATTTACCTTCTAATTTGAGAGAGAATACTAAGTTAGATATTAATCTACAAAGCTATATCACTAATATCATAGTCAACAATAACTATGAATATACAAACCTACCGGTTAGTAGTGTCTTTTTCTTAGATGATAGTACTATGGAACTACAATCAAAACTCTTTGTTTACAAGTCATTGATAGATTTACAAAAAATAAATTCCATAGATGAATCATACACTAATAGTCTCAATTATATAGGTCATAGGTTAGCACGTATCAAAAATGCTAAACTTAAAATTAAAGCACACTATCCTGGTTTACTAGAAATAGATACTACTTATAAACGAAATTCGAAATATTATGCAGATCTGAATATAAAAAAAATACATGATTATCTGACCACAGAATTTCTTATCCCACCATCACAAATAGTGATAGAGTATGAGTTTTATCAAGATGATAAAAGGAAGCCTTCGATTTCACTATCATCTAGTGAAAATGAGATATTCGCACAAATGGAAATAAGAAAAGATAAGATAGAAGTAGAGCAAAAGCTACTTCCAATTGATGTAAGAATAGAACCTGCTGAAAACTTAAGCAACTGGTTAGCAGTGCTTAATCTAGCTGGTGAGGAGATTATAGTGTACGAAAATAAAGTAGTCAAAGATAGATTTACAATTGACTTAGTAAAGTATAAACATCAATTGTTTGAATCTGATTTCATGAATGTATTTATCAAAGCATACAGCTATGACGGTGATAGTACTATACAGGTAATACCTCATAGTGTAGAACATCATTTCTCAAAGAAACCTAAATTAGTAGTAGAAGGCTCTCAATACTATGACTATAATTATATAATAGCAGGCAATGATCAAAATATAGAAAGTAATAACTATATCGCTACTTTGGAGAAAATATATAGCTCTATCTCTATGTGCAAGACAATAGAGATAAGCTATAATAAAAGAAAAAAGTTTGCTGAATCACTCAGAGATAAATTACAATCAAAAATAGTAAACAATCAGCTTAATGTAAACATAATCAAAAGTAGCAAACGAACTAATGATACACAATTAGATGAAAATCTGATTATTATCAAAGTTGAGAAATTCCCTTCTAGATCATCTAATAATTGATATTTTTTTGATAATAAACCTATCAGCAAATTCGATTTTCACTAGATAAATACCTTGATTCAAATTGTTTAAATTGAAACTATTGTCATCACTTTGCATTACAATTGAGCCATCTATTCTGTACACTTCGACTCCCTTGTATAATGAACTACTAATTTCAAAGCTATTATTTGAGGAGTTAAAATGAATATTATTGTCATAATCAATTTCCACTGAAGTTATATTGGAAGCACATTCTTTTAGAGATTCTGTAAGTGCTGTTTTATCTTCTCCACCAGCCACACATAGGTAGCAAGTCTTAGTCTCGAATGGCGCAAATTCATTAGTAAATCGCATCCCAATTATGTTGAACATATCTCCAACTGTATCAGTTATATTGACCTTACCAAGTTTTAGTGAATTAGAGTAAAATTCTGAATTTGTTGTTTGAGAAGTATAACCACCCGCTTGAGCAATTGCATCATCTTCGAATGAGTAAAATGCAGTCCCAAATACTTGGCTTGAGTCTTTATGCCCAGTATAAATAGCAGAGAATTTTTCAAAAGGAATATTCTCCGGTCTTGCTTCTTCCATAAATCCAGTTACGTTTCTATCATATTGATATTCAACACCCATATCCCAGTCAAATTCGTATCCTAGTGAATATTTACTACCTAAAGCTGCACTATCTGTCACATCAAGCTTTATTCTTACCCAGTGTCCTTGTTTGGGTAGTTCAACCGTTTGCTCTATTAAAGCCCTAGTTGGCTCAAATGGGTCACTTGTCATTATTGAACCAGAATAGCTAGGATTATAGAATGGCTTTACTGACCTGAAGCTTCCATCCACGTTCGATAGAGGGAATGAAGCTATTACTATATTCTCATTTTCAACTAAGTATATACCACTAAAATGTAATGCGTCACCGTAGCTTTTGTCTATAAATCCCACTCCATCTCTTCTCCTTTTCTTACCATCTGTCGGTGCATAACCGAAAGTCCCTCTATCAGAAATCGAGAATTTAATATCCTGATTCTCAAATGTAGTTATAATAGGTATAGATTTATAATCATAAAGTATAAAGTCTTTATACCCATTACCATCTGTGATATCTAATCTGAAATTAATATACTCATCATATTCATTAGTAATAATGTATTTAAATCCTGATATTGTTTTAGTTTCATTTGTTTTTAAATTCAAATTATTAAAAGTTGAATCTGTGAAAGTCAAGGGCTTGAATGAGTCAGGATAAGCAATTGAAAGATTCAAATTCAAATTATTTGCCTCTCCCAATACATTTTTTAGTACTAATTCTACATTGACAGTATCACCCAAGAAAAATCTTTCTTGTTCTGCACCTGTCCTATCTTTGAGTATTACTTCTTCTATCATAATCCCAGGTATAGACATTGGGTCAGTCGTTACCATTTTCAACATATTCAATCTGCCAGGAGTTATTTCTTTGTAAAAAGTTCTTTTATCACTGATATCATCAGTAGATTGTCTTACAAATTCTAGTACTTGAGTTGCGTTTAATTCTGGGTGTTGCCCTCTAGCAAGAGCTACTGCACCTGCTACAATAGGTGTTGAAAATGATGTCGCTGCTCCAGGGTTATCATATTTACCATTAAGAGTAGTTGTATACTTACTTGCAGGTGCCATTATTCGAGTTTGTGGACCCAGCAAAGATACCGATAAAAAGCTATCGAAAGACGATACTACACCTACACCTAAAACACCTTTATAGCCAGAAGGATAAAATTTGGTAACTTGATCTTGTTTCTCTTGATTTCCACCAGCAGCAACAATTGCTACATCATTAGCGACAGCATAAGTAATAATCATTTGTTCAAGTTCTGAGTAAACACTCTCTTCACCCCAACTACAATTTAATACATTTATTCCTGTTCTTGCGGCAAATAATATTGATTCATAACCAAATGCTGTATATCTAGTACCTAACTTCTCATTTCCAATTCTAATTGGGAATATTTTAGAATATCCGCCTATGCCGGCAACGCCAATTTCATTATTGAAATCTGCTCCTGCTATACCAGCCGCTAGAGTACCATGATTATCTTGTATATAGGTATTTCCCCACAGTTGACCTGGAGTAGAACCATCTAGATTAAAGCCGTTATAATCGTCAATAAAGCCATTATTATCATCATCTATATTATTGTTGGGTATTTCTTTATTATTAATTGCAATATTATCTCTTAAGTCGGGATGGAATTGATCTATTCCGTTGTCACTTATTCCTATTACTATATTCGAATCACCTGAATATATTTCCCATGCATCATAAGCTTTTATAAGAATAAGAGCATCTTCTTGCTCAGCTATGTATTGGTCATTTGGAATAAAGGCTTGTAACTTTTGCAAACGATAAGGTTCAGCTATATCAATTTCTTTGTGGGTTTTCATCAGATATTGACAGAATTTATCTGGATTTTGGTCTCCCTCATAAGTAACTACATAAGTTCTTAGAACTGGTTCTTCTGCGTCTAATATTTCTTTGTATCTTGAATTATTTGAGGATTTATATTGTGTAGTTTTACCATATTTTAACGAAGCTTCCAAAGGTAATATTCGTCTAGAAATTTTGGCTTTTGATTGCTCCAATAACCTATCTATAGTAATATCATCTTTATGAAACTCATTAAATCTCACCAAGACAGTATTATCTAAATATTCAGTAGCATTAGCACTAATTGAAAATAAGGATAGCAGAAGTAGTATTCTAATTGTATTCATTTTAATTGCTTTTTTGTTATTATAATATATTTAATAGACAATATAAGCAATCAAAAAGTAACAAAAGAATGGAAATTAATTTATCATAATCTTTCTATGTATAGCCTTATTAGAGGAATGAATCTTTAAGAAGTAAATTCCAGTTCCAAAATTACTAGTATTTATAGATTTGATATTAGTATTCGAATCAATACTTAATATTCTTACTCCTATATAATTGAATATTTCTATATTTCTGATTATCTCTTTGCTTTCGATTTCAATTCTATCATTTGATTGATTTATAAATAAATCTTTTATATCATCGAAATAAACTGATGTCTGATTATCATATAATTCACATGTAAAATCTGAACCCGACTCCAAATACCCCATAGGTATCAACTCTTTTCCTGCTAATGCTGGGTGTTCTTTAGAAATTCGTTCTACTCTAAATACTTGATTTACAGTAGTTACTTCACCTTGGTTTGTAATATTATCGTTCGATTTAGTTGGATTAACGTATTGCCAAACCTTTTGACCATCTCTATTAATTTCTGTGAACTTACCTTTAGCTCCTTCGCATATTAGTGTGTTCCCATTTGGTAATCTTTGTGAGCCTGATAAATGCATACTATAGAAATTCGAATCTGGTTGATCAATATAAGTCCAATAAGGGTGAGTTGGTCCAAATCTATTATTCTTAAAAGCATAATTACCATCCTCATCTAACTCAGGTGCTATAATATGAATTGCTGAATAATTTTTACCTGCTTTGTTATTGAATACTAATATTTTACCTCCATCAGGTAGACTGTCTGGAATCCAATGAGGATCATGTTGAGTTACAAGTCTGATATCATCTTCTGTTCCTTGTCCATAAGACATTGGGTTTCCCCAACGATAGAGTATATCACCACCATGTCCATATTTTCCACCTTTGTCTGTTCTAGCTTCAGCTGTAGTAGTAGAGTGGTCAATAATTATAACTTCGCCGAAATTATAATTGCTCAACATAATTTGGTCTAATCTTGGGTTATAATCAACTGAATTGAAATGGAGCCAATCTACACTATATAATCCTAATGTTGAATAGTTTAAGTTAATTTTCCTTGGATTAGTTACATCGCCATAATTATCCTTTTCTTCAGAATAATCTTGTACATAGTGATCCCAAGAGTCCCATTCCCAGACCACTTCACCACCTCCATTTATTAAATCTGGCTTTATCTCTATTAATTTCTCAGACCAAAGTTCAAGCATCTGAATCTCTCTACCTGCTTGTATAATCTCGTCTTGAGTATGTGAAACCCATACTAATGCCAGTATATTACCATTTGGCAAAGGTTCTATATCATGATGTTGACATTGAATACTATCAGAAATATAGTACTCCCATATTATATTGCTTTCCCAATCTAACATTTGAATAAGACCTCCATTACCACCTGCTGTGAAATATGGATTATAGGTTCTTCCTGTCCTAAGCAGAATCCCGTTATCTAATAAATAAGCTATATTACCAGGAGTTGTTGTGGAAGTCCATGAATGTACTTTTTCACCACAGTTATCAATTAGATATGTTGTTTTACTTGCGGTTGGAGAGAATAATGTGTACCCATCGTAAGATTGAGGAGTATTAAAAAAGAGACCAACTGTTTGTTCTGAATATAAGTTATTCATTATCATAATAGTTAAAACTATTAATACTATTTTTTTCATAATTAAGTCCATGAAATCATATTTAGCAATGCTGTAACTTAATTATAATAACAGTTTAATCAATATTTCATAAAATGAGGAATTTTTTAATTTTGTTACACTTTTTATAAAAATAAAGCCAAATTAATTTTACTATCAGTGATGTAAAGTAACAATTCATTTATATATTATCATGTAACTAACTAGACCGTCTAATCTATATCTATAGACTCTATAATTAATTAGTTTTCACCAATGTTTCGGTATCTCACTCAAATGTAAGCAGTAGTGTATTTTCTTTGGAAAAAGAAATGGAGGTTCTTTCGTAAGTATTGACTATTAAATCAATTTTATTTTAAAAGATTAGGACTCAAGGAATAAAACCTTATAATAAATTATAAATAAAGGGGATAGGTTGATATTTGTTCTGATCTTTCTGTTTTATAATTTTTATAAATAAATTGACTTTACTGTAAATTAAAATTCAATGATAAAAAGTAACAAAAAAAATGAAAATTATTTTAATATAACTTTACTAAATACCGTTTTGTTAAATAAATTAATCTTTAAGAAGTAAATTCCAGTTCCCAAATTACTAGTATTTATAGATTTGATATTAGTATTCGAATCAATACTTAATATTCTTACTCCTATATAATTGAATATTTCTATATTTCTGATTATCTCATTACTTTCGATTTCAATTCTATCATTTGATTGATTTATAAATAAATCTTTTATATCATCGAAATCAACTGATGTCTGATTATCATATAATTCACATGTAAAATCTGAACCCGACTCCAAATACCCCATAGGTATTAACTCTTTTCCTGCTAATGCTGGGTGTTCGTTAGAAATTCGCTCTACTCTAAATACTTGGTTGCTATTACTTGTCTCTCCTTGGTTTAGCAATAAGCCATTGAATCCTGAAGGACTTACATATTGCCATACTTTTTCTTTGTTAGGGTTAATCTCAGTGAATCTACCTATCCAACCTTCACATAATAGAGTATTACCATTAGGAAGTCTTTGTGATCCGGAGAGATTTTTGCTATAAAAAGTTGTGTCTGGATTAGCTATATAATTCCAATATATATCATCTGGACCGAAATATCCATTTTTAATTATATAAGTTCCTTCACTGTCGATTGGAGGGTCGATGATTATTATTTCAGAGTAGTCTTTACTCCCATCTCCGGCGATATTATTAAATATCATTACTTTACCACCATCTGGCAGACTGTCTGGAATCCAATGTGGATCATGTTGGGTTACAAGTCTGATATCGTCTTCAGTTCCTTGTCCATAAGCAAGAGGGTTGCCCCATCTGTATAGTATATCTCCGCCGAAACCTGCTTTTCCACCTTTTCCTGTTTTAGCTTCTTCTGTTGTTGTAGAGTGGTCGATTATAAATACTTCGCCAAAATTGTGATTACTTAGCATTATCTGGTCTAATCTTGGATTATAATCAATAGAATTAAAATGCAACCAATCTTTATTGTTAAATCCTCTAGTACTATAATTTAGGTTGATTTTTCTAGGGTTCGTAACATCACCAAAATTATCCAAAGCTTCTGAGTAATTTTGAACATAGTGATCCCAAGTATCCCATTCCCATACTATTTCACCACTTCCATTAACAAAATCAGGCTTGACCTCAATTACTTTTTCGGACCATAATTCACTTGGTGATAATTCTCTTCCTGCCTGCTCTGCTTCTTCCTTTGTGTGTGTTGACCAAAGAAGTATAAGGACATTGCCATTTGGCAATGGTTCTATATCATGATGTTGGCATTGTGTTGAGTCAGAGATATTATATTCCCAAATTAGATTACTCTCCCAATCTAACATTTGAATTAACCCTCCGTTTCCACCAGCGTTGAATTTCGGATTAAATGCTTTGCCTGTTCTTAACAATGTACCATTTTCAAGTAAATAAACAGTGTTACCTGGAGTTGTATTAGTAACCCAATGATGCACTCTTTCGCCACAATTATCTATGAGGTAAGTAGTATCACTAGCGGCAGGTGCAAATAATGTATATCCATCGTATGATTGAGGTGTATTATAAAATAGACCAACTGTCTGTTGTGAATATAAATGAGAACTTATTAATAATATAAGTATACTCAAAATTACTTTTTTCATTATTTACTCAGTGATTATATCTTAATACTTAAATATACTTTTTATGCGAGATTAGTTACACACTAAAGTACATTTTATCTTTCCAGTTTTACTTTTACCCCAGATTTGTTTTTTCACAAATCCATGGCCTTCTATTTGTACGGCTATTCCATTTGATTGGAGTACAGATATTGCTCTACGCATAGAAAAACCCAAAACATCATGCTTTATGTCTGTATCTAGAGTGGTTGTATCTATCTTCGCCAGTGGAAATCCAGTTGTTAGAACTAATTCTTCATTCCCCTTCACTAATTGACCAGGTTGAGGATATTGATTATATACGAATTTACCTTCTTCTATTTCCTCGTAGTCGAATTGATATTTAGATAATACTCTATTAGCTTCTGTTGCTTTCATACCAACTATATTTGGCATCAATATACTATCATTTTCAGCTTTTAGTAAGTTTTTAATATCATCGTATCCTTTCGAAAGCATCCAACGAGAAGCTATGTTCTTGAATATGGGAGCTGAGTTGAACCCACCGTATATACTACGTCGAGGGTTTTCTACTATTACTATCATAGCTATTTGAGGATTGTCAGCCGGGAAAAAACCTGCAAATGAAGCATTATAGTCACTTTTCGAATATCTTCCATTAGTGATTTTTTGAGATGTCCCTGTCTTTCCTGCAATTTTCATTCTTTCTATTTGAGCTCTTTTCCCTGACCCACTATCAACCACTCCTACAAGCAAATCTGTAACTCTTAGAGCCGTTTCTTTCGAAACCACTTGTCTTACTTTTTCGGGTTTATTTTGCTCTATTATTTCTCCAGTTGCTGTACTAATTTCTTTGATTATAAACGGACGCATAAGGTTACCACCATTTGCTAGTGCAGCATAAGCATTAACAACTTGAAGTGGGGTAGAGTTTAATCCGTAGCCATGTCCCAAATATCTTTTAGTATTTGCGTGAAATTGCTTTGGCTTTGGAACATATCCGGATACTTCTCCAGGCAAATCAACATCAGTTGGTAATCCAAATCCAAAATCCCTAATATACTTATATAGAACTTCATTGGATAATCTATTTGCAACCTCTCCCATTATTATATTAGAGGAATTATGCATTGCTTCTCTAAAAGTTACTTTTCCCATACCATGGACATCAGCTATTCTAGCGCCACCTTTATATACAGCTATCCCGTTATGTCCATTCAATACTTCATCTTCAGATACAACACCTTCTTCTATACCCATTGCTGCTGTTATCATTTTAAATGTAGAACCTGGTTCTAAAACATCAGTGATTCCTCTCAGACGCATTCCTTCATTCGAATTCTCATCAATGTGATATGGATCAAACATGGGGTATGATGCTATAGCGAGTATCTCACCTGTCTGAGGACTCATTGCTATTACTGTACCAGCTTCAGCGAGTAATCGTTCCATACCAGTACGAAGCTCATATTCAACTATTCGTTGTAATTCGATATCAATTGTAAGCTGAATACTATTTCCGTGAACTGGTTCTACTACTGGCAAGTCAGGAGAAGGTCGTAACCTTCGTAATCCGTCGCGGTACATCTGCATAAATCCACTTCTGCCATGAAGTACAGAGTCATATTGCATCTCTAAGCCACTAATACCTTTGTTGTCAATATTAGTGAATCCTATTATCTGCGAGCCGGTAGCTCTATAAGGGAAATTTCTTTTAGGTTCTTCTATTTTAAGCAGACCTTTTTCATTTAGAGGTAGTGTATTCTTTAGTAAGTCTGGTGATACTCCTCTTTCTAACCATACGAAAGAACCTTTTGCTCTATTGATCTTAGATTTATATTTAGATGCTGGTTTACCTAAATCTAATGACAGGGCATTGCAAAGTTTATTTACATTTACAAGCAAAGTAGGATCTACAGCTATTGAAATTGTCTTAAATGTAGTAGCTACAAGGTTACCATTTCTATCATAGATATTACCTCTATCAGCACGCAAATCTATTTTTGACTCATGTTGTCTTTTCGCTATTGCTGTATATTTCTCGTTATCTAATATTTGGACTGAAAACAACCTTACAACTACCATTACAAAGCCAAATAATATAAAACCCATCAGTGACCAAAATTTCCAAAACTTTCCTTTAGGTCCTTTATAGTCTTCGTTTTCTTCCCAATATGTATTAATCTTTGACTTCATATTCCTCTATGAATAATGGAGCTTCATCTGATAGCGTCATATTCAAATTTTCAGTTGCTATTCGTATAATTCTTTCTGGAGATTGTAATCTTTTTACTCTGCTATCCGTCATTTTTCTTTTATTTTCTAGATCATCTATTTTGCGTTCTAAATTACGAATCTCACGAAGCAAAGCTGTAGTATCATTAACATTGCCAACGTATAAAACACCTGCTGCAGCTATTATAATTAGGTATAGTACTATAACCCAACGGTTTAGGTTGAGCCAGTTTCTAAAGAATTGGCTGATTTGTGACTTGCTGTTTTTGATATTTATGCCGTTTTTATCCACTTATTTATGCTTCTCCCCCCGAAGAAGATATTTATAATTGCAAAATATCAAATCAATCAGAACAAAAAAAATACTTTTTATTTTTGAAATAAGAAAAAAAGTTATAACTTGCCTTTGAACGAACACACCGAGTATCCTATTTATTCAAAATAATAGACTTATTTTTCTACAAATCTCGCAGAAGTTCAATTCAAACTTAAAATTTCAATAAATGAATATTATAAATTATTTCTTTAAAAAGATGTTATGAAACAACGAGACAATAGAAGACCGAAGAGGAAATTCTCTTCCGGAAGAGAAACAAGTGGTTATAAGAGAACTAGCCACATAACTCCATCACAAGCACCTCCTCCAGTTCCTATAATTGATATAGATGAACTTAAAACAAAAAAAATCTCCGAACTAAACGAAATATCCAAGTCCCTAGGGATTGCAGGTATTAGTGGACTCCGAAAACAAGACTTAATCTTAAAGATAGTAGAAGAACAGCGCAGTAAACGTGAACAATCTGCTAATGATGATGGTCTTTTGGCGAGCGGTGGCGTTTTAGAGGTATTACCTGATGGTTATGGGTTCCTTCGTTCCCAAAGTTATAATTACCTGCCCTCACCTGATGATATTTATGTCTCACCGTCTCAAATCAAAAGATTCGGAATGCAAACAGGTGACACTGTTACTGGTATGGTTCGCCCTCCAAAAGAAGCAGAAAGATTTTATGCATTACTCAAAGTTGAAACAATAAACTTTTCAGCTCCTGAAACTATACGAGACAGAATATTATTTGATAATCTAACTCCGCTTTATCCTGAAGAAAAGCTAAGCTTAGAATCTATTCCTACTGATTACTCAATGAGAATAGTAGATATGCTTTCTCCTATAGGTAAAGGGCAAAGAGGGCTAATAGTTGCACCTCCTAAATCAGGTAAAACTGTTATTCTTCAAAAAATGGCTAATGCGATTGCGCGTAATCACCCTGAAGTAAAGCTAATAGTTTTACTTATAGATGAAAGACCAGAAGAAGTTACTGATATGGAACGCTCTGTGAAAGCTGAAGTAGTAGCGTCTACATTTGATGAGCCACCAGAGAGACACGTACAAGTTGCAGAAATGGTAATCGAAAAATCTAAGAGATTGGTAGAGGCTGGCCAAGACGTAGTTATACTACTCGACTCTATTACTCGTCTAGCGCGTGCATATAATACAGTTATCCCTCATTCGGGCAAGATACTATCGGGTGGTGTGGATGCAAATGCATTGCATAAACCTAAGAGATTCTTTGGTGCCGCACGTAATATAGAAGGTGGTGGATCTCTTACAATAATAGCAACAACACTTATCGAAACAGGCTCTAAGATGGATGATGTAATCTTCGAGGAGTTCAAAGGTACTGGTAATATGGAGCTAGTATTAGATAGAAAAATTTCAAACAGAAGAGTTTATCCTGCTATTGAGGTTAATAAATCTGGTACTAGAAAAGAAGAATTACTAATAGAAGAAGATAAACTTCGTCGAATCTGGGTACTCCGTAAAGTACTTAACGAAATGGAATCGGTACAAGCCGTTGAGTTTCTATTGGATAGATTGCGCAACACTGAGAACAATGATCAATTCCTAAATGGTCTTAACTCTTAAGTACAAAGAAAAATCTATAAAATTGAAGGCTGTCCGAATAGGGCGGCCTTTTTTATTAGATTAGAAAATATACTGTATAAACCCACTAAATACCGAAAAGTCAATTAATGCGGTTAATACTAATCCCGCTATTGCTCCCCATAAATGAGCATTGTGGTTTACATTATCTTGCGATTTCTTATCGGCATACCAGCAATATACTAAGTAAAGAATTGCGAAAATTGGTGCTGGTATAGGTATAGGGAAAAACATTATATAAAGACTCATCTCTGGGTCGTAAAGTATATAACTAAACAATAAACCAGAGATTGCTCCTGAAGCACCAAGGACTGCGTATCTTGGGTTGTTTTTGTTTTTTAAGTAAGTCGGTATATCAGCTAATATCATAGAGCCTAGATATATAATTAAGAACTGTAACCCCCCTACATAACTCTCATAGTTAAATGCAAAGAAATAGAAGGTCATCATATTGAATCCTAAATGGAATAAATCTGCATGGATAAAGCCACTTGATATAAATCTATACCACTCTTTGTTCTCTTCTACAGCTACTGGTATTAGCATTAGTTTGTTGAAAAGCGATTGCCTTCTATATATTACGAATAATGAAAGCAATATAGTAAATATAAAAATAGTAGTTGAGAATGGGGTTAAGTTAATATCCATGTTTATTTTCGTTTATTTTCGTTCCAAGTTTTGTATTTATTTTGTTGTATTTTTCTGTTTTTAGGTATTTCTCTTAAAGGTTCACATGGTTTTAAAGTCTCTTTTAACTCCTGAGGTAGTTGTTGATATAACTTAGTACCTTCTGTTTTCCAATCTAGCATTTGATCCGATACATCCTTGACTATTTTTGCAGGATTCCCCACAACTACCTTCCTATCAGGTATTATCATCTCTGCTGGTACGAAGCATAGAGCGCCAATAATACACCCGTCTCCTACTATAGCATTATCCATTACTACGGCATTCATACCGACTAAAGTATTTCTACCTATCTCTCCACCATGGATTATAGCTCCATGACCTATATGTGCCGATTCTTTAAGTAATACAGTTATCCCTGGAAACATATGAATAGTGCAATTCTCTTGCACATTGCAACCGTCTTCGATTACTATACCACCCCAATCACCTCTTATTGCTGCCCCAGGGCCTATATAAACATCTTTGCCAATTTTTACATTTCCTGTAACTGTAGCATTAGGATGGATATAAGCTGATTCATCTATAACTGGGATGAATCCATCAAATTCGAAAATATTTGCCATTATCTAGGTATAGTTATTGTTACTTTAGTTCCTTTGTCCAATTCACTTTCTATTTTCATATTGCCGCCTAGTAAATCCAAATTATGCTTGATAATAGATAAACCAAGTCCGGTACCTTGTACTAAACTTGAGATTTTGTCTTCTCTTTTAAAAGCTTCTGTTAGATTGTTAATATTCTCTTTAGCTATCCCAATTCCTCTATCCCTTACAGTGATTATACAATTGTAACCATCTGCAATCATTTTTAGTTTAATTTTAGGTTTTTCGGAGGAATACTTTATAGCATTAGATAGTAAGTTGTTCACTATTTGATTACAAAGTACTTTGTCAGAATCTACAAATACGTTTCCTTCTGGTATTTCGAGTTTTACTACTTTATTATATGCTTTATTGTTTTCTACCAGTGTCTTTACTTCTTTACGAATATCAAATACTTTTTTGGAAGCTTTTATTTCACCGTGCTCGAGTTTACCTATGTTAAGCACGTTTTCCATTAATGCTGTCATTGTATCTATTGACTTAGAGATTTTATCTAAGTTTTTATAAAACTTTTCTTCGTCACTTCTTTCGTAAGATTTTTCTAATAAGAAAGTAGCAGATTGAATAATAGTTAAAGGAGTTCTGAATTCATGAGAAACCATTGATATAAACTTAGTTTTCAGTTTATTTAATTCCATTTCATTAGCTAAGGCTTTCTCTATCTGACCTTTTACTACGTTCAGCTCTTTCTGAGATTCTAATCTCTTTAGATTTTCTTCTTGTAGGTCACTATTTATTTTTTCTAGTTCTTGAGTCCTTTTATCAACTTGTTCTTCAAGTTGCTTAATAATGTGTCCTACTTCTTCTTTTTTTGTATGACTAATCGTAACATCTTCTACTACTACGCAAAGTCCATAAACTGTGTTGTTTTCATCTATTAGAGGGAAGTAAGTATCTTTATAGTAAGATCTTTCTAGTGCTTCTTCGCCATATTGTTCTACTACTGTGAAATTCTCACCCACTAAAGCGCGGTCAAAGTTTCTTTTAGCTTTATCTCTATCGTTTTCGATATGTATATAATCGAGTATATTGTGACCTAACTTAATATCTACAGCCCAAATATTGTTCATTATATAGCTATGTAGCTTATTAAAATATAGATAGTTATAGTTTTTGTCCAAAGCGAAAACTACAAGATTGGGATGGCAATCAAGAATATGAGATAGTATTGATGTATTTTTCATTTCATCTAACATATATGCAATATATGGAATTAAATAATACACAATACAGTAACAATAAAAAAAAACGCCCCAAACCGAAGTTCAGGGCGCGTTTCAACAGGAGGACCTATGAAATATAGGGGTTGTACTTCTCAGTACATATATATAGACGCATCTATATTGAGTTTAATTGTATGAAATTTAATTTTTTTTTAATTTTTTATGTCAAATAAATGACATATTATAAACAATTTTTCAAATAGCCTTAAAATAAAGAACATAGGGTAAATTACTTTACTGAAAACGACGCTGTAATTACAGCTTTTATTGTTTTTAATCGCGATTGGGTATCGAAACTACCATAATCAGACACTTCTGTAGAGTTTCTAGAAGTAATCTGGAATACACCCTGAGATGCACTTTGCAAAGTGCCTACTTCGCTATCAGTATTACCCGCTAATTTTTCAGCTCTTTCATATGCGTTTTTACTCGCTTCACCTAGCATTTCCAATTTCAAATCTTCTATTTTAGTATAAAAATATTGTGGCTCGAATGAGCTAATATTTACCCCTTGTTGAATCAAATCAGTAGCTTTTTGAGATATTTCTTCTACTTTATCCAAATTTTTAGATTGAAAAGAAATATTCATTGTCAATTCATAGCCTTCTAACTGATTAGTTTCACCATACCCATTGTCTTTTTGCTGATAAATCTCACGAGTATAAACTGCACTCAACTTTATATCTTTTTCTGATATACCGTTATCGCGTAGATATTTCATTGTTCTTGCTTTGAAATCATTTATTTGTGCATAGGCAGATGTCAAATCAGAAGACCTAGCTTTAAGTAGCGACATCCATTGTCCTAAATCTGATTCTATATCTTTTTGAGCATATCCCTTTACTTCAATAGAGTTTCTATGTGCGTTGTCTATGCGTTTCGCTTCTGTGAAATACCACCCAAGTAGCCATGCTCCTATTATTATTCCTACTGCAAGAAATAGACCTAGACCTGCAGCATTACTACCTTTCGAAATGTTTTTATTTTCCATTTTTTTATCCTGTTTAGTTTTATGGAAACTAATACGATTTTTAAGTTTTATTTGTTCGATAAATATTACAATTTCTTCTACATTAAAACTATTAAACTTTTATTAATAATTAGAATAAATTACTTAATATAATGCTTAGAAATATTCTATTTTAAATACTATCCATAGCAATACTTTGATGAGTAAAAGCGTTTAGTCATTATTAATAATTAAGATTTTAAAATCAAATTTTATAATGTTAAAACAAATACTGAAAATGATAGGATTGATTATTGGTTCTTTAGTAGTACTCATCGTAGTTGCAGGTGTGTTATTTCTAAATTTTAGTCCAGAGTTTGGAGGAAAGGCCTCAGATGAACAGTTAGAACAATACGGCAAATCTGCGAATTTTAAAATTGACAAGTTTGTTAATAAGGAAGAAGTGAAACTCAGCTTTACGGCAGGACAATATGTAGAGATGATATTCAAATTCTTTGGCACTCAGCCAAATGCAGTTCCAGATAAATCAATTCCAGTAATAAGCTTCGACTCTACTGAGATAGCCGTCTATGACTCGGATATTCCGAGATTAATATGGTTTGGACATTCAGCATTCTTACTACAAATTAGCGGGAAGAATATACTTATAGATCCTATGTTTGGTGATGTACCAGCTCCTCATCCATGGCTCGGTAAAAGCCGATTTAGTAAATCGTTACCAATCGAAATCGAAAAGCTACCATATATAGATGTCGTAATTCTATCACATGATCACTATGACCATCTCGATTATGGTTCCATTAATAGACTGGCATCTAAAGTTAAGCAATTCTACACCCCATTAGGAGTTGGCAACCATCTTACTGCATGGGGAATAGATGCAAACAAAGTAAAAGAACTAGATTGGTGGGACAAAGTTAATCTAGGCGAATTCACTTTCGTTTGTACTCCAGCCCAGCATTTTTCGGGGAGAGGGATTAGTGACAATGCTGCAACACTATGGGCATCATGGGTGATCAAATCCGAAAATCATTCTATATTTTTTAGTGGGGACTCTGGTTACAATACCCACTTCAAGGAAATAGGGGAGAAGTATGGGCCTTTTGATATAGCTATGATAGAGTGTGGACAGTATAATGAGCAGTGGAAACAGATACATATGATGCCAGAAGAGACAGTATTAACCGGAATAGACTTAAAAGCAGAACTAATAATGCCAATTCATTGGGCAGCATTCAAGTTGGCTTTTCACACCTGGACTGATCCGATAGAAAGAGTAACTAAGAAAGCTAAGGAAATGAACTTACCTATTACTACACCGATGATAGGTGAGCCAATAATATTAGATAAACAAAAAGTTTTTCCTAATAGCGAATGGTGGACTCGATAGTTTATATTATTTTAAGACTTGGATATTCTATTACTTTGCTTATATTTAACAGATGAAAACAATTCTTATTTCTATATTATATATTCTTTCTTTGAATATAACTTATGCCTCTAATGAGATACTCTATGCCTCTATAGATGAGGGTATAGGGAGTTTTACAGCGGAGTATATCTCGACATTAGTCGAAGAAGCCGAAGATGGAAATTACGAAGCACTAATAATAACGCTAAATACTCCTGGTGGTTTACTCGATGCTACTAGGGATATAGTAAGTACATTCCTCGAATCGAGAGTACCGATTATAGTATATGTGGCACCAGGTGGTGCAAGAGCAGGTTCTGCTGGTGTTTTCATCACATTGTCCGCTAATATTGCGGCTATGGCTCCTGGTACTAATATAGGTGCCGCTCACCCTGTCGGAGTAGGTGGGGAGTCAGGAGATAGCTCGGATGTTATGACTCAAAAAGTTACAAATGACGCTGCCGCTCTTATACGTTCTATCGCTAAGAAAAGAAAAAAGAATCAGGACTATGCGGAGCTAACAGTACGCCAATCGCTCTCTTACTCCGAGACGGAAGCTCTAGATAGCAACCTGATAGACCTAATAGCAAAAAATAGAAATGCTTTGCTAAAGGCAATTCATGGTATGCAAGTAGAGACAACGAATGGGCTAAAAACGTTAAATACGAAGAATGCTAAAATAATAGTTAGAGACAAAGATTGGAAAGAGGAACTACTTAGTTTTCTATCTGACCCTAATATTGCCTACATATTTATACTATTAACTATGTATGGTATTATGATAGAGTTATACAACCCAGGTGCTATTTTCCCTGGAGTAATTGGAGTTATGTCTGCTATTCTTGCAGGATTCTCATTACAAATGTTGCCTGTTAATTATGCAGGATTGGCACTTATGATAGTTGGTATCGTATTATTCATATTGGAAGTGAAAATTGTTTCTTTTGGTATGTTGACTATTGGGGGGCTCATTGCCTTTGTACTAGGTTCTATTATGTTAATTGATTCACCAGGTGATTTTATGCAAATTGGATTCGAAATTATTTTGGCTGCTACACTACTGACAGCCGGGCTATTCATAGGAATAGTAATGCTTGCAGTTAAGTCACAGAAAAAGAAAGTCGCCTCGGGGATTAGTACTCTCGTGGATAAAGAAGCAGTGGTAATAAACGAGATTACTCCTGAAAAAATGGGACAAGTAAAGGTAAGTGGTGAGATTTGGAGAGCTAAATCAAGTAGTTCACACCAGAAAAAAGATAGAGTTATAGTCAAATCAGTTGATGGTCTGACTTTAGAAGTTGAATAGTATTGTTAAATAATTAATTAGAGGTCATAATGGGTATTCCATTTATAGTAGTTCTATTTATTGGAGCGTTCTTATTTTTCTCCATGATCAAAGTACTTAATGAGTACGAACGTGGAGTTATATTCAGATTAGGTAAGCTGCAAGGGGTAAAAGGACCAGGTCTTATTATCCTAATTCCATTCATAGATAAGATCATGAAAATCAGTTTGCGAACAGTCGTTCTCGACGTAGAATCACAAGATATAATAACAAGGGACAATGTATCGCTCAAAGTGAACGCTGTCCTTTATTTCAAAGTTGTTGCTCCTGATAAAGCAGTAATTGAAGTAGAAAACTACTTATATGCTACTAATCAATTAGCACAAACTACATTGCGTAGTATAATCGGTCAATCGGAGCTGGACGAAGTGCTAGCAGAGAGAGATAAAATAAACGAAAAACTACAAGTGATTATCGATGAAGAAACCGAAAACTGGGGTATCAAAGTTACAGCAGTAGAAGTAAAACAAGTCGATTTACCATTAGAAATGCAACGTGCTATGGCGAAACAAGCAGAAGCGGAAAGAGAGAGACGTGCAAAAGTAATCAATGCAGAAGGTGAGTTCCAAGCGGCTCAGAAATAAACTGATGCAGCAAAGCAAATGCAAGATTACCCGATATCTTTACAGCTTCGTTATTTACAAACCCTAGGTGATATAGCAACTGAGAACAATTCGACAACTATATTCCCAATTCCAATTGATTTATTCAAACCATTTATAGATGGAATGAATAAAACAAACTCAGAGAATGTAAGCAAAGTAGAAGCACAGATAAAAGACTATGGCGAATCGAAAAGTTAGGCTTTGAATATGAAATAGTGAGAAATTGAAAAGCTGCTCTCAAAAGGGCAGCTTTTTTTTTTGATTTGAACTGAATTCAAAGGACTTTGTCGATATGTAGAGAAGTATTGCATACGTCTCTGAACACCCTATTAATACTGCCCTATGACTAAAGGTTTGTGGCTGCCACGCGTTGGGCGTAGGCAATCTCTTTTTGTAAGAATCATAATTTACAGAAATCGAATGAATTTATACTGTGTTTATTAATATTGAACACCCCGTCTCACGCCTAAGGCGTGATCCACCCCTCTTTCGCTACGCTTAAAGAGGGGAATCTCTGGTTATCACGTAAAATGTTATAGGATTCTATTCATGATTTTTGATAATCTTGTCTATATTGAGTTTATAAATACTAGAATTCATAGGAGTTCTTAATTTACTAGATTCAACCCACAAATATAATTCATTTGAATAAGTTAAATAATATTCAATACGTATTTCACCTAATTCATCTAAACTTATACTATATTCTTTATCATCTTTTTTAATCTCCAAATCATAAAATCTTTTTTCAAAATGTATTGGCCCAGTATGATCAATATCTATATTAATCTCATAAGCTGACTTCATATTGAAAGCTTTTGGCCAAATAGTACGGTTTGCAAATTTATGAAATTTTTCACTCCAAGTTATATCTCTTGAAGTCAATGAATCATCTATAAATTTATATTCAACTAGGTTACCTGACTCTCTATCAAATCTAAATATATTCTCAAAATATGTATGATTTAGGTTATCAAAATCATATTCCATTGTATAGTGTGTCAATATTAAATAATCATTCTCTATTAAAAGACCATCACGATATTCAGCATAAAAATCAAATTTATATACCCAATCTATATCAGATTTTGTTAAATCAATATTAGTTGTTGAACAACTCAAACATAAAGCTAATACTAAATACATTAATAATCTATAAATCATAACCTTCACTTTTCCTGTACCTCCACCGAATCAACTAACATATTTAAGAATGGTAAACATCTATCATAATCAAGCTCATAATAGTTTACTCCCAAATTAATATTATCATAGTAATTCGATTGGTATTCTTTGTAGTATTTCTCAGATTGTATGCCCCAAGCCATTTCGCCTATATTCTGAGCTAAAAACCATTTTTCAAGCAATCTTGCGGCTCTACCATTTCCATCGGAGAATGGATGAATATGAACAAACACCAAATCTATCATAGAAGCATGATAGAAAATTTCTTCAATTGTCAAGTCCAATATAAGAAGCTCAGAAATATCATCGAAGAACTCGTGCATTTTAGCCGGTACAAACTCCGGTTCTAATGCCAAATAAACAAGCCCATCAGAGTCGAAAACGCCCATCTTTTCATTTCTATATTCACCTTGTTTACTTTTGATTAGTAGGTTCTGAGCTAGTAATCTATGAGCGGCAAGAAAATTGTCTTGATTGAGCTTATTTGATTTTGCATACTGATAAGCTGCCACCAAATCATCAATCTCGTCCAGATCCTTATCTGGTTTAAATCTCTTTTTACTCAACTGCGAATTCATATAAGAGTTGAGGTCTATACTATTACCTTCTATATTAGACGAGAAAACCGCCGATGCTTGTATCCTATAACCCAAGTCAATATCGGAAGTGTTTGAATTTAATTCATTGATAATAGATTTCAAGTCTATACTTAGACATTTAGAATATTCATCAATATATTTTCTATTCGAAGGTATCATAAACACAATATAAGTTTTTTATATCAAAACTTACTCACCAATTTGCCCTTATATAATGCTAGGAATTAATTAAATTGCAAGATATAATTTAAACTAGGAAAAATTAATTTTATGAAAAGAATATTAGTAACAGGAGCTTACGGTCAAATAGGAACCGAATTGGTAAACGAATTAAGAAAGAGATATGGTGGCGAAAATGTCATAGCTACAGATGTTAGAGACAATGCACCTTCTTTGATTGCAGACAACGGACCTAATGAAGTTCTTAATATAATGGACAAAACAGCTATAGATAGTGTGGTTGACAAATACAATATAGACACTATATTTCACATGGCGGCTTTGCTATCAGCTACTGGTGAGAAAGATCCTTTCCTTTGTTGGGATATAAATATGAATGGTACTATCAATATCATCAAAACAACTATCGAGAAAAAAATCAAGAAAATATTCGTACCTAGCTCTATTGCTGTATGGGGACCGGGCGTAGAGACTATCAATACTCCTCAAGAATCAGTATTACAACCGACCACTATGTACGGCGTGACTAAAGTTAGTGGCGAAATACTAAGCGACTATTTTGTTAAAAAGCAAGGGCTAGATATCCGTGGGCTTCGTTACCCAGGTATTATCTCATCAGAGACTTTACCGGGTGGCGGTACTACTGACTATGCCGTAGAGATATTCTATGAAGCAGTGAAACATCAGAAATATGATTGCTTCTTGAAGGAAGACGCTACTTTGCCAATGATGTATATGCCAGATTGTATAAAAGCTACTATAGATTTAATGGAAGCTGATTTTGATAGATTAAAGCATCATTCTAATTTCAATGTGGCTGCGGCAAGTTTCTCACCGGCTGAGTTAGCTGCAGAGATTAAAAAGCATATTCCAAATTTTGAGATTACATACACTCCTGACTCCAGACAAAAGATAGCTGAATCGTGGCCACAGGTAATAGACGATAGCGCAGCTCGTGCAGAGTGGGATTGGTCACATGAGTTTGATTTGGAAAAAATGACTAAAAATATGGTTGAAGTATTAACAGAAAAACATAAAAATGGCTTGATTTGATTCCAGAAGTAAAAGATATTAGAATTATAATTGTTGCGGCAATTCTTCTGATACCGACTATTTTTTTTCCAGCATCATCGGATTTATCGGTGTTTATGCTAGGCGGGAAAGTAATAGCCAATGGTGGTGAACTATTTAAAGATTTCTTTGATCTGAAAGCCCCTCTTACTTACTATTTCTTTGCAGTAGTCGACCTTCTAACTGGTGGCAATATAATAGCCACTAGGATAGTTGATTATATTATTACAATTTCCTTTGTGATTAGTGCTAATTACATTCTATTCAATCTGAATATAGACAGAGCCATTCGTTGGATATTCTTAATAGGTTTTTCCGCGAGCTATGTTACTCTGAATCATAGTAATACTATGCAATGCGAGACTCTTACCTATTTGCCTATGATATGGTATTTCTATTATATAATCAAACCCAATAGGAATTCGACCATAATCAAAGGGCTTTTGCTTGGCATAATTGTCTCGTTTAAGTATTCGTTGGGACTAGTTTTCCTAGCTGATATTATATATAATTTAACTCAATCCAACTTCTCTTGGAAATTATTTAGGAACAAGGTATTAGAGCTCTCAATAGTATTGCTTTGTGTTTTCCTAAGTTTTATGCCTACAATAGCACAAGGTAACGCACATTACCTAGATGGATTATATGCTTATCTAGATAAATATAAGGCACACCCACCTATCAACTTAGGATTTATTAAAGAATATTTGAAAGGACTAGGATACCTTTTCGGTGATTATTATTCATTACTATTCTCAGCGGCAGCAATATTTAGCGTGGTATTATTCCCTTTCAAAAAGAATGAAAATCAAGATAAATTATTCAATTTTATTCTGCTCTTTTTTATTCTACTTTTCATCTCATTTCTGATAGAAAGAAAGCCAAATCTATACCAATTTAGCCGTGTGTACCCATTCTTGATAATGCTAAGTTCTTATGGACTATATTATCTTTATAAAAACATTACATTTAAAAACAAAATAGCGTTCACTTTCGTATTATTCTTTGCATTATTCCTTTCTCCATTACCGAGAGTAGTTAATACAATGAAAATTCCGATGGATTATTTCCGAAACAAAGAAAATTACATATTCAATTTTTCGCACGATGACGGAACTGGCAACTACCACGCTATGGCTAAACTAGAAGAATATACTAAACCTAAAGGCAAGAAATTTATCTACGTAAATTCGGGTAGCCATCAGTATTTGCGAAGGAGCGAAAGTTATTATAAATACCCTCTTTCTGCATTCTACCTAGGTGATTTTGACAACTATAGCATAGTAGATGAAGTAGCGAAGGACATGGAAAAAGTTGATTATCTGATAATTCAGAATGATGATAACCACTATGCTAATTTCTTTAATCATCTTTCTAGTTATGATAATATGATGAGAATAAATAGATTTAAAAATCTATTGGATGATGATTTCGAAATGGATACTTTACTAGACGGAAGATATTATATATACGACAGAAAGAAAGTAGAATGATTCAAACCCCAGGTATAGATAAATCCCTGCTAAAGTATTTCATAACTGCTTTTGTTATACTTTTGCCTACTTTAGCGTTTCCTATATCGTCAGACCTTTCCGTGTTTATGCATGGAGGCAGTATAATTGCAAATGGTGGTGGGTTATTCAATGATTTCTATGATATAAAACCACCTCTAATCTATTATTTATTCGCAGGTATCAACTCTATTTTTGGTGATAATGTAGTAGCATTCAGAGTATTCGACTTATTATATCAGATGTCATTTCTAGTTCTAACAGCATACCTGCTGACTAAGCTAGAAATTAAAACCAAGGTCATAAAAGCATTTCTGATTTTATTCCCTCTCAGCTATACTATTCTTAATTATAGAGATATATTCCAAACAGAATCATTAGCATTTATACCTCTAATAATATACTTCTATTATATGATTAAGAATGAAAATTCCTATAAGCAGCATATAATAATGGGTGTAGCCTTAGGCATTGCAATAGCATTCAAATATACATTAGGAATAGTGTTCATTGGATATCTTTCATATTTTTTTAGAAATTCGGACCTAAGAAATTATACGAAAGTAGTTATTCAGATTTTAGTCGCTTTGTTCATAGTGTTTCTAAGTTTCTTACCTGTGATATTAGGAGGTAATATAAATGGATTTATAGATACAAATGTATATCTTGCTGAATATGCTAAATACCCCCCTTTGGGTGTAGATCTGGCTAAACAAATGATAGAGATACTAACACATAATTTCGGTTCACTAATTTCAGTTAGCTATTTATTTCTATTTGTAGTCGGTACTGTATTCTATAAAGATGAAAAACATCAAACTATAATGAAGTACTTACTTGTATTTAGTTTATTACTATTCTTATCTGTTCTGCTTGAAAGAAAAATTAATATGTATCATATTACTAGATTTTACCCTTATTTTATGATAATTGTAAGTATCGGGTTAGTCCATGTAATAGAAAGATTCCATTTTCGCAAGAATCTATCAACTTTTGTTTTGGTATGTGTTTTTCTAATACTTAGTCCGCTACTTAGATTTGTGAATACATACAAGATTGCCTTTGATAGAGTTTTTAACTACGAATCTTATGCCTCATACTACACTAATGATATGCCTTTCACGATATTGGGGCAACATATAGCAATTGCAGATTATATCAATAAAAAAGGTGATCAGAAATTCCTATTTATGAATACTGGTGGTAACCAAGCTGTTCACTATCTAGATTTCGATTATAGATACAAATTCCCGCATAGTGCATTTCACCTATCACCAAAGGCACCAATATCTTATAAAAAAGCTTTCGAAGAAGACTTGAACGATGCTAATATAATCGCAATAGACAGTAGTGATGATATATTTATGATCTTCCTTTCGGAAGGAAGTAGCTACGACTTATTCTTTGGCGAAAAAGAATACAAGGATTATATTGAGCAATACTTTGAACTAGATACTATACTTTTGGATAGATACTTCATCTATGAGAGGAAAATCAAATGAAGTACTTCCAAGATAAATTTGACTACCTATTTCTAACATTAGGAATCCTGATTCTAAGTTTAACGGTGTTCTTTCCTGTCTCATCTGATATGGCTACATTCATACAAGGCGGGATGATATTAAAGAATGGAGGGGCTTTATATGTTGATTATTTTGATGTTAAACCGCCGTTTGTTTATTATTTCTTCGAGTTTCTATACTCTATGTTTGGCAAGAATATTACTCTTTATAGATTATTTGATTTCTTTTATCAAACGGTTTTCCTACTATCGAGTATTTATATATTCAATAAGCTAGAGTTTAACAAAACGGCTATTAGGTTATTCTCTGCGCTTATGCCTATGGTTTATGCTACACTTAGCTTTCCTCATACTTTTCAAGTAGAAAGTCTGTTGTTTTTACCTTTGGTCTGGTATTACTACTTAGGAAGCAAATCACAAACAGGGAAATACGATAATCTGTTAAAAGGAATACTACTAGGTATCGCTATAAATCTGAAATATACTTTTGGAATTCTCCTATTAGCTGATGTTATCTATCTACTAATGCAAAGTAAGAGTATTCGTGCTATTGCTATACGTAGCGTAATCCAACTATTTATAGCATTTGTTGTTACTCTACTGCTCTTCTCCCCCGTTATATTATCATGGAACTTCCAATCTTTCATTGATTTTTTCAATTATATGAAAGAGTACAGTAATTATCCTACAGTTGGGTTTAGTTGGTTACAAACTATTATAAAATCGGGAACTTCTTTTTTCACTGGGCATTTCTCTATTGTTATGTTCATTGCTGCAATTTATACAGTATTTCACATTGGATCAAAAGACAAAAAGTCAGTAAATATAACAAAGATAAATGGACTCATCATATTCGTATTAATTCTATTAGCTTCCGTTGTTATAGAAAGGAAAATGCTTATATACCATCAACAAAGAGTACTACCATTTCTAGTATTGCTTTCATCTTTAGGATTAGCGTTAATTTTATCTGAAATAAGTAATTATAAGAAATACGCATTAGTGATAACACTACTTGTCATAACTATCTTTAGCCCAATTCCGAGGGTTATCAATTTACTAAAGTACCCTTTGAATATAATAGGACAAGATGAAAAAATATTCTATTCTACTCTGGTAGAGGGTGATGAAGGACATATACTTAGAAAGCACTTCGCAGTCGCTAGATATATAAATACTAATACAAATACAGACAAAGTACTACTTATAAATACCGGAGGCAATGAGATGATATGCTATTTCAATTTTGATTATAAGTATTCATTCCCTCAGTCGGCTTTCTATCTCAACGAGAAAGCACCCGAAAATCTGAAAGAAAAAGCATTTGACAATATAAAAGATTCTGAAGTTATAATACTTCAGAATAATGATCAATCTCATATTATGTTCTTCAATGATGACACATCATTATCATCAATACAGAAGAATTTGGTAATTTGGGATTATATAGAAACAAATTTCAAACAAGATACTATAATAGAAGATAATTTTATAATCTACAGTAGAATTCCTTCTAATTAGACAAGAGCAGAAACTAGTTAATGAATTTCTTATTTTACTTATTATATATTCTTTACTTCGTAGGAGTATTCCAACTTTTCAATATTGGGAATTTTGGTATTTCACCTTCGTATCCTGTTATAGCTATTATCTATTTTCTATTTCTAGCCAAATTTCTTGCGAACAAAATCACAATTAACCTAAACCCGATTTATTGTGTTAGGTCTTTAGTATTGCTGCAGATAGCTGCAGGAGTATCATTTGTTTATGTTCTATCTGACTACAATGCTGAAAATACACAATTCATAAAAACTTATCTCCATTTTCTTTTTTTAACGGCTTTCCCACTCTTTTTAGGGTTATTTAAAATTGAAAATAAAGTTTGGGTCAATATTTTTAAAATATGGTTGATACTTTCTATCCTAATAAATATATTTGGTATATACCAACTATTTGCTCGTGCATACGATTTACCCTTAGCATGGATAGATTTGACTAATGCTAGTTTACAGGCACTAGAAGATACTAATGAACCTTACCAACAATTGAGTTTAAAGTTCAAAAACTTTTATAGGGCTACATCTATATTTTCTGAACCTTCAGCTTTGGCAGGTTATAATCTTACAATAATTGGTTTTATGATTTACCCAATGTTCAAATCTGGGTCTATGGCAATACTTAAGTCCAAGAAATTATTGAACTTCATCTTTGTACTAGCTGCACTCTCACTATTCGTTACTTTCTCATTGACTGGTGTATTGGGGTTATTCTTTTTGGCTGGTGCCTATTTTATATACAACAAAGGTATTAACTATAAGAGAATTTTTCAGATTTTAGTTGCTGTAGTTATACTTATAGTAATCGGTGATTTTTTTATTCTCAAATTTTTCGAAACAAGTTTACTTGAATTGTTTTATACTCGAATATCGAGTTTGTTAGGCTTAACAACTCATAGTATAGTAGGTGAATCATTCGATACAAGAAGTAACAATTTTGCTAGTTCGGTGGAGCTATGGCTAAAAAGCCCAATCATAGGTATAGGATTAGGCCAAACAAAGCACTTAGGTGAAATCGGATATAGTGATTTTGCAGTTATGCATTCTCTAATAGAGACTGGGATTATAGGTGGGTTAATATTCCTATCATTATTCTTTTTGAATATAGGCGAATACCTAAGTTTAAGGAGAAGTTTTGATAAGTTAAAACTTGAGACAGTTTATTTGTTAAATGCATCATTCTATGCATTGGTTATTTTGACTATGACTAATTTTATAACTAGTAACTCATTCGTCAGTTTTGCATTATGGTCAATGATGGGAGTTATATTTTCGATTTTAACGAACGCTAAAGTAGAATTGGGTTACGATACGAAACCTATTTGGTTTTTCAAAAACAAAGCCCATTCTAAAATAGAACAGGCTTGATAATAATCTTAATCATCTTTTGAGATTTATGAGCGAAAATCATTCATGAATTTCACTAAAGCTTCAACTGATTCTACAGGGCAAGCGTTATAGATAGACGCTCTAACTCCACCAACAGAACGGTGACCTTTCAGACCAGACATATTCAGAGACTCAGCTTTTTTGATAAACTCTGCTTCTTTCTCTTCAGTTTCCAAGTTGAATGTAACATTCATAGTCGAGCGGTCATTTTTGTCAGCAACTGTGGCTTTGTAGAAACCATTTGAATTATCTATAGCATCATAAAGCAGTCCTGCTTTATAATCATTTCTTTTCTCAATAGCGTCTAATCCACCTTCTGATTTTATCCATTTTAGTGTTTCATTAATAACAAAAACAGGAAATACCGCAGGTGTATTGAACATAGAGTCCGCTTCAATATGAGTTGAGTATTTTAACATAGTCAAATTACCTTCTTTCTCAGCTTTTGCAGCCCATGATTTCTTGATAACAACAAGTGTAACACCTGAAGGTCCAATATTCTTTTGAGCTCCAGCATAAATCAAATCAAATTTGGAGTAATCCATATTTCTACTGAATATGTCAGATGACATATCGCATATTAACGGAACATTACCTACATTTGGTATTTCTTTCACTCTAGTACCATAAATCGTGTTATTAGTAGTGTAATGAACATAGTCTGCATTGGGATCAAAGTTAAATACTTTGGGTATATAGTTGAAATTTTTATCAGCTGAAGAAGCAGCAACATTAACATTTCCGACTAGTTTACCTTCGGCTAATGCTTTTTTAGCCCAAACTCCAGTATTGATATAATCAGCACTTGTTTTCAAGAAATTCAGTGGTATCATAGCAAACTGCATACTTGCTCCACCTCCCAAATAAAGTACAGTATAATCATCACTACTTAAATTCATCAATTCTAATACATTAGCACTAGTCTCATCGAAAAGTGCGACAATTTCCTTAGATCTGTGGCTCATCTCCATAACAGACATACCACATCCATTATACTCAATGCTAGCTTGCTTAGCAGCTTCTAAAACTGGTACAGGCAAAATTGCAGGGCCTGCACTAAAATTATGAATTCTATTCATGATAAATTACCTTGGGTAAATATTTGACAATTAATATTACAAACTTAACACATATACTATTGATTGCGAAAATAATTGTATAAAGTAATTGAAAGTTGGAATTATACTCAAATCTATTGATAATATTGTTTCTTTTGGCTAACTTTGGAATTAGTTGTTTGTCCACTAATTTATAATATAAGATATGAGAATATTAGCTAATGACGGACTGTCCCAAGAAGGGATTGATGTAATAAATAATGCTGGTATCGAATTAGATACACACCATATACCACAAGAAGAATTATTCGAAAAATTGAATGATTATGATGCCATTATAGTTAGATCAGCAACTACTGTTCGAAAAGAACTTATAGATGCAACTAATCTAAAAGTAATTGGTAGGGCTGGAGTCGGTATGGATAATATAGACGTGGACTACGCAAGGAGCAAAGGAATCTCAGTTGTTAATACACCAGGAGCTTCTTCTATATCTGTAGCTGAATTAGTTTTTGCGCATTTATTCTCACTTTGTAGATTTACGCACAGAAGCACTGCTGCAATGCAAAAAGGTGAGTGGCCTAAAAAAGAATTCACTGGAATCGAACTAACAGGTAAAACAATCGGTCTAATAGGCTATGGTAATATTTCAAAAGAAGTTGCCAAAAGAGCGCTTGGATTAGGTATGAAAGTTCAAGTTTTCAATAGATCTGCTGTCAATCCTGGAGAAGGTATAACGGTAGCACAAGATTTGGATACTTTACTATCGACAAGTGATTTCGTATCTCTTCACATACCGCTAGACAAAGGAAAAGGTGCTACAATCGGTGAAATTGAATTAGCAAAAATGAAAGATGGAGCTATACTAATTAATTGTGCCCGTGGAGGTACTGTTGACGAATCAGCTTTATTAAATGCTCTCAATTCGGGTAAATTAGCTGGTGCAGGTATTGACGTTTGGGTTAATGAACCATGTACTGAAGCACAAAAAGATTTGATAAATCATACGAATGTGAGTGCAACACCTCATATCGGGGGCTCTACTGACGAAGCTCAAGATAGAGTTGGGATAGAAATAGCTGAAAGAGTAGTAGCAGAATTAAAAAAATAAAGGTAAATAATCATGGCAATATTCAAACCATTCAAAGCATATAGACCTACTAGCAATAAGGCAAAAGACGTAGCTGCTTACCCTTATGATGTTGTAAACTCAGAGGAAGCAAGAGAAATCGTGAAAGGGAATCCAGATTCATTTCTTAGAGTAGGTAAGCCCGAAGTTGACCTAGACCCAAATATTTCACTATATGACGAAAAAGTATATGCTAAAGGCAAGGAAAACTTAGATAGATTAATAAATGATGGTATTTTGGTTGAAGATATTTCACCATGCTATTACGTATATAGTCTAACTATGAACGGTCGTACTCAAAATGGATTAGTAGGCTGTGCGAGTGTAGAAGATTATTGGAACGATGTAATAAAAAAACACGAATATACTAGAAAACAAAAAGAACAAGACAGATGTGAGCATGTACGAGTTACCAATGCACACACTGGCCCAATCTTCTTAACTTACAAAGATGATAGAGATATTAATACTCTTATCAACGAAGTGAAGCGAAATGCACCTGACAATGACCATGTGGCTAATGACGGTATTCGTCATCAAACTTGGCTTATTGACAAAAAAGAAGATATTGACTTTATCCAAAATAGATTGGCAGATGTACCCAGCTTCTATGTAGCAGACGGTCACCATAGATCAGCAGCTGCAGCTATAGTTGGAAGAGAACGCAGAGAAGCAAATCCGAACCACACTGGCAATGAGAACTACAACCGATTTTTGGCAGTTTTATTCCCTGCAAGTGAGCTATATATAATGGATTACAATCGATTAGTTGTTGATTTGAATGGTAATAGTGTTTCTGAATTCTTGGATAAAGTATCTGAGAAATTTACAATTGAGAAATCTGACTCAAAAGTCTCACCTTCGAAGAAAGGTGAATTCGGTTTTTATAGCGAAGGCAATTGGTACAAACTTAATATCAAACCTGAATTAGTTAACTTGAATGATCCAGTTGAGTCTCTAGACGTTGCACTACTACAAAAACATGTACTTGACAATATTTTAGCAATTGAAGACCCACGTACTGACGACAGAATTGATTTTGTTGGCGGTATAAGAGGATTAGAAGAATTAGTTAAAAGAGTAGACAGTGGTGAAATGAAAGCCGCAATTAGTATGTTCCCTACTTCTATCGAAGAGCTGATGAACATTGCCGATGCAGGGCGAGTAATGCCACCCAAATCAACTTGGTTCGAACCAAAGCTAAGAGACGGGCTGTTCGTTCATTTCTTGGACTAATGTAAGCTAAACATAGAATTTAAAACGAAATCCCGACCAATTGGTTGGGATTTTTTTGAAATTTCACTAACAACACAAAAGGCACAGATATAAGACTAAATCAGGCTTATATGATATGTATACTATATTGCATTAAAAAAAGTGATATGAAAATAAATACTGGTGTTATCGCATTTATAATTGTTCTACTGCTTATGCCAATCGGACATATTATTATGTCATTTATTACTAAGAATTATTCACTAGATTATCAGATGCTCTTTGCTGGTGGGCTAGGCTTTTTAGGGGTATTAATTATATTACTCAATAGTAGAACACAGAATGAGATTGTTTCTTCACTTTTTGGTCTGCTTGCTGGTATATTAATATGGACAGGTTGGGTTGAATTCGCATTCGTTTATTTTGCAGAGAGGTTAGGCATAAACCCTCTTTTGGTAGATGGTGAGATAGTAACTAGACCAGAATACCTGCTTATGATATCATCGGGAGGTTTAGTGTTTGCTTTACTTTCAGTTCTTATGGTTGATAGTACAACTAGATGCAATATGTTCCTTTGGTTTCAGAAAAGACTTAACTTAAAAATAACTAAAGTACCCTCTAAGAAAAACTATACTGCACTTACCGCTTTAGAGTCTATGATTATAATTTGGTTTTTCTATATTCTATTATTAGTTGTATATGATGATCATCTATTCGGAGATAAGCATATAGTAACATATGCTGTCTTTTTCCTCAGTTTGCTTTGGTCATTTTTTCTATTTAAAAATCTTTTACGTAAAAGGCATATGGGGAAAGCCATAAGATATGCTATACCCACGGTAGTCATATTTTGGAATGCTGTGGAAATATTAGGAAGATGGAATTTCTTTGATGAGTTTTGGGTAGAGCCTAATAAATACTATATAGAATCAAGTATAATACTGCTTTGCTTTATAGTAATCTTTGTAAAAGTATTTATTGAAAAGTGTAATACAAGGAAGTTTACAGTGGTGAAATGAAAGCCGCAATTAGTATGTTCCCTACTTCTATCAAAGAGCTGATGAACATAGCTGATGCAGGGCGAGTAATGCCACCCAAATCAACTTGGTTCGAACCAAAGCTAAGAGACGGGCTGTTCGTTCATTTCTTGGACTAAGAGTCAGAGTAAAAATAGAGTATAAAATGAAAAACTCCCGCAGATTGAGTGGGAGTTTTTGTTTATATAGCAAAAGAATTGAAATGTTACTTCGTAACAATAAATTTTATATTTATACTATTTTCAGAGGTTTTTAAAACCAAATAGTGAATACCTGAACTTAAACCAATTGGTAGTTTAAATCTAGTAGCATCTCCTGAAACTTCCCAATTATATATTTTGATGGAAGAGCCAGTAACATCTACAATTTCAGCAGTTTCGATTGTATTGCTAAATGATTTGATATTCAAATACTCATCAGAAGAATTGATAGGATTTGGATATGCAATTACATGATTAAACTCATGATTTTCTACGCTTGTAACCCCATTATTATATACAAATATTCCAATATTTGAAGTGATGAAAACTCTTCCTTTTGAATCTGAAACTATGTCAATTAATTGTGGTTTATTACCTTCTTCTTTATTTTTCAAGCTGTTTAGAAACTTTATTGTATAATCACTTGACATTTCTGTTGTCTTGTAAAAAACTGAATTATCAAAGAAATTTACAATGCTAAAGTCTTCAATTTGAAAATTTTCATTAATGAAAATCAGATCATTTTCAAAAATAACCAACCAGCCATCATTAAACTTTGTAATTCCTTTAGCCGCGTCAAAAGCATCATTAATTCGTGGGTAACCATCTTGATCTGTA
>JBFHKR010000004.1:0-49197 GCA_041595255.1 Chlorobiota bacterium
AAAATCAACTCAGAAGTAACAGATGCTCTAAGTGAATGTTTATTTTTCATTTCTGGTGCAGAAAATCCTTTCATACCTTTCTCTACAAGAAATCCAGTTATTCTACCATCTAACTTTGCCCAAACTACAGCAACATCTGCTAATGAGCCATTAGTTATCCACATCTTTGCACCATTGAGCAAGTAACCACCATCAATTTTTTTAGCAGTAGTTAACATTCCACTTGGATTAGAACCATGATCTGGTTCAGTCAATCCGAAACAACCTATTGCCTTTCCTGATGCTAATTTAGGGAGCCATTCTTGTTTCTTTTCTTCATTAGCATAAGATTCAATTGGATACATTACTAATGAATTTTGGACTGAAGCGAAAGAACGTACACCAGAATCCCCACGTTCCAATTCTTGCATAGCTAACCCATAAGTCGTGTAATTAGCACCAGCTCCACCGTATTTCTCAGAAGTTTTAATTCCAAACATCCCCATATTACCTAACTTTTCAGTTAGCTCCATTGGGAATGTACCTTTCATATAATGTTCCTCTATAATTGGAACAATTTGCTCATCTACAAACTCCCTAACAGAGTTTCTCACCATTAATTCTTCTTCAGTATATAGTTCATCTATTCTGAAAAAATCTGTACCTTGAAAAGCCATTTTTTGATTCCTCATTTTTAAATTTATACAAACTTAATAATAAATGATTAAACGAAATTCAATATAATCAGTCAATAACATTGCTGATTATATAATTTTTCTTATTTTTGTATGACATCGTTGGGCCAAAGAGCCCATTTTTTATTTATTAATGGTTATTGAAAAATGGCACGAAAAAAAGCCAAACATACAATTGACAAAAAAATGATCATAGAAGCTTTTGCTGATATGGCGAAATCAAAGAATATTGATAGAGATTTACTTCAAGGCGTACTAGAAGAAACGCTATCTATGATTGTTAGAAAAAAATACGGTATGGAATCAAACTTCGATATCATCGTGAATATGCAACAAGGTGATATAGAAATCTATATGATGCGTGATATAGTTGATGAAGTTGAAAACCCAGAATTAGAGATTAGTTTAGAACAAGCCAACTTACATGCACCAGAAGGTGAGGAGTTTGAAGTTGGTGAAGAGTTCATCGAAGAGATAACATTGGATAATCTTGCAGATAATTTTGGAAGAAGACTTATAGCATTAGCTTCACAAAATTTGAATCAAAAGATACGTGATATCGAAAAAGATCAGATATACAATGATTATGTAAATAAAGTTGGTGATATTATTATTGGTGAGATTTACCAAGTAAGACGTAATGATATCCTAGTTTTACATGATAAAGTAGAAGTTCGTTTACCACGTGAAGAGCAAATACATGGTGAGACTTTTAGATATAAAAAGAATCAAACTATAAAAGCAGTAATAAAAGAAGTAAGAAGGTCTAGTCAAGGTGGACATCCTGATATTATTATATCTAGAGCTTCCAAAGAGTATTTATCAAGATTGTTTGAAGTCGAAATACCAGAGATATATGATGGAATCATTCAAATCAAAGCAATTGAGAGAGAGGCTGGAGAAAGATCGAAAGTAGCAGTGATGTCATTTGATGATAGAGTAGATCCTGTTGGTGCATGTGTTGGTATGAAAGGTATTAGAATACACTCTATAGTAAGAGAGCTCAATAACGAGAATATAGATTTAGTAGAATGGTCAGAAGATGATGCAGAATTTATAAAAAGAGCTTTATCACCTGCTAAGATAAAAGAAGTACAAATTGATAAAGAAACAAGATCTGCGAATGTAGTAGTTCCAGATGATCAAGTAAGTTTTGCAATTGGTAAGAGTGGGCAAAATGTTCGATTAGCTTCCAAACTAACAGGGTATAATTTAACTCTAATCAAAGAAGGTGGTGAAGATATAGATCTAGATGAGTTCAAAGTTGAATTTGGTGATGAGCTTTATGAAGAGCTAGTATCTATGAGAATAGAAACTGCCAGAGAATTCCTTGAAACGCCTCCAGAAGAATTGTTAGAGATAGAAGGTATGTCTAAGCAATTACTCTTGGAACTACGTTCAATTATTCTTATTGAATTCGATGAAAGAGAGTCGAAAGCAATGAAGGATAGAATCATGAATGCAGAGATAGGATATATAGATTCTGCTGATGGTGTTACTACTACTGATATTAAAGAAGAAGTTAAAGATGAAGCATCAGTTGAAACTGTTGTTAAAATCGATGAAGAATCTGATAAAACTTCAGTTGAAACCGAAATAAAAGAAGACGAAAGTACTGAAAAATAAATCAGTAGAATGCCTCGAAAGGGTAAAATTTAATTAAATATACAAGTTTATGGCTGTTAAGAAAATAAGATTATTTAAAATTGCATCAGAAATTAACATTGGTAAAGAAACCATTGTAGAATACTTGCAATCAAAGGGATTCGATATCCAAAACAAACCAACATCAATTCTAACTGAAGAGATGATGGAAGCTGTTTTTGAAAAGTTCAAAAAAGAAATGCAAGCAGCCGAAAGTCAAAGAAAGAAAATCCAAATACATAAGGATATAAGAGAAGAGACTAAGCATCTGATTGAGGAGAGAAACAAAGAAAATGTTGAAAAAGTAGCTCCTGCTCCTACTCCTTCAGCTCCTGTCGAAAAGCCTTCTCCTAAAAAAGAAGAAGTTCCTGAAGTTGAACCTATTACTCAAGAACCTGAAAATGAAGTCGAAGAAATTAAAGCTGAAACAGAAGTAGTTGATGAAACTGCACCTAAAGAAGAAATTAAACCGGAAGAAGAGCCTAAAGAAGAGGTCGTAGAACCAGAGCCAGAGCCGGAGCCAGAATTTCCAGTTAAGAAAAAGAGAGATATACACGTAGGTAAGCCAGTACAAGAACAACAGGCTGATGATATAAAAGGATTAAAAGTAGTTGGTAAGATTGAAATAATCTCCGAAAGAAGAAAGAAAAAAAGTAGAAAAGCCGACAAGCCAGAGATTAGTGATGTAAAATCTGATGATGATATAGCTACGGCTAGAAAGAAAAGAAAACCTCGTGAGATTGATATAAAAGAGGAATCTAACAAATCAAAGGATACTAAAAAACCTCTAACAAAAAGAAGACGAAAGTCTATTCGCGAGCAAATTAGTGAAGAAGACGTACAAAAGGCAATTAAGAAAACACTAGCAGGGATGGAAGATTCTGGTGCTAGCTCTCGTACTAAAGCTAGAATGAAAAGAAAAGCTGAAAGACAAGAGAAAGAGCAAATTGCAGAAGAAAAAAGAATAATTGAAGAAAAAGTATTAAAACTAACTGAATACGTAACCACTGCTGACATGAGTGAGCAAATGGGAATCGATATTAATGAGATTATCCTTAAGTGTATGCAGTTAGGTTTGATGGTAACAATCAATCAAAGGTTGGATAAAGATACTATCACTTTGATAGCTGATGATTATGGATTCGAAGTTGAGTTCGTTGATGAGCAAACTTTGGAAGCCGTACAAGATATTGAAGATGATGAAGAAGATTTAGAACCAAGACCACCAATTGTGACTATAATGGGTCACGTTGATCATGGTAAGACATCATTACTTGATTATGTTCGTAATGCAAATGTAGTAGCTGGTGAGTCTGGTGGAATAACGCAGCACATCGGTGCTTATATGGTTAAGAATGAAGAAGGTAAACGAATAACTTTCTTAGATACTCCTGGTCACGAAGCTTTTACAGCCATGCGTGCACGTGGTGCCCAAATAACTGATATTGTTGTACTTGTTGTTGCTGCTGATGATAGTGTGATGCCTCAAACTAAAGAAGCAATTTCACACGCTAGAGCTGCAGAAGTTCCTATCGTAGTAGCAATTAATAAAATTGATAAACCAGATGCTAATCCAGATAGGATTATGCAACAACTTTCGGAAGAAGGGGTGCTTGTAGAAGATTGGGGTGGTAAATTCCAAACAGCTCTAATATCAGCTAAATCTGGTGCAGGTATCGACACATTATTAGAAAAAATATTACTTGAAGCAGATTTACTTGAATTAAAAGCTAATCCTAATAGAGTAGCTCGTGGTACGGTAGTAGAAGCTCATTTAGACAAAGGATTAGGACCAGTCGCAACTGTTGTAGTTCAAAAAGGAACACTAAAACAAGGTGATTCTTTCATCGCAGGTACTGTATGGGGAAGAGTTAGAACTATGTTTGACGAGAGGAATCATGTGGTAAATAACATTGGTCCATCTCAACCAGTTAAGCTGATTGGTTTTGACAAATTGCCTTCAGCAGGTGATATTTTCATGATAGTTGGTTCTGATACTGAAGCACGTAATATTGCTGCCGAAAGAAAAGCCTTGAAACGTGAACAGGAAATGCGACAAGTTAGACATACTACTCTCGATGATATTTCTAATCAAATAAAAATCGGTGGTGTTGAAATACTTAACATCATATTGAAAGCTGATGTTTCAGGTTCATTAGAAGCTCTTTCTGATTCATTGTTAAAACTTTCACGTGCAGAGGTTAAGATTAATCTATTACACAAAGGTGTAGGCGCTGTTACAGAGAATGATGTTAATCTTGCAATTGCTTCTGGAGCGATAATAATAGGGTTCCAAGTGAATGTACCTCCTGCTATTGAAATAATAGCTAAAGAAGAAGATGTAGAAATCAGAAATTATGATATAATTTATGATTGTATAAATGATATAACTCATGCTTTAGAAGGTATGTTAAAACCTGAGTTTAAAGAAGAAATTACTTCAACTATAGAAGTTAGACAGACTTTCAAGATTAGTCGAACTGGAACTATTGCTGGTTGTTATGTAATTGAAGGTAAAGTGTCTAAAACTGATAGTATAAGATTGCTTAGAAATGGTTTACCTGTTTTTGATGGTAAAATAGCTTCTCTGAAAAGAGAGAAAGATGATGTAAGGGAAGTGAAATCTAAGTTCGAATGTGGTATTATGTTAGATGGGTTTAACGAGATTAATGTCGGCGATATTCTTGAGACATATAAAGAAGTAGAAGTAAAACGAAAATTCAAGAGCTAAAATGTCACTTAGAACAGAGAAAGTTGGTAGTTTAATAAAAGAGATAATTGCAAAACCTATTTCGGATTTGGCTATACAAGCTAAAGCTGGGATGGCGACGGTAACTTCTGTAATTATAACTCCTGATCTACAATTAGCTAAAGTTAATATAAGTTGTTTCGCTGGTAGAACTAAACCAGAAGACTTCATAAAGTTTTTAGATTCGAATAAATATATAGTAAAAGATGTTATAGCTAAAGAAGCAAGATTAAGATTTATACCAGAGATTAAATTTTATCTAGATGATACGCTTGACCAAATGGACAAGATTCAGAATATTTTAGACAAGAACAAAAATAATTAATGTGCTATTTATAGATAAAAACACAAAGATTTCTAAAAAAGAAATACAACAAGAAGCCCAAGAAAATGGGCTTTTCTTGTATATTGACAAACAGCAGGATTGGACTTCACATGATGTTGTAGCCAAACTCCGAACTATGTTGAAAATAAAAAAAATTGGACATTCAGGGACGTTGGATCCTATGGCAACCGGTTTATTGATAATAGCTGTAGGTAGGGGTGCTACAAAGCAAATCTCTGAACTTCAGGCAAAATCAAAAAATTATATAGCGACTATGAAAATAGGAGCAACAACTAAAACTGATGATGCTGAAGCTGAAGAAGAAAATATAAGTGATATTTCACATATATCCCAATCAAAAATTGAATCAGAATTTTCTAAAATGCAAGGTCAAATAGCCCAAATACCTCCTATGTACTCAGCAAAGAAAGTTAAAGGGCAAAAATTATATCATTTAGCAAGAAAAGACATTGAAATTAAACTTGAGCCGTCTTTAGTAACATTATATGAAAATAAAGTGACTAGTATCAACTTACCATATATTAGCTTCGACGTTCATTGTTCCAAAGGTACTTATATTAGGGCGATTGCTCGTGATATAGGGAATGAACTAGGTGTAGGTGGGTATTTAACAGGACTCAGAAGAACACATATAGAAGAACATACTGTTGAAAATGCAGTGACATTAACCGAACTACAAAAAATGCTAGATGACAATGAAAGTTTATAGAGATTTTGATGAAATTGATTTCGATAAGAATACTGTATTAACTGTTGGTACTTTTGATGGAGTTCATAGAGGTCATAGTACTATACTTAATCGATTAAAAGAAATATCTAAAGAAAATTCGCTTCGCACTGTTGTACTAACAATGGAACCTCACCCTAGAATTGTACTTCAAAAAGGAGACAAACCACCTATTTCTTTGCTTACTAACATCAATGAACGAATTAATGAATTTAGAAGACAAGGGATAGAGAATTGTGTAGTTATGACATTTTCTTATGAATTTTCACAAATACCTGCCGAAGAATTTATCAGAGAGTATTTATCAAAGAAAGTTGGAATGAGTAAAATCTTGATTGGATATGACCACATGTTTGGTAAGAATAGAGATGGTGACGAAAAGCTATTAGAAAGATTAGGTAAAGAATTAGATTTCGAAGTCGAAAGAATAGAAGCCTTGGGAGATGATGAAGTAATAATTTCGAGTACTAAAATACGTACCGCATTAAAAGAAAACAAGATTGAAAAAGCTAATGAGATGCTCGGCTATGAATATATGATTCAAGGCATAGTTGTTAAAGGTGACGGTAGGGGTAAATTGCTTGGTTTTCCAACAGCAAATCTCATACCTCCAAATTTATATAAACTAGTTCCTGGGAATGGAGTTTATATAGTATCATCGACATTAGAAGATAAGTTGTATTATGGACTTGTCAATATAGGTACTCGGCCTACATTCCATGATCAAGACGCTAGTACTATAGAAGTGCATTTCCTAGATTTGGATATGAATCTATATGGTAAAGAAATTTATATAAACTTCCATAAGTTTATAAGAAGTGAAAAAAAATTCAATGGTCCAACAGAATTGGTCAATCAGATTAAAAATGACAAAGAATTTGCTATAAATTATATAGCTAATTTAAAATAAATTTTATATAATCAATTTATATTCTTAATTTTGTGTTTATTGTAAAATCGGAAATCGGAGAGTTTGGAGTATGATTACTCAAGAAACAAAAGCAATGATAGTAAAGAAGTATGGTGATTCACCTAAAGACTCTGGGAAACCTGAAGTACAAGTAGCTTTACTTACTGCTCGTATCATAGACCTTACTGGTCACGTTACTGCTAATAAAAAAGATGTTCACTCTAGAAGAGGACTTATTAGTCTAGTTAATAAAAGAAGAACGCTATTGAATTATTTAGCTAAAAATGATATTACACGCTATCGTACTATCATTGGTGAATTGAATTTAAGAAAGTAAGAATTAGAAAAACGGCTATAAAAAGCCGTTTTTTGTTTTATGTTATTGCAGGTAGATAATATGCCACTCTCTGAATTTAGTTAAGTGTTTCATAATTGAAATCTTTAATTAAGTTCAGACTGACATATTACACCTGCTTTTTTATTATTAATTTATTAAGAGGTGTTTAAATGTCTTTAAACAATCCTATTAGTGTATCTGCTGTCATAGATGGTCAGACTTACACATTAGAAACAGGCAGATTTGCCAAATTTGCAAATGGTAATGTAATGATGAGTTGTGGTGACACAATGATTCTAATCAATGCTATTGCTTCAAATACCGAGATGGATGTTGATTTCTTACCTTTGATGGTAGATTACAGAGAAAGAATGTCTGCTTCAGGTAAGATACCAGGTGGTTTTTTGAAAAGAGAAAGCCGTCCATCTACTAAAGAAATATTAGTAGCTCGTCTTATAGATAGACCACTTCGTCCTTTATTTCCTAAAAGCTGGCATTACGACACTCAACTAATAGCTTGGGTAATGTCTGCTCAACCAGAGATAGATCCTGAGAATATAGCAGCTACAGGTGCATCAGCGGCATTGTTGATTTCTGATATTCCATTTGCTGGACCTATGTCTGAAGTCAGAGTTGCTAAAATCGATGGTAATTTCAAAGTAAACCCTTCACCTGAAGAACTAGAAACTGCAGAAATAGATTTCAGCGTTGCTGGTACTGATGAATCAATAATGATGGTTGAAGGTGAATGTAACGAGATTAGTGAAGAAGATTTCTTAGAGGTCTTAGATTACGCTCATACTAAAATCAAAGAGTTTAATAATCTTCAAAAAGAATTATTAAAACTTGTGAATAAAGAAAAAAGACAAATAACTGAAAAAGAAATCCCTGCAGAGATTTATGAGACAGTTGTTTCAGCAATTACTGATAAAACTAAAGTTTACGTTAATACAATAACAACTAAATCTGAAAGACAAGAAACTCGTAACTCACTTAGAGACGAAGCAGTAGCTATAGTAGAAGAAAAGTTTGCAGATAATGAAGAGTACGCTAGTAAGTTAGTTGACTATGCAAATAGTTCATTCTCAAAGTTAGAAAAGCAGTTAATGCGTGAGATGATTATCAAAGATGGTAAAAGACTTGATGGTCGTGGTTTAACCGATGTTAGACCGATAGAAACAGAAGTAGGTGTATTGCCTAGAGTACATGGTTCATCTTTATTTACTCGTGGAGAAACTCAGAGTTTGACTTCAGTTACATTAGGTACTGAAAGGGACGAACAAATGATAGATGGGCTTTTACCAACGTATTATACAAACTTCTATCTACATTACAACTTCCCTCCATTTAGTGTTGGTGAAACAGGTAGATATACTGGTGCAGGTCGTAGAGAAATAGGACATGGTGCATTAGCAGAAAGAGCGCTGAAAAAGTTAATGCCTTCAAAAGAAGATTTCCCTTATACTGTTAGAATAATCTCTGACATATTAGAATCAAATGGCTCATCATCTATGGCAACTGTTTGTGCTGGTTCTATGGCACTAATGCACGCCGGTGTTCCTCTTAAAAAGCCAGTAGCAGGTATTGCTATGGGTTTAATAAAAGAAGGCGAAGACGTAGCTGTATTGACTGATATATTAGGGGATGAAGATTTCTTAGGAGATATGGATTTCAAGGTAGCAGGTACTAAAGATGGTATTACTGCTTGTCAGATGGATATCAAAATTGATGGTCTATCAGTAGAAATTATGAAAAAAGCTCTTAATCAAGCAAAAGAGGGAAGACTTCATATACTTGATAAAATGAGTGAAACTATTCAACAGAAAAATGAAGAATTATCTAAATTTGCTCCAAGATTTACAACTTTACAAGTTGAGAAAGATGAAATCGGTACAGTTATAGGATCGGGGGGAGATACTATCAGAGATATCACTAAGCGAAGTAATGCCGTTATCAATATAAATGATGATGGAATTGTTACTATTGCAACAAATAATGATGAAGATGCTCAAATTGCACTAGACATTATCAAAAAGCTTTTAGAAAAACCTGAAGAAGGTAAAGTCTATAAAGGTAAAGTAGATAGTGTACGTGAAGGTTTGGGTGCGATAGTTGAGTTCTTACCAAAGAAAAAGGGACTAGTACATATTTCTGAAATCCAATGGGAAAGAACTGAAAATGTAGCAGACCATTTGGAAGAAGGACAAGAAATTGATGTGAAATTATTAGAAGCTACACGTGACGGTAAATACAGATTAAGCATTCGTGCTTTACTGGAAAAACCTGAAGGCTATGTAGAACGACCGCCAAGACCTCCAAGAGATAGAGATGACAGAGGTGGTGACAGACGCGGTGGTGATAGACGTGGCGGTGGCGGTAGGGATAGAAGAAGAGATTAATTCTCTTTTTTAAATAGTGTTACTGAGGGTTGCTTTGTGCAACCCTTTTTTTTTGATTAATAATTCCTTAATTATTTCTTTTAATTCATATTAGAAGATAAAAATAAAAACTATTTGAATTAAATATCGTATAAGATTGAGTAATTTGATTGAATAAAAAATTAAAAGGGTTGATATGAAAATTGGAGTACTACTATCAGGATGCGGAGTTTATGATGGTTCGGAAATACACGAATCTGTATTTACTTTACTCGCTATTGAAGAGAATGGAGCTGAGGCTGTTTGTTTTGCTCCAGATAAAGATCAATCTCATGTAATAAATCATTTAGATGGGAGTGTTGAAATTGGTGAAAAGAGGAATATATTAAAAGAGTCAGCTCGTATAGCACGAGGTGAAATAAAATCAATTAATAAAACTTCAATAGATGATTTTGATGCTTTGGTTATTCCAGGTGGTTTTGGTGCCGCAAAGAATTTAAACAGATGGGCTTTTGAAGGGCCAGATGGTGATATAGATCCTGCAGTAAAACATTTGATCATCGACATGGTTAGTGCGAAGAAACCAATAGCAGCTTTGTGTATGGGACCTACAGTTATAGCTAAAGCTCTTCAGGGATCTGGAATTGGAACTAAACTAACAGTAGGCACAAATAAAGAAAAATCTCCTTACGATATTAAGGAAATAAGCGATGGTATGGAAAGTCTTGGGGTTATGTCGGTAATGAAAACAATAAATGAAATTTGTTTTGATGAAGAAAATAAAATAATAACCGCTCCTTGTTATATGATGCAAGCATCAATAAGTGAAGTTAGAAACAATACTAAACTAGCTATTGATAAACTTGTTACATTAATAAAATAATAGTTATGGTTTAAACTTTGATTTAAGCTTGAAATCACTAGTTGGTATTTTATTCATATTCAGTTTCAAATATCCACCATTGAGCCATAATTGTACTTGGTCACCATAATTTGAACTCATAGGGTCTCCAGAAGACCCTCCAGGTAATATCATATATACCAAACTATCGCTCATATCAGTTATGAATCTCATTGATGCAGACACAACCACTTCGTTAGGTTTGGTATGACGTGATTCTGTATTGAATAAAGTAGTATTATCACCTCCTAATCCCACTGGTTTTAGATTTACTGCAGGTCCAATGAATTTATTATCTCCAAATAGATGATTTAGCTCAAGCTTCCTAACCTCACCATATGTTAAATTACTAATACCATCTATTCCGTAAATATCAATTAAATTCTTAATTGCCTTTCTGAATGAACGGAATATAATAACTTCTTTATTCTCTTTCTTACTTGTATTAATATTATCGAAAAGTATGTGGTTATCAGTTTTTAATAATTGCAAAATAAGTCTATCAGGATAATTGGTCAAGAAACTATAATGTTTATAACAGTTTAATCCAATTTCATCTTTTATAGTTTCTTCAATCAATGAACGTTTATAGAAATTATATATCAAAGGTTCATTTAAATCCTTAGAGAGTATTGTATTCCATTTCAACAGTTTATTGAAAGCTTTCTTTTCATGATCATTTAACTTTTCTTTAACTCTAGCAAGTGTAGGCAAAGTTAGTTTTAGCAAATCAAAAGCAAAAGGAGAAAAATTATCCATTTGCATAAATTCGAAATCACGTATAGTAGTAAAGTTCTTTTCACTAAGTAGTTGATCTATTCTTCTAGCTCTCGAATCGGGTTCCCAATTGTGAGATATAAAAACACCCTCTGGATAAAAGTTATTATTTGCTGCCAATACATAACCATCATTATTAATAACTTGCTCTCCAATACCTATTAAGCTCTTATAACCTTTCCACCTATATTCTTTATCCCAATAAGGGTTTATAAAACTTGGGTCTGTTTTTCCTCTATCGGGTATATTTCCTACTGGTAGTTTAGCAACTTTTCCTGTTTTATCTGCGTAATTAAATACTAATGCAGGAGCACTCCATTGCTCTAAAGAGGTTTTGAATTCATTGTAATTTTTTGCCTTATTTAAATCATATAAACATTTGACTTCATCAGATTCTTTATTACCAACCCAATCAAAACATATATTATATTCATTAAAAAATTTGTGTCTAGATATATCTTCATTCCAAATATGAGACTCTGAAAGTAGAGCAGACATTTTAGTTCTTTTTCTATAGTACTGATGGCTCTCCTTTCCGTTAATTTTTATTGTATCTCTTATAAATTCAAATTCAATTTCTTTCCCGTTTTCATCTATATAATAATCATCATTTTTCCCTTTTTTTACCAAATAGATATCACAAATATCTGCCATAACGTTGGTTATTCCCCACGTTATAGAATCATTTCTACCAGCTATTATAGATGGATTGCCTGGTATAGAATAACCTATTACATTTATATTAGGTGAACTAATATGCATCTGATACCATCGAGATGGAAGATTAATCGGTAGATGTGGGTCATTGGCTAATATCATATGCTTTTCATTATCATCATTATAAGATATAGCCCACGAATTACTCCCTGTATATCCAGAACCGAAATCAGCAATTAAACTTAATATGAAATTAGAATCTAATTCTGGTAATAATATATTATTAGTATCCAATTGAGATGGTATTAAAGTTTCTATATCATTCGGTATAAAATCTACAGCTCTTTCTCTACCTATCTTCATTGCTATCTCAGATAATGCATAATCTGACCAAAAACTAAAACTCATTTCAAATGCCATTAGTTTTCCTATTAGAACGGAATGGTAGGGTAACCACTCTTCAGGTTCATAATCTAAAGCGCCAAACTCGAATTGAAGTTTACTTTTATTATTTTTAATAAAGCTATTTACACCAGCAGAATATGATTTTAATATTTCAATAGATTTAGCTGACATTTTGCGCAATGATTTTTGCGCCAAATCACCCATTTCTATACTTCTTAAAAACAAGTCTTGTTTTAGAGTTTTTTCTCCAAATGCTTCAGATAGCCTGCCTTCTGCAGCCCTTCTCATTATGTCCATTTGCCATAATCTGTCTTTTGCATGATAATAACCTATAGCAAAGAACAAGTCATTTTCTTTTTTTGCAATGATATGTGGAATACCATTAAAGTTTTCAAATACTTCTACTTCATCTTCTAATTTTGGGGATATAATTTCTGAATAATTACTATCTAACCCAATTCTTGTTATATTTATTGAAAAAATTAATATTGCTATTAACAATACTATTAGTGTAATTAAGAATGCTGGGATACTTCTAAAATACATTTATTTTATCCAACCGTTGCTTTTATACCATTCGAATGTAACTTTGAAACCTTCATCTAGACTATACTTTTGCTCGTAGCCAAAATCTTTTTTGGCTTTATCTACGGAGCATGTCCAATATTTTTGAATAAAGTCAATACTTTTTTCTGAATCAAAAACTGGTGGTTTTCCAGTAACTTTACCTATCAAACCATTTACATTACCCATCACCTTAACTATGGAATGCGGAATTCGTAGTTTAAGTATTTTTTCTCTACCTGCAGCTGCTCCCATAGAGTTGATTATTTCTGTCCAATTATAATACATTTCAGATGCAATAAAATAAGATTCACCTACAGTATTATTAGATAAAGCAGCTTCAATTATACCTCTAGTCAGATCCATAGAACTAACTAAACTTACATATTTATCATCAAAACCTATTAAAGTACCTATTCCTTTTTGTGCAGCTTGAAACATAGGTAAAGTAGCAGTATCTCTAGGCCCGTAAACAGCGGGAGGTCTTACTATAGTAATTGGCAATATATCCTTGCTAGCATTTAGATAATCTTCTGCCATTTTTTTACTTTTACCATATGAAGTAAGAGGATTATGTAGTTGAAGTTCTGTAGAAATTTCATCCAATGACTTTGATGGACCTACTGCAGTTTGACTTGAAACATGTAGAAATCTCTGTAGATTTGGGGCTGCATATTTTGCTGCTTCGAATAAATTCTTCGTTCCGGTTAAATTTGCACGAACAAAATCTTCCATACTTTTTGCTGCAGTTAGACCAGCAGAGTGAAATATTACATCAACGTCTTTTACTACTTTTTTAAGTTCTTCAATGTCTGAAAGAGATGCCTCAACTAATTCATAACCTTTGTTCTCTACCCATCTTAAATTACTAGACTTACGAACAATACAGATTACGTCTGCTCCTTTCTCTTTCATTTGGTCAGCTATATGGCTCCCAATAAACCCAGTAGCTCCAGTTACCAAAACTTTCATATCTTTACCAATTGTTTAATTATTTATACAAATCTAACAGTATTATTTGAGTTGCTCTATAAGATTGGATAAATTGTAAAAAAAAAATGACACCATGAAAAAAATCTCTGAAATTCTAAATGAGAAATGCATAATTCTCAATTCTGAATTGAACGATAAAGACGAAATTATAGAAACATTAGTTGAGTTAGCAGCTAAATCAGGCAACATTACCAATACTTCCAAGGTCTTGGAAGAGGTATTTGCAAGAGAAAATCTGATGTCAACAGGAATTGGCAACAATATTGCTATACCACATACAAAGTCCGAGGACATAAAAGAATTGACTGCTGCATTGATTACGCTCAATAAACCAGTTAATTTTGATTCTTTAGATGGTAAAAAAGTTTCTATAGTTTTTTTAATTCTTAGTAATAATGAGGAGTTAGGATTACACATAAAAGCTTTAAGCAAAATATCTAAAATATTAAATAATAGAAGTTTTTTTGAAGATGTTTTAAAAGTTTCTAAAAACGCTGAAGTTATCGAACTTTTCGATAATTTTGAGAAATAAAATTTGACAATTTATATATTTGTAATGCGTCTTAGTTTTTTAAATTTGATAATTAATTTTTAACAATTATAAAGTTGATAAAGTGATTGACTTAAACCAAGCCTTCGAAGAAGAGTTGTATTACGACTTTCTTAAAGATCCGAGTTCTGTAAGTGCAGAATGGAGAGATTATTTTTCAAAAGCGAATGGTAAATCCATAGCTACTTTGCCTACTAACGGTAGGGGAGAGACTATACATGTTTCACATATAGTTGCAGATAGTACTCCACATGCAGACAGAATTGACTTGGACAAATTAACGGAATTACCAAATATTCCTACTAAAATTGCAGAAAATATGGAGGAAAGTTTAACTGTTCCTACAGCAACTTCAGTTAGGTCAATTCCTGTAAAACCACTTGATGAAAATAGAAGAATTATTAATAAGTATTTGATTAGACAAAGAAGATCAAAAATTTCGTTTTCTCATCTACTTCTTTGGGCAATTGTTAAAACACTAAAACAATATCCTGCTTTGAATGATAATTTCGTAAAAAAAGATGGTAAATATTATCGTCAGATTAACAACGAGATTAATATTGGGGTTGCTGTCGACATTGAAAAGAAAAATGGCGATAGGTTGTTATTAGTACCTAATTTGAAAGATGCTGGTAGTATGAATTTCTCTGAATTCATTGAGAAATTATCAGACCTGATAAATAGAGCAAAAAATAGTAAAATCACTTTAGATGAATTAGAAGGTACGACAGTTTCATTGACTAATCCAGGTATGATGGGGACTATAATGTCTATACCTAGATTGATGAATGGTCAAGGGATGATTATAGCTTCTGGTTCAATTGACTTCCCTGCCGAATTCTCTGCGGTTCAGCCTGACAAATTAACTGAATTAGCAATATCGAAAGTCGTTAGTATTACTAATACTTATGACCATAGGATAATTCAAGGCGCTGAATCAGCAGAATTTCTAAGATATATGCACCAATTATTGATTGGTGAAAATAGATTCTATGATCAAATATTTGCTAGTCTTCGAATTCCTTTCAATCCTGTTAAATGGGAAATAGATAATTCTGATATAAGAAAATCTGAAATGAATCATAGACAAGAGAAAAGTACTCATGTAATGTCTCTAATTAATTCATATAGAGTAAGGGGGCATCTTTTAGCTAATACAAACCCATTTGGAATGTCTAGCTATTCGTACCCAGAATTGGATATGAGTTATTATGGTTTGAATATTTGGGATTTGGATAGAAGTTTCCCATCTGTTGATTCTTGGGATAAAGAGCAGATGACACTAAGAGAAATCTTAGAGTTAATGCGTGATACATATTGTGGTACTATTGGTATCGAATTCATGTATATCCAAGACCTTATCAAAAAGAATTGGATAAAAAATACTCTAGAATCCTCTAGAAATAGCTTGAAATTTGAAAAAGAAGAAAGAAAGAATATTTTACGAAAGTTAATTCATGCTGAAACATTTGAAGACTTTCTTCATAAAAAGTTTATTGGTCAAAAGCGTTTCAGTCTAGAAGGAGCAGAATCTCTAATAGTAATGATAGACCAATTATTACAAGATTCAGCAAATTCGAATACGGAACAAGCTGTATTAGGTATGGCTCACAGGGGTAGATTAAATGTATTAGTGAATAATGCAGGAAAAAGTTTCAAAGCAATTTTCAATGAATTTGATGGTGATATTAGCCCTCAAGATTATCATGGTTCGGGAGATGTAAAATATCATTTGGGTCAAATGAATGAATATACTTCATTGAAGAATAATAAAATGGCTGTCCATCTATTACCAAACCCAAGTCACCTGGAAGTTGTAAACCCTGTAGTCTTAGGATTTTGTAGATCATTAGTCGATGAAAATTTTGATGGTGATTATTCGAAGGTATTACCGATATTAGTACACGGAGATGCAGCATTTGCAGGACAAGGTATAAGTCAAGAAGTTCTAAATCTTGCCCGATTAGAAGGGTATACAACTGGTGGTACTATACATATAATAGTCAATAATCAGATTGGATTTACTACTTCTGTAGAAGATGCACGATCTACTTACTATGCTACTGATGTAGCTAAAATGTTGCAAGTACCAATCATACACGTTAATGGGGACGATCCAGAAGCTGTTGCACAAGCTGCTATATTTGCATTGAATTATAGAAACAAGTACAATGAAGATGTGATTATAGATATGCTTTGCTTCAGAAAATATGGGCATAACGAAGGTGATGAACCTAGTTATACTCAACCCCTGATGTATAAGAAAATAAGATCTATGAAATCGACTAGAGAAATTTATGAAGATGAATTAGTTTCTACAGGGATTTTATCTAAAGAAGAAGTTGATGAATTAAATAATTCATACATTCGTGAACTTGAAAAAGCATTTGATGAAAGAAAAGAGAAACCAAAATCTCAAAAGATTGTTTTTGAAGAAAAATTTGGTCAATCTATTAAAAACTTTGATACAACTATAACTAAAGAAAAACTACAGAAAATAATACAACATACAACTGAAGTTCCTGAGGGATTTAATGTAAATCCTAAAGTAATAAATGGATTGCAAAAGCGAAGAAGTATGATAGATGATGATAAACCTTCATTTGATTGGGCTTCTGCAGAGACTTTGGCAATGGGAGCTGTATTACTTGATAATGTAGGAATTCGTTTTTCTGGTGAGGATGTAAGAAGAGGAACATTTAGTCAGAGACACGCAGTTCTGATAGATTCTGAAACAGAAGAAGCTTTTATTCCTCTTAACAATATTGAATTAGGTCAAGCAGAAATCCAAATATACGATAGTCCATTATCAGAACTTGCCGTAGTTGGATATGATTATGGATATAGTGTAAGTGCCAAAAAGACATTAACTTTCTGGGAGGCGCAGTTTGGTGACTTTGTCAATATGGCTCAACCTATTATTGACCAGTTTATATCTTGTGGAGATGTAAAATGGGGACAAACTAGTAATCTCATTATGTTATTACCTCATGGTCATGACGGTCAAGGTCCAGAACATTCTTCTGCAAGATTAGAGAGATTCTTACAGTTATGTGCAGAAGAAAATATGATTGTTTGTAATTTCACTACACCTGCAAATTATTTTCATGCTATTCGCCGACATGCAAAACTTTCACATAAGCTTCCTATGATTGTAGTAAGTCCTAAGAGTATGTTGAGACATAGCGATGCAGTTTCTCAAACATCTGACTTCATTAGTGGTGAATTCCAACATATAATTGATGAAACTGATACTAATATCAAAGCAAATAAAGTGAAGAGATTAGTTCTTTGTACTGGTAAGCTATATTATGATTTAATTCAAAAGCGTACTGAAGAAAAAATTGATGATATTGCTATCGTAAGGATTGAACAATTATATCCGATGAATATAACTAGATTAGAAGAAGTAATTAACAAATATAATAAAGCTACAAAGATTATTTGGGCTCAAGAAGAACCTAAAAATCAAGGTGCTTGGAATTATATGTTAACAGAATTACTACAGATAGTTGATAATCATAAGAAAATAGAATATGCTGGTCGCCATACTGCTGCTTCAACGGCTACTGGATCAGCTAAAATCCATATACATGAACAGGCTTACGTTGTAAATACTGCATTGGGTATTGAGTCTTAATTATAATGAGAAAAAAACAAAAAAAAAGACGGTCATTGAGACCGTCTTTTTTATTTTAGGTATACTGCTAATTGTTATTTAGCGTCTTTCTCTAACTGATTATCACCTTTTTTGTCAGGATTTCTCTTATAGATTTTGCCATCAGCAAACTCTATCATAGTAGGAATCCATACTTTTCTAAGCTTATCAAAATTTTCTCTAACAAAAACATCTCTTTGATTTGCTGCATCATGATTGTAAGGGTAAGGTTGGTTCAAAGTTTTATCAGCAGGGATTTCTTTTTCTATTTCGATAGTAAATCTCTTAATTAATTGCTCACCGTTATAGTAATCAACTACACCTGATAATTTAACAATGCTTTTACCAGATATATTTTGGAATTGGTAAGTAGGTACGTTAAGTGGTTGACCGTTTTCTTGCTCTATTTTTTGAAATTCACTAATGTTGAATTTGATTGACTGAGTAAACAAAGTGCTAAATGCAGTTGCTTGAGTCAAATTAATATTAGTACTCAATGTTCTTTCCTTCTGACCTTCGATTAGTTCGCCTATAGTTTTGCCAATAAGTGAGTCTTTGATAGGTGAGTAGTATCTGATAGCACTATTCAAATAGTTTACATCTTCGACTGTGATTTTATCAGCATTTTCATCTAATAGACTTTTCATGTCTGAAAGTAAATCAAAAGTAACTGTATCTTTGTAAAATTCAGGAGTTTTATTCCCGCTTTCTTGACAAGAAGTTAATCCTAGTATAGCTATAGCTATTAGACCAAATAGTATTGAACGCATATTATCTCCGATATTGGTAATTAAAATAATCACAAAATTAACTTTATATATTAAGAAATTCAATTATTTTTTAAACATATCCAGTATAAGACCATATCGAAGACCTTTGCAAGAAACTAGAAAGCTTGATTTTCCTGTATAATTTAAAAATTCTAAAAGAATCAAAGCCCCTCCCAATATGACATCTGCTCTATTGGGATGTATATTATACTGCTCAACTAATTCTGTGCTTGTTTTATTAACAAATATTTCAACAATGCCTTTTAATCTTTCTTCACTAATGCGATGGTTATGAATAAGGTGTGCGTTATATTGGGGAAGTTCTAAATCTATAGCGGCAATGGTAGTTGGTGTTCCCGCTACAGCTATCAAATTCCCATTTGATTTTGTTATATTCAGTTGACTAAATAAATATCTAATATATTCTCTAGCAATCTTTTGATTAGTTTTTTTTGATTCAAAGTCAGGGAAATACTTTTCAGTTATTCTGACAGCTCCTATTTGCAAGGATTGACAATATGAGATCTCTTGGTTTTTACCTATTATAACCTCTGTACTTCCACCACCTATATCCAATACAATATCCGAATAAATCCTTGAGTCTTCTATAGTACCTATGAAACTTATTCGTGCTTCATCTATTCCAGCAATTATTTCAATTGGGGATTTTATAATTGACTCGAATAATACTTTTACTTCAGAACTATTTTTAGCATCACGCATAGCACTAGTTGCTGAGACTCTTATCAATTCGACATTATATGATTCTATTATATTTCTATATTCATGTAATATCCTAGTTGCTCGTAATATGGCATTATCAGAGATTATTTTATTATTTTCGAGACCTTCACCTAATCTAGCTATTTGATGCTCATCTTCTATAACATTAACTATTTTTCCATTTGTAACTTCTGCAATAAGTAATAATAAGGTATTAGTACCTATATCAATTGATGCACAAATCATATTTTCTTCCTAAATTTATATGCAATCCATTCGTCTTCAGCTAATTCTTGTATTAATTCAAACCCATTATCTTCTGCCGCACTGAGCACTTTAAGTTTATCATATTTTAATATTCCGGTACAAATAAGAGTTCCTTTCAATTTGATTGAAGTGGAGAATTTTGACATATTGTCAATAAGTATATTTGCGAAAATATTTGCAACTATACCATCATATTGATCTAATTGTAAGGTATTCAAATCACTTTGTGAAACTGTAATATTTTTTACACTATTTAATTTCACATTTTCTATTGTGTTTTTAACAGACCACTCATCTATATCAAATGCGTGAACAGTCTTTGCACCTAATTTAGAACATAATATAGCAAGAACTCCAGTCCCTGTACCTGCATCAATCCACTTTTCATTCTCTTGGACTGTATTCATTAGTAATCTAGAGGCTAATCGAGTTGTAGCATGGTAACCTGTTCCAAATGACATTTGTGGATTAATTATAATCAAGTACTTATAATGAGATAGATTGTCCGCTTTGCTTGTAGGGCTTATTACCAAATCTTCGTTAATTATAACAGGTTCCAAATGCTTTTCCCAGTCTTCATTCCAATTTTTCTCTATAATTTCAGATTTAGAAATAATATTAGTTTCAAAGCCAAGAATATTACTAGCTTCTAACAATTCATTATTTATTACTTCGTTATAGTAATTGGCAAGGAAATTGATTGTCAATTCATCATTAACTTGTTCTATTCCCGTAAAATCTAAATCTGAGATTAATGCGATAAATGTATCTTGGTGTTCTTCGGGTACGTATAGTTTAATAGCGATATAGTTTTTCAAAAATTACCTTTTATGATTTTTGTAAAGTTAGGCAAATAGAATATTAAAATAAACAGGATAATATAAATTGGAACATGTAAAGTTAATAATATTCGACGTAGATGGGACAATGACTGATGGTGGTATGTACTATACCGCTGATGGTGACGTGATGAAAAAATTTCATGTTAAAGATGGTATGGGAATTGTACTATTAAAAAAAGCCGGATTTAAAATTGCACTGATGACAAGTGAAGATTCTCCAATTGCAGCAGCAAGAGCAAATAAGTTAGATGTTGATGCGACTGTACTTGGTTGTCATAATAAAACAGACGCAGTTAAAACATTAGCTCAAGAGTTAGAATTGGAATTGAAAGAAATAGCATTTATGGGAGATGATGTAAATGATCTTCATGCAATGAATCTAGTCGGATTTTCTGCTTGTCCTGCTGATGCTGTAGATGCTATAAAACATGTAGCAGATTATGTTTGTCAAGCAAAGGCTGGAAATGGAGCAGTTAGAGAGCTTGCAGAAATTATACTTAGAACACACGATAAATTAAATATATTAAACGAAAATTGGTAGGAGTCATTATGTCAAACGGACAAGATTATACAAAAGGATTTTTATTAGGGGCACTTGTAGGTGGAGCAGTAGGTGCTGCTGTAGCTCTATTGACTGCACCTAAGTCAGGTAAGGAACTACGTCAAGATATCTCGACGAAATCAACTGAACTTTATAGCAAAGCAAATAATAAATGGGCAGAAACTGAGCAGAAAGTTGGTCATCAGGTTTCCACAACTGTTAATGAAGGTAGAGTAAAAGCTCAGAATATCATCGATTCTGCCAAAAAACAGGCTAATGAATTACTTTATGCTGCTGAAAGTGTATTGAATGAAGCTAAAACTAAAGCTGGTTCTGCAAAAGAGTCAGTTCAAAATAAAATAGAAGATGTAAGATCTGCAACTAAAGCTGGTGTAGAAACTTTTAAAAAAGAAATGAATGAAGCACAGAACTAAAAATTAAATTATAGTAATACTTATGGATGAAGTACTAAAAATAGTTGCTATTATAGCTTTGACGTCAATTACATTACTAGTTGTTTATCTTATTGTTTTTTTATCAAAGACATTGAAAGTTTTTAATGAGGCAACAAAAAATCTCGATAAAATAACTGAAAATATAACGGTTCTAAGAACTCGTATGATGATAACACTAGAAGAGTTCACTGAGGTGAGAAAAGAGGTTTCAGATATCAAAGAGAAAGCCCTCGAACATCTAAATCATTGGAAGACTACTAGCGATAAAACTAACAATTTAATTGACAATATTAATGATGGTGCTAGTAATGTTATAAACGCTATTGAACCTTACGAAAGGTTAATAAATAGGTCCTATGATAGAATAGCTCCACCTATAGACAAGGCGACTACTGTTTTTTCTGCTTTATTCAAAGCAATAGAAGTTTTCGGTTCAAAACTAAATTCAAGAAAATAAAATAGAAAAAGCCCTAACTTCGCATTGGGGCTTTTTTTATCAACTTCACACCACTAAGTTTCGTTTTCTATTATATTTCCATTAATTTTGGAATATGAATCCCAATAACGAAAAAAACATAAAAATTTTACCTGATTTTATTGCAAATCAGATTGCAGCAGGTGAAGTAGTTCAAAGACCAGAATCTGTAATTAAAGAACTAATTGAAAATTCCATAGATTCTGGTGCCACGGAAATTGCAGTAGTAGTACGCAACGCAGGTAAAAGTCTAATCCATATCATAGATAATGGTTGTGGTATGAATAAAAACAATCTTGAATTGTGTATAAAAAGACATGCTACAAGTAAAATAGAATCACAGAGAGATCTAGAAGCAATCAAATCATTAGGTTTTCGTGGCGAAGCTTTAGCTTCTATCACTTCCGTAGCACATGTAGAGATAATAACTCGTTCTGAAAATGAAAATTTAGGTTATAAATTAGTTTCAGAACCCAATAAAATCCATACTATCGAAGAAGTTAATAGCAATAAAGGAACTCAAATACTAGTCAAAAATCTATTTTATAACGTTCCAGCTAGACGTAAATTCTTGAAAAGCAATATTAGTGAGTTTAAAGCTATTTCTGAAACAATGATAAAGTTTGCATTATCATTTCCCGATATAAGATTTACTTTTTATGATGATGATAACTTAATATTTGATTTAAATTCAACTGATTTAGAATCTAGAATCATAGCGACTTTAGGTAATGCAGTCAAAGATTTGATTATACCTTTGCAATACGAAGAGGAAGGTATAAAAATACACGGATACATAGGTAAACCATTTTTAGCAAAACAAAACTCATCTAACCAATATCTATTTCTAAATAAGAGAACTATTAAGAATAGATATTTAAATCATGCTATAATGTCTTGTTACGAAGAGTTATTAGAAGAAAAAAAATTCCCATTCTATGTAATTTTCCTAGAAATGGACTTTAACCAAATAGATATAAATGTACATCCACAAAAACATGAAGTAAAATTTGAAAATGATAGATTAGTTTATAATATTGTAAAGAATGCAGTTATGAGCACTTTAAGAGAAGTTAACCTCATTCCAGAATTCAAAATAGATACTGAGTTAAACTATTCTCCTTTTCAAATTGAAAGAAATAATAATAATGAACCAATTATTGTAAATAGAAATACCGGTGAAATTTTAGAAAGAGGTCAACAAAAAGAAAATAGATTATCTCAAAATTATACTCAAAGTAATTACCAAAAAAGTTCAAGCGAATTCTTTTCGAGTGAAATAAATTCAGATTTGGGGACCTTATTTAACACAAATGAAGATCAATCATTCGAATTCTTATTAATAGATGATAGATTTATAATAGTAAAAGAGGTAGAACATCTTTTAGTTATATATAAAAGAAGAGCATTGCAAAGGATTTATTATGAGTATTTATTGAATTCTTTTAATAATCGTATTTCTAAAAGTCAAGATTTACTATTTCCAGAACAAATAAAATTAGAAAAAAAACAAATTTCAGTTTTAAAGACCCAATCTGAAAATTTGAAGGATTTTGGTTTTATTTTAGAGTTTGAAAACGAAAATCTAACAATTAGTTCAGTACCAGAAATAATACAGAATGGTAATATTAAATCCATAATTGAAAGGATAACTAATAACTTAATTGACTCACAACACGATGATAGGGAAGAGCTACACGAGTTCATAGCCAAAATTATTGCTATAAGTATTAATATAAATACTATTGAAAATAAAACAAAAATTGAATTAAAAAAGCTATATTTAGATTTATTCAATTGTCAAAATCCTTATCATAGTCCAACTGGAAAATTGACTTCATTTACTATTTCTTATAGTGAATTAGAAAAAAAATTCAGATTATAATTCAAATAATTTGATATATTCTTATAAATCTTTTAATTTTGTAAGCTATAATTAAAACGAAATATTTTGGAGATGTAAATTGAGTACTGGACAATTTACCAAATCGCTTAGAAAAGAAGACGTCAACACCGAATGGTGGATAGTTGACGCATCGGGCCAAACTGTTGGCAGAGTAGCTACAAAGATAGCAACATTAATAAGAGGGAAACATAAGCCTAGCTTTACTCCTCATATTGATGATGGTGACTGTGTAGTAGTAATTAACGCTGAAAAAGTTGTGTTTACTGGTAAAAGAGAAGATAAGAAAACTTACTTCAAACATACTGGATACCATGGTAGTGAAACTTTTACACCCGTGAAGGTAGTAAGAGAAAAACATCCGGAAAGAATTCTGGAAAGAGCTGTCAAAGGTATGCTTCCTAAAACTAAACTTGGACGTAAAATGTCTAAAAAGTTAAAAGTTTATGTAGGAAACGAACACCCACACGAAGCACAAATGCCTAAAAAATTAGAAATATAAGATAACATCGGAGTTAGAATGAAACAATTTTGGGGAACAGGTCGAAGAAAGACGTCTGTTGCATCTGTAAGAATCACACCTGGTAAGGGTGAGTTTGTTATAAATGACAAAGATGTTGATCAGTTTATAGACCTCCAAAGTAATAAAGAAAAAATCCTTAAACCATTAGTGGTAACTGCTCTTAACGGTCAGTATAACATTGTTGCTAATGTTAAGGGTGGTGGATTGACAGGTCAAACAGGTGCTATCCAACTTGGATTAGCTCGTGCCATTATTGAAATGGATCCTGAATTGAAACAGCAGTTGAAAGATGCGGATTTGCTTACTAGAGATTCTAGAATGGTTGAACGTAAAAAATACGGTCGCAAAAAAGCAAGAAAGAAATTCCAATTCTCAAAACGTTAAGAAGAATTATTTATCAATCATGCTGGAGAGTACTGTGTGTTGCATACAAGATGTATGTACCAAGATCTTTCTAGCAGTAGTTAAAACACACAAAATATAAGGAATTACATGAAACACTATGTAGAAATTGAGCAGCTTTTAAAAGCTGGTGCTCATTTTGGTCACTTGACCAGACGTTGGAATCCTGCAATGGAAGATTTTATCTTCAATGAAAGAAATGGGATTCATATTATCGATCTTCGTAAGACTCAAATCTTACTTACACTTGCTAGAGATGCTGCATATGAGATAGCACTTAGTGGAAGAAATATACTTTTCGTTGGTACTAAAAGCCAAGCTAAAGATTTGCTTCAAGAAGCTGCAAAAAAAGCAGATGTTAATTATGTTTCTGAGAGATGGTTAGGTGGTATGTTAACTAACTTTGCTACAATCAGAAAATCTATCAAAAGACTAACATCAATAGATAAAATGTCGATTGATGGGACTTATGAGAAAATCACGAAGAAAGAAAGATTATTATTTGATAGAGAAAGAGAAAAACTAAGAAGAATTTTTGGTGGTATAGAAAATATGACTCGTTTACCGGGTGCCATATTTATAGTAGATACTAAAAAAGAACACTTAGCTATCAAAGAAGCTCATAACTTGAATATACCTGTTATAGCTATTGTAGATACTAACTCTAATCCACATGAAGTTGATTTTCCTATCCCAGCTAATGATGATTCTAGAAATACAATCGAATTGATTTTAGGAGTTATCACGGATGCTTTAGTCGAAGGTTATACTGTTGCTAAAACGAAACGTGCTGAAATGGAAGCTGAATCTGAAAGAATTAATAAAGAAAATGAAGATTCTGGTGAAGATCAAACGAAGGTTAAGAGAAAATTAAGAGAAAGAAAGAAAGATGTTGCTTCTGATAAACCTAAAAAGGAAACAGAAGTCGCAGAGGTCTCTGGCGAAGCTGAATCAAAACAAGACTCAGCAGAATAAAGAATTAAAAAAAACTAGAGCATCTTTCAAAAGGATGCTCTTTTTATAAATATTGAATTTTTAGAAACTATTAAATATAAAAAAGAAATGGCAAACATAACAGCACAACAAGTAAAAGAATTGAGAGACAAAACAGGCGCCGGAATGGCTGACTGTAAAAAAGCATTAGAAGAAGCAAATGGTGATATGGGTGCAGCAATAGATGAACTTCGTAAGAGAGGTGCCGCTTCAGCAGAAAAAAGAGCTGATAGAGACACTAACGAAGGAGTTGTTGCTACGAAAGTATCTGATAATGGTCAAAAAGCTTCTATTGCACAAGTTACATGCGAAACTGACTTCGTTGCTAGAAATGAAGAATTTGTGAATTTCGTTGATACTATTGCATCTGTTGTTTATGAAAAATCTCCAAGTTCAAAAGAAGAATTATTAGCTACTGATATTAATGGAAATAAGATTGAAGACAAGTATAATGAAATACTTGCAAAATTTAGCGAAAAAATAGAAGTAAGCAAATTTGAAAACTTAGAAACATCTGGTTACTTAGTAGATTACATACACGGAGGTAGCAAATTAGGTGTTATAGTAGAGGTAAGTTCTCCAAAGATAAATGATGAAGCGAAAGCTTTAGTTAGAGATATTGCTATGCAAGTTGCTGCCATGAATCCTTCATTCTTAGATAGATCTACTGTTACTCAAGAAATTTTAGAGAAAGAAAAAGAACTTTACAAGCAACAAGCACAAGAAGAAGGTAAGCCTGCTGATATTGCTGAAAGAGTTGCTGAAGGAAGAATCAACAAATTCTATAAAGAAAACTGCTTAGTAGAGCAACAGTATGTTAAAGATGGTAATATGACTATCAATGATGTTTTAAAACAAATCTCTGAAAAAGCTGGTGAAGAAGTTAAGATCAATCAGTTTATCAGATATTCAATTGGTGGTTAATAATTGAAACCAGTCTATAAAAGAATATTTTTAAAAGTTAGTGGAGAATCGCTCATGGGCGATACTGGTTACGGTATTAGCCCTGAGATTCTCACTAAATTCGTTAAGGAAATTGTACAAATACATGAGCTTGGCGTAGAGATAGGTATAGTTATAGGTGGAGGCAATATTTTTAGGGGTATTCAAGCAACTGCTCACGGAATAGACAAAGTTTCGGGTGATTATATGGGAATGTTAGCTACTGTTATAAATTGTATGGCATTTCAAAATGTTTTAGAAAAGCATGGTGTCCCAACTAGGTTACAGACTGCTATTAAAATGGAACAAATAGCAGAACCATATATTCAACGTCGAGCTATTAGACACCTAGAAAAAGGTAGAGTCGTACTTTTTGGTGCCGGCACGGGAAATCCTTATTTTACAACGGATACTGCAGCAGTTCTACGCGCTATAGAGGTCAAAGCTGAAGTCGTTATAAAAGGTACTAGAGTCGATGGTGTATATTATTCTGATCCAGAAAAAAATAGTAATGCTGTGATGTTTGATAATATTAGTTTCAAAGATGTACTTAATAAAGATTTGAAAGTTATGGATCATACAGCAATTACACTATGCAATGAGAATAAACTACCTATTAAAGTTATAAATATGAATAAAACAGGGAATTTGTATAGACTTGTTATGGGCGAAAAAATAGGAACTACCGTATCGGTCTAAGGAGTTAATTATGGATATAAATGATATACTAAAAGAAGCTGAAGAGCAAATGAAAAAATCTTTTGATTTTTCTAAGGCTCAAATCGAAAAAATTAGAACTGGCGGTGCAAGTGCAACTTTAGTTGACGGTATCGAAGTAATAGCTTACGGAACTAACACACCTTTGAATCAAGTTGCGGGTATATCTACTCCAGATGCTCGAACTATCATGATACAACCTTACGATACTTCTTTACTAAGTAGTATTGAAAAGGCTATTCAATTGGCTGATTTGGGTTTTAATCCTCAAAATGATGGAAACGTTCTAAGAATTCCTGTTCCACCTCTAACAGAAGAAAGAAGATTGGAATATGTAAAAGTTTGTAAAGGATATGCTGAAGATGGTAGAATAGCAATTAGAAATTCTCGTCGCTCTGCAATTGAATCTTTAAGAGCAGCAGAAAAAGAAAGTGAAATTTCTGAAGATCAACAAAAAGATGGTGAGGTAGGTGCTCAAGAATTAACTGATAAATATATTGGTATGATTGATACTGTCCTTGCTAAAAAAGAAAAAGAATTAATCGGCAAAGATTAACTCTTCTTAAAATAAATATTCTTTATTAAAAGCAGTTATAATTATAACTGCTTTTTTATTTTTTCTTCTTGTTAATTTTTCCACTCACATATCGGTCTAAGTTAAAAATCGAATATGAATAGTGAAAACCTTTCGTTTTCTTTCCTTGCCCTAATTCCATTGTGAAATTTTGTTCTTGCGTAAAGTATAACCAAATTGGAATATGTAAATCATTACTCATATAATTCTCAACATGGCCGTTAACAACGGTTGTCATATAGAACATGGCATCTTTACTTTCTATAAAAACCTCACCATTTCCAGTTGTAGATAAATCAATTCTAGTACAATTATTATCCAAAGTATCTACTTCTCCCATATTCTCTATTAGATATGTCATTACTACTTTTGGTGTTTGGTATCCATTTTCAGCTAAATAAGAGGTGTCTTTTTGAAGAATTACACTATTTCCTTTTGCACTACATTTCATTCCAATTGGTTGTATTAGTGAGCCTTGGAAAGGTCCTCCAGCAGTTAAACCTTTGGTAGTAGTATCCGAATATTGAAATGAATGTCTTCTACCTAAAGAATCAATTTCAATTATCACTTTCTTATTCAACCAAGGATGACTTTCTCTTTCAACTTTTTCATAAAGAGGTTTAAACTCATAACCTATATAGTCTATGTTTTCGTATGAAAGAAAAAAATGACCTGTCTTTTTATCGATTTTTTCACATACTATTCTGATTCTTTCATATCGCTCTTTTGTCAAATAACTTTCCCAATTTACAACTATAGAATCGCCAGATTCTACTCTATATTCTAATGTATCTCCAACTGAAAAATTATAAAAGTGGCACAAAGTGTCTTTCTTAACTTCTACATCACCAACTATTAATTTTTCATCTAATCGTTGATTTTGACCATTCAAAGAAAGAAATGATGTTAATATTAATACACAAATAATTCTAAATATCATTGTTTTTCGTAGTTTTTATTTGAACAAGCTTCAAAGTTAATATAATTAATTGTTTTTGTTTAAACATTGTCTTAATTTTACAGATAAAGCCTTTAAAAAATATAGTATTATGAAAAAGTTAATCACATTAGTATTTGCAGCAGTACTAATACTTAACACTCAAATGTTTTCACAAACGGGATTACTAGTTACTGACTATGACTATACAAACTACCCAAAAGTTACATTAGAGTATTATGTATTTAAAAATGCCATAAACCAGAACTCATTATTGAATTCAAATGATATTATTATTCTAAATAATGATATCAATGTAACGAATAAATTTATCAATTGTGATAATAATGTCGATTTAAATGAGAATTCTGTGATAATTTCTATTGATTTGGCTATTAATAATAGCAATTTTAATTTTGATTCAGTTTTAGTAGCTACGAATTTCTTGTATCAGAATACTCCAAACACAGAATTCGCACTTTCTTCTTTTAATACTGTTAATCATCTTAATTTTGATTTTCAACAATCGCACTCTAGCTTCTATAATGAATTATTGAAACTAAATAATTCTGATAAATCAAGAATTGATTCTGTATTTTATTCTCTACCTATTGGAAGTAAAACTATTTTCGAAACAGCCAGTCCGAATAATGCTAAGCATATAGTTTTATTTACGGATAAAAGAAACTCTATAAATCAAATATTATTAGATAGACTAAAAAGTGATGGTGTAATGCTTTATTTAATTGTTGTGGATGGCATCGCAGATAAAAAAGTAAAGACTTACTTTGATAATACTGAAGGGTTTTATTTATTCGAAAATGTTACTAATACGAATTTAAAATTAGTTTCATTAGCGGTAAAAGAACTAATAAATGGTAATAATCCGTGTAAGTTAACTTATACAAGTAATATAGATTGCGACACATCTATAATCGCAAGTATTTCAATTCCATCTATATCTGCTTCGAAAGAGTTTCGTTTTGATGTAAGTTCTTCTATTATACCAAGACTTGCTTTAGTACCTTCATACTATGGATTCAGTTCAGTCTTACCTGGAAGTAAAAAAGAGGCTGATATTGTTATCACAGCTGTTAACTCAGATATTAATATTGATAGTATTTATTTTTCTGATGATAAAAAAGGGGTTTTCAAATTCCTATCAGGTAAAATTTCTTCTCCAACTTTATTAAATAGTGGAAATAATTGGACTGTAAAAATAGAATATGCACCAAATGATTCCAATATTGTATTTACGAAACTTGTTATTGCATCTGATGCTTGTTTGAACGAAGAAGTTTTGATCACAGGCGGATTCCCTAACACACCTCCAGTGGTTAAGAATATTGAGATAGTTTCACCTAATAATTGTGATGAAAAGTTAATTGTAGGTGATAATTATAAAGTTACTTGGTCTGGGTTATTACCTAGTGATGTAATACAATTAGAGTATTCGACTGATAATGGATCTAATTGGGATACATTAGCTAGTAATGTAACTGATTTGAAATATGATTGGAAAGTTCCAGATATTGAAAGCGAAGAATGCCTAGTAAGAGGAATCCAACTTTGGCCGAATAATATAGGGAGAACACTTAATCTAGTACATCCAGATGCTGTCAATACAGCATTTTTTGACCATGTAGATGGTTCGAAAGCTGTCACTTCTTGTGATGATGGAGGGGTTAGACTTTGGAATACGAATACAGGTAAATTAACAAGACTCTTCAAAAAACACACAAAAGAAGTTAATTACGCTGTGTTTAGTCCAGATGATTCTAAAATTGCTTCTGCTAGTAATGATACTAGTGTGATTTTATGGGATTCAAATGATGAAACGAACCCACTTAAAGTTATAGAAGATCATAATGATGTAATTAGATCTGTGAATTTTAATCCTGAAGGTTCTAAATTAATCTCAGTTGATAAATCTGGTGTTTGTAAAATATTTGATGTTGATACTGGAAATGAATTGCATTCATTTTCACCAGATGGTAGTAAACCTCTATGGTTCGGTGATTATCATCCTTCTGGTGATTATTATTTAACAGGTGGTAATGGTGGTAGCGTAAAAGTATGGGATTCAAAGACCAATAATTTTGTAAAAGAATTTAAAATTGCAGGTTGGGTAAGTCAATTTGCTTTGAACAGCGACGGGAGTAGATTGTTAATAGTTGATATATTGAGATATGAAACCACAGTATGGGATTTTAATAATAATACTCAACTATTTACTTTGAAACATAATAGTCAATCTAATAGACCTCTGAATTCTGGATCATTTAATGAGTTTGGTGGTAATGAGTATATTCTGACATCTGGAGATGATTATACAGCAATTATGTGGAATTCGAATGGCGATAGTATTAATGTATATAAAGAACATACTAACTCAGTACGAACAGCTAATTTTAATTTTGATGGACAAAGAGTTATAACATCGAGTTGGGATAAAACAGCAAAGATTTGGAATTTGGATGAACGTGACTTGCAGATGGATACATCTGATTGTGTTTTTACAATTACTAAATTAAAATTCGAAAGTAAAAGCTTATTATTTGGTGACACATATCTAGGTGATTATAAAGATACACTTTTTACTGATGCTCTTACTAACCTAAATGATTTCCAATTCCCTATTAGGAATGCATTTTTGAGAGGAGCAAATATAAATGACTTTGAAATTACAAATAATTTGATAAATACGATTGTTGATACTTTATTGACTAAAAATTCGGTTACTTTGGATGTTAGATTCAAACCAACAGACTTAGGTATCAGAAAAGCTGAGCTAGTTCTAGATATACCTGGTAATCAAGTAGTAATTCCATTACAAGGAAATTGTACAAAAAGAGATTTGGAGATTGTAGAAGGTTCTATCGTATTTGATAAAGTTGATATTGGAGATTTTAGAGATAGAGTTGTAGATGTAGTTGTTAGAAATAATTCGAATCGTGATTTATTGATTGATTCTATCTATATTGATATACCTAGATCAAATGACTACTCAATAGTAATTGATAACCCAGTTTCTGAATTAAAAACAGGTAAAGAGTTGGGAATAATAGCAAGATTTGCTCCTCAATTTATAGATAGATCTAATGCTGATATAGTGTTTGTTCATAATGGAAACAATTCCCCAACTAGAATTTCTCTATTTGGTAGCGGTTCTATACCAGTATTTGATACAACAACTGTAAGTATATCTAATATAGAATCATCTTCTAATAACAGAGTAATTGCAAATGTAAGTATAACTGAATTGAAACCTGAACTTAAGAATGATGAATTTAGAGGGATTACTTTTGATTTATCTTTCAATTCAACATTGCTATTCCCAGATTTTTCTTATAATTCAGATGAAATAGTTGATGGAATACGAACTGTAAGAATAGAATTAGAGGAAAAAGAAAATTGGTACATATCAGAATCTAAAGAAAATAGTATACAAGCAAATCAAATTCAAATAGCAGAATTACCGTTTCGTACTGCTTTAGGAAATGATTCAACCACCACATTGAATATAAAAGGTGCAAAAGTACTTGGTAAGGCAAAGTTGAAAATATTTGAATCGGATGGTAATTATAGACTTCTAGATTTATGTGAAGAAGGTGGTATAAGGTTATTTGATGGCTCAAATATGTTTAATTTAGAAACACCTAGCCCGAATCCTTTAATATCTAATACATTTATAAACTATGAATTGTTAGAGGCAGGTATAATAGAATTGGATGTTGTCGATTACACGGGCAATAAACTTTTAAATCTAGTTTCTGGATATAAGGACATAGGAAAATACACTTCTGAATTTAATATAGATAATCTACCTTCTGGATTATATTTTTTAAGACTTCGAACTCAGACACAAATATTAATTAAAAAAATACAAATAGAAAGATAGAATATGATAAGATCTCCTAGAGGGACTAATGATATATTGCCAAACGAAATAAATAAATGGCACAATTTAGAAGAAGCTATAAGAAGAATAACTTCAAGATTTGGTTATGCAGAAATCAGAACCCCAATATTTGAAGCTACGGAAGTTTTCTCTAGAAGTATAGGCGATACTTCGGATATAGTTAACAAGGAAATGTACACTTTTATGGACAGAGGTGAGAATTCGATAACCTTACGTCCAGAAATGACAGCGGCTTTAGTAAGAGCTTGTATTCAAAATAGTTTAGCGAATAGGGGAGAATTAGAAAGGCTCTGGTATTACGGTCCTTTCTTTCGCTATGAAAGACCACAAAAAGGTAGATTCAGACAGTTCCACCAATTTGGTGCAGAATGCTTATCTTCAGCAAATCCTGAAAGTGATGCGGAAGTTATAATAATGGCTCATTCATTAATTAATGACTTGGGAATTGATGACTATACTTTGAATATAAATTCTCTAGGCAATAGTAATTCTAGAAATAGCTATAGAGAAAATTTGATTGATTATTTTTCCAAATATAAAAACGATTTATCAGAGGATTCGGTTAGAAGGTTGGAACTAAACCCTCTCAGAATTCTCGATTCTAAAGATACCAAAGACATAGAAATAGCTAATGATGCACCTCAGATATTAGATTCTCTAGATAATGAAAGTAAATGCCATTTCGAGAAAGTACTCGAAATACTAGAGTATTTAAATATAAAATTTAGCATCTCATCGAAATTAGTGAGAGGTTTAGACTATTATTCTCATACTGTATTCGAATTTCAAAGTAATGCATTAGGTTCCCAGGATTCATTTGGCGGTGGAGGAAGATATGATGGATTGTTTGAACAATTAGGTGGTAAACCGACATCAGCTGTAGGTTTTGCACTTGGAGTTGAACGCTTATTATTGATTATTGACGCTATAAGTGATTTAAATATAGAAGATTATGTCGATTTTTACGTCGTGTCGGGAGATGAGCAGTATATCAATAAATCATTTGAAATTTCAAATAATCTAAGAAATCAAGGGTTTAAAGTTGTTTCTGACATCCAAAGAAAATCATTCAAATCACAAATGAAAGATGCGAATAAATATAATGCTACATATGTAGTGATATTAGCAGAAAGGGAAATGAATGAAAACAAATTTACTTTAAAAAATATGCAGAGTGGCGAACAACAGCAATTACCCATTGATAAAATAGTCAATATAGCAGATTATATCGAATGAAATTCCTTGAGAAAATAGATTTTCACAAGATAGCAATTATGCCAGTAATACGCTGGCAATTCAAACTTGCGCTTATTTTTATTGCTTTACTTACAGTTATAGTTATTATTTTTCAGACCCAAATAGTTGTTCAAGATATAATTGAGAAAGAAACTAACCTAATAAAGTCATATTCTAAAATATTAGAAAGTTTAGAGGATCCAAATTTTGAAAATATTGAATTCTCATTATTACTAAACGACCAAATATTACCAAATATATCATTTCCAATGATATTGACGGATGATAAAAATGAACCATTATTTCCGTTTCAAAATAATATCAGAAATATAGAAATTGATTCCACAAAATCTATACCAGATCAACGAGAATTTCTAAAAGCTAAAATAGTTGATATGGCAATGACTTATGAGCCAATAGTTATCAAAGATCATAACGGTAAAATATTATCAAAAATCTTTTATAACAATTCTGATTTAGTTACTGCACTACAGTTGTATCCATTTTTGGCTGTGATAGGTGTAATTGTACTACTTACTATTGGTTATATTATATTCAGTAGTGTACGTAGGAACGAGGAATCGAAAGTTTGGGTAGGTATGTCCAAAGAAGCAGCACATCAGCTTGGTACGCCTCTATCGTCTCTATTAGCTTGGATGGAAATCCTTAGGTTAAATATAGATGAGCCTAGAGCAATCAGTGAAACTCTATCCGAAATGGATAATGATGTTAATCGCATGAAAACTATTGCGAATAGATTTTCAAAAATTGGTTCAAAACCTGAATTAGAAAATGAGCATATTTTCTATGTAATAGATGCAGCTTGCAATTATGTAGAAAAGAGATTACCTCATTTGGGTAGGAAAGTTGAGATTATTAGAGATTTCCCAAAAGAAAAAGTAGTAGTTGAGATGAATGTAGATTTATTTACTTGGGTTATGGAAAACTTAATAAAAAATGCCGCAGAATCAATCGAAGAAGAAAATGGTCGTATTCGTGTTTCAATGAGAGTAACGGGTAAAAAAGTTGTTATTTTCGTAAAAGATAACGGAAAAGGAATGACTAATAAGATTAAAAAACAGATATTCGTTCCAGGCTTTACAACTAAGAAAAGAGGTTGGGGATTAGGTCTAAGCTTATCTAAAAGAATAATCGAAGATTATCATAAAGGAAAAATTTGGGTTGATGATACATTTCCAGGTAAAGGTACTACATTTGGAATAGAAATACCTGTGATTACTAGTAGTTAGACTCGTCTCTCCACTGTTGAATTCTCCATACATCATCTGGACTACTTCTAACTAGTTGTATATTAGCCCTTCCGTTTATTCTTGTTATATCATCTGCACGGAATGATAATTGTAAATTAAAACTTCTCAATATATTTTTGGAAAGAGAATCACCTATCTCAAAAATTATCTCGTTCCAAATCAAATCAATACTTTCTGTAGAATCGAATAGAGTTCTTGTAGTACGAAGATCTATATCTTTGCCCCAAGAATTATCTACCCCCAACTCATAATTTCTATAAATAAAAGTAAAGTCACTGTTAAGTAGGTTACTATATACGGATGTGTCAGCAAATATATAAGAGTATCTCCAATTTTGGAATAAACCTTCTACAGTTTTTTGGTCACCCAATACTAAATTACCTTCTTCTCCGGTGTATTTACTTGGAGCGAAAGGATTACAACCAGCGATAATTATTATGGCTAGTAATAGTATTTTGATTTTAAATATGACCATGAGTAAAGAGTTTTATCTTCTGATTGAAAGTCATACCAACTTGTGATATACCAAAAACCTGTAGAACTGTTTTTCAAAACAATCCTTGTACTTCCAGAATAATTTCTATCTGATAAATCATTTACAAATTCAATATTTAGATAATAATTGCCTGTAAATACAATAGAATCATTAAAATTTTGATATTCAACGTCTGTAAAATTAACATTTGGATTAGTTTCATCTAGTATAGATGCAACCATAGATGTAAAATATTTTTCTTCGCTATTAATATTCCATTCAGAAAATAATCCTTGAAACTGGGCCATTGTTTGCGGGTCTGCCACATAAACAAATTCTGATAATCCAGTAAAACTTGAATCAGAAAAGCATAGTTTATAATTATTGAGATTTCTTTCTTTTATAGAATTTTTCAAATTTTCAATTACCAAATCATAAGAGGTAGGGGGGATGTATCCAGTTCCTCCTGTATCTGGTCTCTCAGGATTACGTGTACTAAATAAATCACAAGAATTTATAAGTATAGGAAATAATATAATTAACAAATATTTCACTTTATTAGAACTCTTCCCTCCAAAGCTCTGCTAATTGTCGCATTGTCTGAAAATTCTATGCTAGTCCCTAAAGGAATTCCGCTTGCTAGTTTTGTAACTTTTATATCTAAAGGTTTTATCAAATTTGCTAAATACTGAGCTGTTATATCGCTTTCTACGTTGGGGTTAAGCGCTAATATAACCTCATCAACGCCTTGTAATCGATTAATAAGTTCTCTAATCTTCAAATCATCTGCATTAATATTGTTCAGAGGATTTATAACTCCATGTAATACATGATATAATCCAGTAAATTCATTAGTATTATCTATGTAACTTACATCTGAAGGGTCTTCTACAACACAAATCTTTGTCTTGTCTCTCTTTTCAGATTCACATATTTTACATACTTTGGATTCTGTAAAATTATAGCAAATTTCGCATAAATGTACATTCTCAACTAAATTGATTAAAGTAGATGAAAAGTTATTTGCGTACTCTAGATCTTGTTTAAGTATATAATAAGTTAGCCTACGTGCTGTCTTTTTACCAATAGTAGGTAGAGATGATAGAATATCTACCATTCTCTCTATATTGTCAACGCCATTATTCATTAGAACCCTAGATTTAATCCTGGTATATTAGGAATACCATCTTTCATTTTACTCATTTCTAATTCTACTGTTTTTTCAACTTCTACAATCGCTTTATTAGTAGCAGCTACGATTAGGTCTTCCATCATAGCTTTGTCATCTGATTTTAATAAAGCTTCATCGATTTCAATTGATTTCAATCTAGTATCACAAGTCATATTTACTTTTACCATACCACCGCCTGATTCGGCTGATATTCTAATTTCTTTTAGTCTTTTTTTTGTTTCTTCCATTTCTGTTTGCATGTTTCGGATTTTATCCATCATACCACCAATATCAAAACTCATATCTTTCTCCAATAAAAAATTAAAACTAATTTAGTTATTATACGTTTAACTATGTAAGTTAATACAAACTAATTAATTTTTTTGACTACTAATTTAAAGAGAGAGAGAAATATGGGAATATTTAGCAGAATGTCTGATGTTATCAAAGCAAATATTAATGATTTATTAGACAAAGCCGAAGATCCAGAAAAAATGATTAAACAGATGGTTCTAGAAATGGAAGAATCTGTAAATAAAGCAACCTTATCAGTTGCTCAATCAATTGCAAATGAAAAACAATTGCAAAGAAGATTAGAAAAAGAACAATCACTTGTTGAAGATTGGCAATCTAAAGCTGAACAGGCTATTGTAGCAGGTAGGGATGATTTGGCAAAAGCGGCTTTAGAGAAAAAGTTAGTGGCGCAGAAAAATGTAAATGATCTTCTACCAACTTTAGCAACTGCTAAATCTACTGCTGATAGATTGAAAACACAATTAGATCAGTTGAAAAAGAAACTAGATGAAGCTCGTTCAAGACAAAATACATTGATTGCTCGTTCTAACGCAGCTAAGGCGGAAAAACAATTGAACCAAGCTATGAATGGTACTGGTACTGACGCATTTAGTAAATTCGATAAGATGGAAAGCAAAGTAGAACAAATGGAAGCCGAAGCTGAAGCTTTTGGAGAACTTAATAGTTCTGATAAATCGCTTGAAGAAGAATTTGCAAATCTTTCTAATCCTGATGTAAATGATGAATTAGAAAAATTGAAAGCTCAAATCAATAATAGAGGTTAGTATGAATGATAAACTTAAAGACACAAACTCAAGATTAAAAGCTTTTTTTGAAGCTAATTTTAAAGATCAAACTTACTTTGATGAAGAGTCGTTTATTATAAATAAAGGATCAACTCAAGTATTAGTAAAAGCGGAAAATATTACAGAAGATCATGTAGTTATTGATTTGATTTCACATGTTGTTAAAAATGCTAAAGTAGATGATAATCTTAAAAACTTCTTACTTAGAGCTAACTCAGAATTAAAATTTGGCGCTTTCGGATTGCTTTTTGATGATACAATTACTTTCCAACATTCTATTTTAGCTAATGATTTTTCGGAAGTTGATTTGAAAAGCTCAATCAATGCAGTAGCGAGTGTTGCTGACTATTATGATGATATAATTGTAGAAAAATCTGGTGGTAAAAGAGCATTAGATGATTTAAATGATGATATTTAATATCATTAGAATTAGATAATTTAAACTTTTAAGCGGTAATTTTTTATTACCGCTTTTTTTATTTAATTCTTATTATAATACTTCTGTTCAAATATCTACCTTGTGGAGTTGTTTCGTCATATTTGTCAGTATTTGTAATTTCTTCAAAATAAAACGTTTTATTAGTATTTGATTTGATGAAGTTTATGGCATTTGTTGCTCTTTCAGATGCTATTTTCTTATTAGCCTCCTCCAGACCAATGTCATCTGTATTCCCAATTACCACTATAGTTTTTCCATCTGGAAGCAATTCTACTAATTGCTTTAGCAAAATCTTTGTTTCATCAGTTAAATTCGAACTAGCAAAGTCGAACATTAGTAATGCTTCAAATTCATCTGTTTTAAGTTCAACACTTTCTACTTTTAGCTTGTCTAATTCAACATATTTTGAATCTTTTTTTGAAAAATCGTTACTTATTAATTCAGAATTGATAGTGAAATCTCCTTTATTGGCAATCAAATCTCTATCAAATTGAGTATTGATAAGTCCAGATTTGACCTCTTGCTCATTGTGCATCAGATTATTTTTGAAATAAACTTTACTCGTTATATTATCGTATTCGATCTTGAAATCTATAAAACCATAAAGTTTTTTAAATTCTGTTTTTTTGACAAACTCCACTGAATTAGCATTAATAAGGTCTATCTCAACTCGTCTGTTTTCTGCTAACCCTTGCTCATATTGATTATTGGTTATTACTTTGGGGTTGATAGAGTATGTAGTAATTATTCTATTGGGATCAATTCCTCTAGAAACTAGGTTTTCTTTTACGTTAATTACTCTATCTTTTGCTAGTAAAAGATTATTATTCTCATCTAATCCCGATGTACTGCCATGTAATTCTAATTTAGCTTTTGGGTATTTATTAAGTATTTCTATAATATCGTCTAAAATATGATAATGATTATCTATTGGGTTTTTTTCTTCGTTTGATGTTAGATATTTATTTCTTATTGCATTTGAGTTTTTATCAAAAAAAACGGCTAAAACTAATGGTGGTGTAGCTACGAGTTTTTCGCCAGTCTCAATATAACTCTTTATATAATCAAAATATGAATCTAAAGTAAATATAGGTGTTGGTTCAGGGTCTATAGGAAGTGGTTGTAATGGTAACATAGGAGGAGTTGGGGGAATATATTCTTTCGGTTCATCAAAAGCCAGTTTTATACCTAATGAGCCAAATAAGTTGAATGAACTTATATCAGCATCAGTTAAGAGCATACTCATATCATTTGAGACTCCTATTCTCTGTATTAGATAAAGATTATGACCTATTTTCATGTTATTATAAAGAGAAGCAGATAAATTTAAAATGCTAGAATTTAAAGTTGTAAAATTACCAGTAGCGTTAACTCTTTCAAAAAATATTTTGTCATCCACTTTGAAAGCAGCACCAGATGGTTGATCTATTACTTCAGTTTGAGTGAAACTCCCGGATTGTTGAAGATGGAGGCTTGGTGATAAATTCAAATATAGAGGCCCATTAAAGACTTCATCATCAATAAGAATATTAAAATCTAATCCTATATCATATGCATTGAACTTGACGTCTAATTCTCTATTTGTCTGTACTAATTCAACATCTCCAGTATTCAAATTCCTAGCATAAGCTGTATCAGGATTATCTAATATTCCATTTTTTGTTTGATAACCAACATGAAAACCAATATTAAGAATATCAAATAATCTATATTCTGAAAATAATCTTGCCTTAAGACTATTTCCACTGCCAGTTTCATAACATCCACAGTTCTCTATTCCATCAAATCTGATGAAATTAGCATCAAAATTCAATAGGCCATAAGTTGCTTCTGCTCCTATATAATATGGCGATTCTTTGCCAACCAAAAATATAGGGTAAGATAAAAATAAAATATAGAATAAGAGTTTAGAAATTAAATTCATTTATTAATTACTTGTCAATTTAATTCCAAAATAAGTAAATCCTAGAGCAAGAACAACACTTGTAACAATATAAATAATTGCTAAAGTTGTCTCTCCAGCTTGGACTAATTTGAACGTATCTAATGAGAATGATGAAAATGTAGTAAACCCTCCTAGAAAACCCACTAATAAAAATAGTTTTAGAGTGCCGCTAACACTTATATTTTCTTGGAAATAGCCATATAATAACCCAATCATGAAACTACCTAAAATATTTACTAAGAAAGTTCCAAATGGATATGGTTTATCAAATAAATAATACATTGCTCTTTCACCAAGTATAGTGATTAAATACCTTAGCACAGATCCAATACCCCCACCAAGAAAAATGAAAAATAAGTCAGAAAACATCATAAACTCATATTTATTTGCTAATTATTTATATTTACATTTATAATTTATCAAAAATTCTTCTTAAATTTACATTCTAATATGTGTGCTAATAATTAACTCAAGGTATAACCATGAAGATTTTAAAAATAGTTTTAATTGCCATTGCAGTGATACTAGGATTATTAATAGTAGTAGGATTATTTCTCCCTAATACTATGTCCGTTGAAAAGTCAATAATAATTGATACTCCTCCTAATGTGCCTTATAGTCAAGTCACAAATCTAAGAAACATGCCAAAATGGGATCCATGGTCCAATATAGATACAACTATGGAAACAAGTTATGAAGGACCTATAGCAGGTGTGGGTGCAAAACGTTCTTGGAAAAGTAAAGACGAGCAAGTAGGTACCGGATCAATGACAATAACGAAGGATGAACCTTTCTCAAATATTGAAGTTGAATTGGATTTCGGAGATCAAGGAGTTGCGACTTCATATTACAAATTTGAAAAAGTAGAAAATGGCAAGACAAAAGTTACTTGGGGGTTTGATAGTGACATTGACATCCCTATTTTTGGTGGGTACTTATGTCTCATGATGAGTCCTATGATTGAAAAAGAATATGTTAAAGGTTTGGAAAGTCTAAAAAAATTATCTGAAAGTATAGAAAATAAGCTTGATGTTTCTAATAGAAAAATCACAATAGAAGATGTAGAATCGCAAACAATTATTTGTATTTCTACAGCAACAACTCAAGATAATCCAAATTTATCGGATATAATGGGAAATTCTTATGGACAACTTATCTCTAATATACAAGTTAACGGTATGGAAATGACCGGATATCCATTAACAATTACAACTAAATGGGAAGAAAATGCATTTGAATTCGATAATTGTATTCCTGTTAAAAGTGTAAAAGGTGATTTATCAGCTAAAGTATTTAAATCCGAAACTTATAAGGGTACAGCAATGAAAATAGAACATTTGGGCTCTTATGCTAATATGAATAGTTCTTACGATGCTATATTGGCTTATATTTCACAAATGGGACTCGAGATAACTCAAAACCCATGGGAAATTTATATAAGTGACCCTTCGAATACTCCTGAAGATAAGCTGATAACGCATATTTATTTTCCTATCCAATAATAAAAAATTAAGGGGAGTTATACTCCCCATTTTTATATGAATATAATAATAGACTCTAACATAGTTCTCTTGAAAGAATCATTGGAACAACATTTTAATGTAATAACCTATGATGGAGGAGAATTAACCCAACAATTACTTAAAGAAACTAATGCTGAAATACTATTTGTTAGATCGACAACAAACTGTGATGTCTTCCTATTAGGTGATACTAAAGTAAAATTTGTTGGTACAGCAACTGCTGGAATTGATAATCTAGATTTAGAATATTTTAACAAAAATAATATTAATTGGACTAATGCAGCTGGCTCTAATTCAATATCTGTAGCGGAATATAGTACTTTAGCTATTCAAATGTGGTGTTTAAAAAATAATAAAGATATCTCGAAAATGCGAGTTGGTATTGTTGGATTTGGGAATATTGGTAGTAAAGTTGGCAAGATATTTGAAAAATACTGCAAGCAATTATTAGTTAATGATCCATTTATTGAGAATACAGGTCCTATAAAATCACATTTATGTTGTTTAGATGAATTGTTAGAAAATTCAGATATAATTACGTTCCATATACCAATGGTAAAAGAAGGGCAACACACGACTTACAAATTAATTAACTCTGATAATCTGCATAAAATAAAAAAAGATACATTGTTAGTAAATACAGCGAGAGGTGGTGTAATAGAAGAAAATGCTTTAATTTCATTAAATTATAACTTAAATAACTTAGTTTCTGATGTTTGGGAAAATGAACCTAATATAGATACTGAATTTGCTGAGAATTTATTCCTATCAACACCTCATATTGCTGGTCATTCTTTTGAAGGAAAATTAAGAGGGACTTTGAATATGCTTCAGTCTTTAGAAGTTCATATAGGAAAAAGAATTGACAAATCACTTATAATGAATGAAATTAATAGGTACGAAAAGTATCATTTAAGTGCATTAAATTATAATGAGTTATATGAAAGACTTGATAGAAATATAAATCTTAAGGAAAGCAGTTCTAGGTTTAAAGAGATTTTAGTTAATTTCGATTATAAAAAGTTTAATCTAATGAGAAAAAATTATCCTAAACACAATGAAACTATATCAGATGATTCATTTTAGGGTCTTACAATCTGCTAATTTCAAATAGATAGACTTTGGAAAATCTGATTTTAATTTGTCAAAATACCATTGAGCAGTGCTTTCATCTCCTAGTGCACAAAGTAAATGCCCTTGTCTCAGCAATACTCTTTGTTTAAGATTTGCACTCAAATCATTGTTCATTAGTTCGTTTAGTAATCTATTTGCAAGTTTATACTCATTATGTACTATTAGGCATTCCGCACTATAGAACCTAGTTTCGTTATAAAGGGAGTCTTTTTCTTTCAAAGTCTCTTGTAGTATTCCAAATTTATCACAAGCTTCTTCGTATTGGCCTTTATTGAATAAATAAATAGCTGAATCAAGTTCTACGCTTAAACTCCTTTCTTTATTCTCAATTCCTTCATCAATGTAAATGGGTGGCAACTTGATAAAAACAGTATCAGTGCGTTTTATAATACCAGCAGATGCTGTACCTGAAGACTGGGGTGTGTGATACCTGTTATTTTGGTTAGTATCAATTGAGTTAGTATTGCTACTCCTAGTCATATATCTATTTCTGACAGGAGAGCAACCTACTAATGCTAATAATAATATTAAACTTAAATATTTCATTTGTACTATCTTACTTTGAATGTAGCCATTGTTATGATAGCCAAAATAATACCAACTATATAGAATCGAGTAACAATTTTTGATTCATGTATTCCAGTTTTTTCAAAATGGTGATGTAATGGTGCAATTTTAAAAAACCTTTTGCCTACACCAGTCTTATTCTTTGTATATCGAAAATAAGTTACTTGAATGATAACAGATAATGCTTCTATAAAAAATAATCCACCTAATATAGGAAGAAGGAACTCTTTTTTTATTAGTATAATCATAGTACCCACGGCACCTCCTAGAGCGAGTGAGCCTGTATCGCCCATAAAAACTTGGGCTGGATAGGAGTTATACCATAGAAATCCAATCCCTGCTCCAATCAAAGCAGCAGTGAATATAGTTAACTCACCAGAACCTTGGATAAACATTATATTTAAATAATTAGCGAAGAAAGTATTACCAGTAAAATATGATAATAGTGCTAAAGTAAGTGCCACTATACTCACAGTACCAATCGCGAGACCGTCTAATCCGTCTGTCAAATTTACAGCATTTGAAGTAGCAGTAATTATGAAAACCACCATAGGAATATAGAATAATCCAAAATCAAAATTTAAATCCTTTGCAAAAGGTACAGTTGTTAAAGTACTGATTTCACTAAATCCTTTCGAATACATCTCAGGGAAAAAGTAAATTGTACTACCTAAGATAAGACCAATACTAACTTGACCTAATATTTTATATCTACCAACTAACCCTTTTGGTAATTTTTTAATCACTTTTAAGTAATCATCAAGAAAACCTACTACTCCTAGCCAAGTAGTCACTAATACTACCATTACAACAAACATATTGGTCATGTCAGCCCAAAGTACACTAGGTATTAATAGGGAAGAGAGAACTATTAATCCTCCCATTGTTGGAGTTCCTGCTTTATTAAGGTGAAGACCCTTGTCCATTAATTCAGATTTGGCTTGCTCGCCAATCTGCATACTCTTGAGTTTTGCGATTATCTTAGGACCAATAAAAAAACTAATAACCATAGCCGTTATTGCAGCTGCTGCTGCCCTAAAAGTAATAAATTGGAATACACCAAATCCAGGTGGGTCAAATGTCTTATGTATCCATTCTAATAAGAAATATAACATCTATCTAATATGCTGCTTAAATGAAATGATAACAAATATAATAATAAAAACTGAAAAATTTATAATTTCAAACTATTTATTTTTAATTAATTAGATTTTAATCCATTGACCACATCTTCCAATCTCATACCTCTAGAACCTTTTATGAGTATTGCTGAGGGTGTGTTATTATTCAAGATCTTTTTAATTATTTCTTCTTTATCTGAAAAATGTAAACAGTTATCTTTGAGTTCTAAACCACTAAATATATTACCAAAAAGTAAAACTTCGTCAGCAATATCAGAAGCTTTGTTAAGTATTTCGATATGTTCTTTAATTGCATTGTCGCCTAATTCTAACATATCACCTAAAATAGCAATCTTATTTAATTTATAGAGGTTTAGTGTGTCAAGTGCTGATGAGACTGAGTTAGGATTGGCATTATAACAATCATTAATTATAGTATTATTTCCAATCCATTCGACAAGCATTCTACCATAACCGTTTCCTGATTCAGGTACATAATTATTTAATGCTTTTTTAATAATATCAATATCTTCACCTAACTCAATAGCAATTGCAATCGCTGCGGCTGCATTATATGCTTGTATATTTCCAACTATACCATTTATTTTTACATCGAATTCTTTTTCATCATAGGTTTTGATTGCAAGTGTAGGATGAAGATCTTCATCTAAAGTTATCTTATATGTCATATGCATACCTTCTTGTTGTCCAAATACATACTTGGTTTCTAATAAGTTAGCATACTTACTTAATACTTTATCATCATAATTTATAAATGACATTTTATTGAACTTTCTTAGGTGTCCAAAAAGAAATGTTTCTTCCATCTCTACACCAACTAAATCTATGAGTTTCTCTAAATGTTCCTTACCTATGTTAGTTATTAGACCATGAGTTGGCTCTATCAGCTCGGAAAGATATGCAATTTCACCGGGTTCATTTGTACCTATTTCTAATACCGCAACTTGATAGCTCTCATCTAAACAGAATAGCATTAATGGTACACCAAGTTGGTTATTGTAATTTTTATAAGTCTTTAATACTTTATTATCTACAGATAGTATATGAGAAAGCATTTCTTTAGTTGTAGTTTTACCATTTGACCCACCAATTGCTACAACAGGCAAATCATATCTCTTCCTATGGAAATTTGCTAATAATCCAATTCCTTTTAATGTGTCATCTACTATAACAATAGGAAGTTTTTCAAATACAGAATTGTTATTCTCATAATACTCTCTAGTTATCAGTGATGCTTTTGCACCTTTTTCAAATGCATCTTTTATCAAAGTATTACCATCAATATTTTCACCTTTCAACGGTACAAATAGATTTCCATCGTTTATTTTTCTAGTATCTATACTGACACCAGTAACTATTACATCATCTTCAATATTTATTACGTTATTTGAGTTGAATATTAATTTTAATTCATACCCACTGAATTGTGCCTTATTTTCTATCATTTTTCAATTTCTGTTTATAATTATTTTTCAAATATAAGTTATAAAACAATATATTTGCTTTTCTAAATAGGAATAGAATGAATCAAAAATCAAATTATATCAAAGCTTTTAGTCTTATAAGTATATTATTATGGATAGGATCTTCCATAATAAGGAGTACAATTGGTTATACATTATTTGAAATTAAAGATCAATTTATGTTGCGTAATAATATAGAAATGAATGAGTTATATTATACTATAAATACATTTATCAATATAACTTTTTATGTAGATCTCTTTTATATTTTATCATTTCTTTTCATTACAATCTTGCTATTAATGAATTTGAAAAACTTGAAAAAGACTGGATGGTTGTTTTTATCTATAGTCTTGTTTTATATTTTTTCTGTTCCTGAAATCTATCTGATATTAAATGATATTGACTTATATTATTATAATCTTAAATCAGTGGATAATATTATCTCAGATGGAAGTCTGCATTTATTTAAGCAGAGATTTATTCTAGATATCTTCAAAATAATCCAACCAATGTCTTTTTTATCTCATATAGCAATAGCTTTCTTTATGATACTAAAACCATTGGATAAAAATGAAAGCTGAGGAATTATACAAAGAATTATTAGAGTTAGCGAAACAATTAGGCGTAACAATAAAAAGAGATAAATCGGCAAAGATTTCTGGTATATGTTTAGTTGATGACAAACCTATATTAGTATTAGATACTAAAATTCCAAAAGATAAATTGGCTGCGGTAATAGCCACTGAACTCAAACGAGCAGAAATCGATAATAAATTTGTTAAGCCTGTACTTCGTGATTTTATAGATCAACAAGAAGTAAAGGAAGCAGAATATGTGCTTGTCATCGAATATCCTGATGATTTTACAAAGGTGTAAATTCGTTATTATTGTTTTTCTCTTTCGATATTTTAGCCATTTCAATTTTATATGATATCAATTTATTAGCTAACTCATGGTCATAAGTAGCTAAAATACTAACAGCTAATAATCCTGCATTCTTTCCAGCTCCAATTGCAACAGTTGCTACAGGCACCCCTGGAGGCATCTGAACTATAGAGTATAATGAATCTACTCCACTGAGTGTTTTAGTTTGAATGGGAACACCTATTACAGGTAGATGCGTTGTAGATGCTATCATCCCTGGTAAATGAGCTGCACCTCCAGCACCTGCAATTATTACTTTTATATTTCGTCCACTGGCATTAGTACCATAGTCGATCATCTCGTGTGGTGTTCTGTGTGCAGAGACAACTCGCATCTCATATTCAACTCCGAACTCTTTGCAGATTTCTGCAGCTTGTCTCATAGTTGGGAGGTCCGAATCACTGCCCATTATTATACTTATCTTGTTTGACATAATTTTAACTATTTTTTATTAATTGGAGAAAAGAATGAAAGTAAATATTAAATATAACAAAAATATGAGTTTCACAGGAGAAAATGAAGCCGGACATAAAACTATGTTTGATACTTCTTCTGCCGGAGGGGATTATGAGTCTGCTACTCCAATGGAAATATTACTAGAAGCAGCGGCTGCTTGCTCAGCAATCGATGTTGTATCTATGCTGAATAAAAGAAAAAAAACAATTACAGATTTCAAAATAGAAGTGGATGGAGAAAAAAGAGATGAGCACCCCAAAATTTATACTAAAGTTCATATGAAATATACTCTAATTAGTCCAGACACACAAGAAAGTGAGTTAGAAAGAGCTATAAGTCTATCCCAAGAAAAGTATTGCAGTGTTTCTGCTACTCTTAAATTAGCTGGAGCGGATGTTACGTACGAATATGAAATAAAAAAATCTTAATACTTTTTGAGACGTTTTCCTTGTTCATGTGTCTATATAAGTAAGGTAGATTACAAAAATGGAAAATGTTTTGAGATTATTAACATTATTAGCTTCAACAGTATTATTATTAATATCCCAATCGACAGCTCAAATTAGAATAAATGAAGTATGTGCTTCTAATTCCGAGTCTTTATACGATGAAGACTCGGATACGCCTGATTGGATAGAACTATACAATTATAGCGACCAACCTGTAAACCTTTCTTCATGGCGAATCTCTGATCAACCGAACTATGATTTTGCTTGGCAATTCCCAGACACTATTATATATCCGAATGAGTATTTATTAGTCTATGCATCTGGGAAGAATAAGATTGGTAAAACTAAATACTCAATGAAAAATATAAGCAATGGTTCAATCGTACCTTTTAACAATAGAGATGCATTTAGGTATAGATATAAACAGCTTAGTGGTGACTTTATTGCTGAATTAAATATAAGAGCCCAAAAAAATGAAGGAGTTTGGTCATTATGTGGAATTCATATTAGAGCGGATCTTTCTGATACAACAAATTTTTTTGGCATGTTCGCCGGCTCAAAAGACAAAGGAGGATTCTTTAATTATTGGAGAGATACTATACTCCACATTCCAAAATACAAAGCACTTTATGGAAATATAAAT
>JBFHKR010000005.1:0-49107 GCA_041595255.1 Chlorobiota bacterium
CCTGCAGAAATGGTATAACTAATAGGCGCTGTATTAAGAGAGAATTGCTCCGTATCTGGGCCACTAAGTCGTGTGTCCGTGATAGTGATGTCAGAAGTTCCAACATTCTTGACAAGGACTACGGTTGTGTCTTTGCCTTCGCCTAATTCAAACACACCGAAGTCAACGACATTAGCAGTTGCTTCTATGACTGGGTCTATCCCAACCCCACGGATATTAATTGTATCCGTAAAATCACCAATAGTTGTTCTGATAGTAGCTACTGCTGTTCTATTACCCAAAGCAGAAGGTGTAAACTCGAACATCATATCTTGACACGAATCCTTCGCCAAATAGAAATCACCCGCCCCTCGAGGAATAAGAAAATCTCCTGCATCGCCACCTGTTATATCAACTCCAAGAACGTGCAGCGGTGCTTCACCTGTATTGCAGATAACCGAAGACACAATCGTATCTTTCGTACTACCGACTATCATTTGCCCCATATCAATGTCGTTATTCTGTATAACTGGTTCAGGCATTATAATCGAGAATACTGCATCCGATGTGTCGGATTGGAGGGGTGTATAATCCCCTCTAAATTTGACTAATGCAATGTCCATATTTCCTTTCGAATTATTGAAATCACCATCGTTTGAAGCACTTCTTCCTACAACCAAGAAACTCTCATCGGTTGATTGAATTATAGAATATGCGTTGTCAATCTCGGTACCTCCAAATATTTTAGACCAAATTAGTTCACCATTAGAGTCAATCATTATTATCCAAAAATTTTCTTTAACTTTTTGATCATTTATATCACCATCTCTTGAATAAGAAGTTCCTGCTATTATAAAGGTGCCATCATCTAATTGCAATATAGAATTTGCTATGTCTCCTGAACTGCCTCCATAGCTTTTCACCCATTCCTCATTTCCTAGTACATCTGTTTTACGAACTAAAAAGTCTTCATAACGAAACCCAGAATAACCAACCATTATAAATCCTCTATCAGCAGTTTGAATAATAGAGTTAAATCCTTCTTGAATACTTGAATCATAATTTTTCATCCATTCAATATCACCATTCGCCTCTAATTTTACTATCAATCCATTAGAAGGAGAGTTAAAATTATTAAATTCTATAGACTTTGTATGCCCACAAACAATAAAGCCGCCATCATAAGTTTGTTGTACCGATTTAAAAATATCTTCTCCACTACCTCCAAAAGTTTTCGACCATTCTAAGTTGCCATCAGAATCTAATTTGAAAACCCATGCATCTTCTTGCCCCTTATTTCCACCTATATCTCCATCATCAGACCGAGACGAACCTGAAATAATAAACCCTCCATCAAAAGTGTTTTGGATAGAATATACATACTCGTTTTGACTTCCTCCGATTGACTTTTCCCATAATAAATCCCCTTGTGAGTCAATCTTAATTATCCAAGCATCAAAAGCTTTTTTGAATCCAGATTGAACTCCGATAATTACTATATCATTGTCCTGAGTAATTGCACCCTGATATGCTAAATTATCTTCTCTATATTCATCTATCCTTTCGTAGTTATTTTCCCAAAGTATTTTTCCTATTGAATCTATTTTTACAATCCAATAATCATAGTCATAGCCATCATTATTTTTCGTAACATCGCCATCTTTTGATGTACTATTTCCAATGATAATATAATTATTTTCTTTCGTTTGTAAAATTGCTTGACCATCCTCATTCCTACTACCGCCGAACGTCTTTGTCCATTCTGTTTTCACTGATGATTCATTTTCAATTTGTTTAACAGAAATCAAACAACTATCAGAACTAATATTTGGTATTCCCCAATTATATTCTAAATTAGTCCCTGTTTTAGTAATTAAATCCCATGATTTACCATTATTTGAACTAAAGTCCAACTGCATATTTTCATTATTAGCAATGCCTTTCCAAGTTATAATAGAATCTGACCCTGCATAAAAAACTTCACCACCATTTGGATGTATTAATTCAATTGTTTTTTTATCTAATTTTCTGTCAATATTGCCCGAGAGTAAACCAATTTCATAAATACATTCTACTGTATTAATATTCATTTTAGCATAGCTTAATAGTGTGTCTTTAGCTTCAAATTGAATATCTATAACAACACTTTCACCAATTTCAAGTACAATTGGGAAAGAATTTAAAATAGTATATTCACCACTTTCAAATTCAAAATTTATATCATTAATTGTTTGTTTTCTGTTATGAGCTGTTAAAGTAAAGGTTGTGTCTTTAATTTCCCCTTTGTTTAAAAATCCGAAATTGATAAATTTTGGCGATGCATTTATATAAGCTTTTTGGTCATCATCTATTAAATAATCTATATTAACAGAAGCAGAAATAATTTTATTTTTTATATTTAGATTAATGGTATTCTGACAATTCAGACTACTATTCCAACTAATTTCGCACGGCTCATTTTGAAAGGTGCTATATAGTTGCTTACTTAATCGCTTTGCTAGAGTGGTGTCTATAATGCCATCAAAAAAACTTCCTCCGGAGGAACTTGATATTTCTTTTAAAGAAGCTTTAATACCAATTTCTTCTACCTGCGGTTTAGTATATATTATTGATATTAACTTTATATCGAACTCATTACAAATAGTTATTGCTTCATGCAATTCATCTGAAGTTAGAGGGTACCAAATAGCATCAGTATATATTATTGCAATTCTTTTAAACTTCCCCTCTTTTGCAATATTTAGCAAACCTGTTTTGGGATTTAATAGTTGCTCTACAAAATCATTACCACTGGTAGCCTCAATTTTATCTATATTTGTAAGAATTTTAAACTTATTTTTAGTGAAATCATTTACTAAATAGGAATTATGATTACTTACTTGTAATGAAAACTCATTTAACCCTTGGGTAAATAATTTAACTAAATCCTTAGCTGTAACCTTACCTAAATTTATTGGTTCTCCTCTCATTGAACCTGAAAAGTCAATACTCATTGCTATTGAATACATTTCATCATCTTTTTTTATCGGACAACTCACACTAATCACATCTCTCGGTTCACCGTTTTCAGTTATCTCGAAGTCGGCTGGGGTGTGGTTTAGTATTTGCTTTCCATTCGCGTCAATAGAGTAGAACTTCGCTTTCATTATCGGGTAGTCGGTGGTGTCTATGTCGAACACATCGAAGTATTGGGCAGTAGCCAGCATTGGTAGCAGTAGGATTAGGAGTATTGCTTTTTTCATTTTAGTTCTGTTGTTTATTGTATTTTATTTTAGTTTTTTATGTTGCCTTCGACTCCGCTCAGGCAACGTTCGGCTCCGTTGGTTGAGCGGAGTCGAAACCATCGGAGCGAACTGCTATAATAAATCACCCTAGCCCTCTTAAAATTCAAGAGGGAATCTCATTCATTCTTTCTTCGTTCATCAATAGATTGCCGCGTCCTTTCAGTCCTCGCAATGACCACATTTCGCCCTATTTTATAGGAGTCTCTACTATTATCTCTACTGTTCTGTTGTACATCCTACCTTCGGGTAGGTCGTTGTTGTAGAGCTCTATTTTCTCTCCATATCCCTTACTTATAGCATTGCTGTTTCCTAGTGCTTTGTTGGCACTTTCAGCTCTGCTGTTCGATAGTCGTTCGTTCAGTGCTTCGTCACCCATACGGTCTGTATAGCCCTTGATTTGGATAGTTGAGTTATCTTCTATTCTTGTATCTATTATGTCTATTATATCGCTGTTTCTTCCAGATATTTCTGAGCTATTGAAGTCGAAAAGTATCAAATTGAATTTGTCTATTCGTTTGTCTCCGACTTTGTTTATTACTTTTTCTGATAGCTTTATCATCTGCATTGGGAGCTGAGCGCTAGCTTCCGCTGTCTCGCCTCCCTTCGTAAGTACTAGCTTGTAATCTAGATGTGAATCGAAGCGAGGTGTTGTTCCTTGCTCTTGTTCCAAATTCCAATCGATTGATTTAGGAAGTGTACCATTTCCATTATACTCTTTAAGTGTAATCCCATTTTGACTTACTACTACTTTCCAGTTTTCGTAGTCTTCGGTTCCTTTGTATTCAGTCATAAATCGAAGTGTTGGTGGGTCTGCCTTTCTTAGAGTATCTTTCGCCATTATAACATCAAGTATCTGATTGTCAAAGCTATATATTTCCACCCTTCTGTTTTCAGCAATACCATCTTCTACAGTTACATTAGAAGCATTCTGTGGTAGATTTCGGGCTTCTGTTTTTATTCTATTAGCATCTATACCCCAAGCATTTACAAAGTAGTTTTTAACTTCAATTGCTCTCGCTTGTGATAACTTCGTATTATCTTTTTCTTCACCTGTATTGGAGTTTGTACCTATGAGTTTAATTGTAGATTTTGGATTGTCTTTTAATCGTCTGCCTACTATGTTAAGTAAATTGTAATATACTTCTAAAGTCTCATCGTTTATAAGTGAGCTTTCTGTATACTCTTCTAACTTTTTATATTGAGTATATCTATCTGGGACCACACTACTATTGTGATCAAAGAAAATATATGGTAAAAGAGGGTGTATAACATCACTTATGAATTCTTCTACTTTCATAGTTGCTACTGAGGTTAGATTACCATTATAATCTACACCTTTAGCAGTTATCGAAATATCGGTATTCTTTAGTGAAGATTTATTCTCATTTGAGCTTTTACTATTTTCTGCAAGACTAGGGTCTAGCAACCGGTGCAAGTATTTTTTTTCAACTGTTGTGGTTATAATTTTAGTGTGACCTTCTATCTTTTCAGACTCATCTAATACTCTAGTGTTAATCAATTTTATAGATGGTTTATTCTCCGTTATATATTCAATAGTAGTATCTCTGACGATAACTGTATCTCTGATAATTTTCCAATCCCTGTCATTTTGGGGAACATATTTAAGAGCTATGCCGCCTTTTAGTTCATTAATAGACCAATCAATCCCATTCACAACATTCGAAAAAGCGAAATCGAAATTCACTTCGGGCATCAGCCTAATGGAATTATCACTATTCAAAGGTAGCTCATAGCCAATACCAGTAGAGAGGAAGAGTCTTATAGAATTCAGTTCAGGTATATCACCGCTAAATTCGTTTCTTGTTCTACTGCCAGTATCGAAACCCTGTTCATCAACGAAAGTACCTTTGTCAGACGGTTTAGATAGGGTTTCTACTTGGTCAAAAGTTGCATTGATTACATTACCAACTCCAAATCCAGCATAGAAACTTAAGTTAGGTATAATCCTATATCCTGCTAATATCCGAGCAGTCACCGCTTGTATGCTAGAGTTTATTGTGTGGGTAAACTCGCCATCTTCGGATACATTATTAATAATAACTGTTGTTTGGTCATATCTTCTAAGTTCACCACTTATATCTGTAAATCCTAAGCGAGCTGCTAAGAAAAGGTGACTAGTCATATCCATCTCGAATAGCGCTCCCATTGACAACCCTAGTCCATCACCTTCTTGGAAGTTAGTACAACAGTTGGGTATTCCGGGTAGTGCTCGGAAATCAGCCGAGTGCATATTGAGGCCATAGTCAGCATATATACCATATTTTTTTGTAGAGCTTTCTTGTGCGTGGATTTGGATAGATAATGCTAAAAAGATAGTTAGAGCAATAAACCGCATAATAAATTTCCTAAATTTCATATTCCTTATGGACTAATAATAAGAATAAATTAGAAAATATACAACGACAATAACGCAACTAAAGCAATTCTTTAGGGACTAGATGTTATATTTATGTTATTTCTGAGCTGAGTTCAATATCACAGATTAAAGTTTCATTCCTGCGCCATAAACTCTTTAAGTTTAGTAATAGTAGGAATCGGAGTTGGATCCACTCCTCTCATTAAAGCAAGATAATAACTCACCCAATCGCCAAAGTATATCATCTCAAACATGCGGGATAATAAATATTCTGCATCAGAGGAAAATCCATAAACATTAGCCTTGTCTTGGAGTAAATCACTGAATACTTTGATTCGTTTGTTTACTCTTTCGTTTTCTGAAGAGTCCTTAAGTAGTATAATTCTAAAATCAGAGTTGTTTTCTTTGTAATCCCAAGAGTTGATTTCATTGTGATTCATCTCAGGAATAACGTTGAAAAAAGCATGTGCTTTTGAGTTCTCGTGCAATTGCCCTGCCCAACGCATTGCTATAGACGACATTACTTTGCCAGAGTATATAACTGTTTTTTTACCGTTTAACAAAAGTGCTAATTTGATAGCTTCATTATTAGTTAATTCTTGGTATCTTTTGGAAGATTTTTTCAGATTATGATAAGTGTCTTTTATGGCTAGCTCAATGTTTTCGGTCAATTCTTTGCCAACAATTTCAAGATGTAAGAAAGCAGTTAAAATAGAAAAAAAACTCATTGCAAGAGCACATCTAGGCATCATACCTGCTTGCATTTTTACAATTTGGTGACCATTTTTATTCGCAAGGCTTTCTAACTCACCACCTGTTGTGAAGCAGATGATATTGTCGGTAATTCTTTGAGCCTCATCGTACGCAGCCAAAGTTTCTTCCGTATTTCCTGAGTATGAACTTGCTATGATAAGAGTTCTTTCAGTTACCCAGTTTGGTAAAGTATATTCACGGTTGACGAATATTTGCTTCTCGTAACCTATTTGCTCTAGATAACTTCGCAAAATATCACCAGAAATAGCAGAACCACCAATCCCACAAATAACAATATTATCGAAATCATATCTTCGTTTTTCAATTGATTGACCAGCATCAATGCCGATTTCAACTTGTGAATAGAAATCTGATAGAATAGCGAACATATTCCCTTGGTCAAACTTGCTAATACTGTCTCTGTTAATTTCCACTAAAACCTCTTTTGCATAAAGTACTTTACGAAACCCCAAATATAAAGAATTTGAACTATATCTCTACTTTTAGATTCAAATTTATTATTTACCAATACAAAAACCAGAGAATATCTCGGCCAATACTTCTTCGTTCCAACGGTCACCAGTTATTTCACCAAGCGTATTGGTAGCATTGCGTATATCAATTGCAATTATTTCGTTTTGCATATTGGCATCAATTGCGTCTATTCCTCTTTGTATCTCATTAGAAGTACGGCGGAGTAAGTCCGCATGGCGTTTATTAATTAAAACATCGTTTATTCTATCTATACTGTTTTTAGCAGCAGATTTTATTTTTTCAGTAATTTGCTCTATACCCTCGCCAGTTTTTGCAGAGATAGATATACCATCTAATTGTTTATCTAGCAGATCGCATTTATTTTGAACCAATATGAACTCAGAGTTTGGATATTTTTGCTTTAGTGTTCTATAAAGCTCATCTGATTGTTCTACTCCTCTACTTGCGTCGTTCAATACAATAACAAGGTTTGATTGTTCTAGAACTGACTCGACTAGCTTTATACCAGCTATTTCTATAATATCTTCTGTTTCCCTAAGACCAGCAGTATCTATTAGTCTTACTTTTATATCACCAAGAAGAATATCCTCTTCTATATAATCACGAGTTGTACCTTCTATCTCACTTACTATTGCTCTGTTTTTTTGTAATATCTTGTTAAAAAGTGTCGATTTGCCAGAGTTTGGGAACCCAGCAACAGCTACAATAAAACCAGAACGAAGTACTTCGGAGGCACGGAATTTGTCAGCAAGTTCATTGCAATACTTACGTGATTCAATTAATCTCTCTCTTACTAAACTATTGTCTATTAGCTCAATGTCTTCTTCAGAAAAATCTAATTCTAGCTCCAATAGTCCAGCAGTGCGAATCAGTCCATGGCGTAATTCTTTTAATCTGAGAGTAAACTCACCTATTAGTTGGCGAGCTGAAGTCAATGCACCAGCTACAGAAGTAGAATGGATAATATCAGCCACTGCTTCAACTTGTGTTAGATCTAGTTTGCCATTTAGAAATGCTGAACGAGTAAATTCACCAGGTTCGGGGATTACTGCACCTGCCTCCAGCAGAGCGTCTACAATCTGTCCAGCAATTATATTGCCGCCATGGCAGCCAAATTCGATTGTGTCCTCTCCTGTGTATGAGTTAGGTGCTTTGAATACACTTGCAGTCACAGTGTCTATAAGTGTATTATCACTGACGAACTTACCGTAGTGTATAGTATGAGTCTTAGCCTCAGCAAGAGTGGATTTACCATCGAAGCACTTATCTGCAATGGAGATAGCATTTTCACCAGAAATCCTGACTACATTTAGCCCCGCTATACCGGGAGCTGTTGCTAATGCTGCTATTGTACGTGACATATAATTAGTTGTTTAGTTAGTGGCACAATGATTGTTGAGTGTTTATGTTAACCAATAATTGCACAAATATCGACAATTTTTAATACTTATATAAATGGAAAACAAAGAAAAAGAACTTAATCAAATATCAAATCGTCTGATTGAGCTAAGAGAGTATAGACTAGCAGAAAAATTCCTAGATAGTTTAGTGGTTGAAAATAAAGAACTAAATGATGAAAAGATTTTTAAATTGTCATTACTTAAATCGCAAATAAAGAGTCCTGAAAGTGCGCATAAATTTATTTTTAAAAATAAAGATAATTTTAAGAACATTGCTTATTTTCATTCAGCTTTAGAGAAAACTGGGTTCAAATATTACTGTCCAGTGAAAAGAATACAAGTAGATAAATTATTTCCGCTTCCAAGCATGTATTCTGATAAGCTGAGAGAACATAATTCAGATTTGAAAATAGAAGATTTTGAAACTATAAATATAGAAGGATATTATTGTCAAGAATCAGGATCAAATGACAGAGACAGACTATATGCTATGTTTTTAGATAAATTAATGGCTGAAACTCCGCTCGGAGCGAAGTTGAAAATTTTAGATTTTTCTCCTTCTAAACCATTCGAAGAATATATGAGATGGAATAAGTCGTTTGATTATGTTACTGCCGATGGACTTCTTGATACTTATGACATTGTTGTAGATGTTCAAAATATGGTTAATTTAAATGATAATACATTTGATGGTGTTATTTGTTCACACGTATTAGAACATGTCCCAGATGATGTGAAGGCAATGAAAGAGATATTCAGAGTGCTAAAACCGGGTGGATGGGCAATTCTAATGGTTCCCATTAATCTAAATAGAACAGAAATTGATGAAGATTTTACAGTCACCGACATTGCTGAAAGATGGCGTAGATTCGGACAAGATGATCATTTGAGAGTATATTCGAAAAAAGGATATATGGAAAGAGTACAGAATAGTGGATTCAAGTTATTAGAATTAGGGAAAGATTATTTTGGAGAATTCGAAATGCAAAGATGTGGTGTGACAGAACAAAGTATATTATACTTAGGATTGAAATGAAACAAAGACTAGAAGACTTGGCTATTTTGGGTGGGAAACCGACATTTGAACATCAGCTTCATGTTGGGAGACCGAATATTGGCAATAGAGATTTTTTCCTTTCTCAAGTAAATGAAGTATTAGATAATCGATGGTTAACCAATAGTGGACCTAAAGTAAACGAGTTCGAAAGAAAAATAGAAGAATACATTGGTGTTAAGCATGCTATAGCTATAACTAATGGAACTGTTGCTCTTGAATTACTAATAAGAGCAGCAGGAATCAAAGGTGAAGTGATTATTCCTTCCTTTACTTTTGTAGCGTGTGCACATGCGTTTCAATGGCAAGAGATAAAACCTGTATTCTGTGATATTGACCCTAATACTCATAATATAGACCCCTTAGAAATTGAAAAACATATAACTCCTAATACAACTGCAATCATGGGAGTACACTTGTGGGGTAGGTCTTGTAATATTGAAGTACTCGAACAGATCTCTAAAAAGCACAATTTGAAACTTATGTTCGATGCGAGTCATGCTTTCGCTTGTTCATATAAAGGAAAAATGATTGGTAATTTCGGTATCGGCGAGGTATTTAGTTTCCACGCTACAAAGTTTTTCAATACTTTAGAAGGTGGGGCAATTGTGACTAACGACGATGAACTTGCCTCAAAGATTCGTTTAATGAAAAATTTTGGTTTTCAAGGTTATGATAATGTTACCTACATTGGGACAAATGGTAAAATGAATGAAATATCAGCATCTATGGGGCTGACTTCATTCAACTCAATTGATTCTTTCATAGCAAAAAATAAAGAGAATTATTATTTATATAAAAATGAATTTGATAAGATAGACGGTATAAAGCTTATAGATTATAGCGATTCGGAAAGAAACAATTACCAATATATAGCGTGTGAAATTGAAGAGCAAAAATTTGGGATGTCAAGAACCGAATTGATCGATATATTGATAAAAGAAAATATACTTGCTCGTAAATACTTCTTTCCAGGCATTCATAAGATGGAACCCTATAGGTCTCTTTATCCTTATTCTTCTATGTTTCTCCAAGAAACAGAAAAGCTAGCTAATAAAATTATTTCTTTCCCAACGGGTACAGCAATGGATTATAATTCGATAATGCTAGTAACAAATTTAGTATCATTTATTCATCAGTATGCTGGTGAAATTAAAAACAAATTGCAGGAAGCATATGTTAGTTAGTGTAATAATGATTAGCTACAATCAAGAAAAATATATAAGACAGGCAATCGAGTCCGTCTTTTCTCAAAATGTTGATTTCGATTTAGAAATAATAATAGGTGACGATGCCTCACAAGATGATACACCTAAGATTATTGCAGAATTAGCCGAACAAGATTCGAGATTGATACCTGTACTTCGTGAGAAGAACTTCGGTATGAATAGGAATTTCATAGATATAATAAATCGAGCAAAAGGGAAATATCTAGCTGTTTTAGAAGGTGATGATTTTTGGTTGGACAACAATAAGTTAAAAAAACAAGTAGAATTACTCGAATCTAATCCAGACTGTTATATATGTTATACCAATTCACGAATAATTAATGATAATGACGAATTCATTAGAAATTTTTATGATACTGAGGATAGAAAAGGTTGGTTTCAAACTCCTCATGAAAAACTAACATTTGATACACTTATTAAGGGGAACTTCATAAATACAGCTTCTATTATGTATAGGAGAATACCAGAATTAGAAATTCCAGAATGGTTTTACGACTTAAAGCTTGGCGATTGGCCCTTCTCACTGTTCCATGCAGAAAAAGGAGATTTAATATATCTTGATGAGATTACTGCTTGTTACAGACAGCATAGTGCCAGTAATTGGTCATCAAAAGAGACTTTATTTACTAATACTAAGACAATCGAATGTTACGAAGAGTTAAAAAAGTATTTCAAAAATTCAACAGAACCAATTAATACCTCTATTGTTAATCTGAAGAAACATAACTTATTAATTCAACTTAAATCTTGCATGTCATTATCACAAGATGGCAAAATACTAGAAGCCAATGAATACATAGATAAATGTATGGAATTAATCAATGAGTTAGGAGTATACGATCCTAACCATTTTAGTCTATTTAGAGCAATAAAGCAAAACCTTGGGTTTAATGAAGAAGCTAAATTCTATGAAAAGCTACAACTAAAGTATTCAGATAATTCAGAGATAAAAACTCAATCTACAAATATAGACGATTCCCAAAAAGATCTCCCACAACTTATTAAGAACTTAGAAGAGGGGAACTACGAAAAGGCGCTAGAGATCTCTGAGAGGTTGATGGAAAAGCTACCAAGAAAGACCATAAACCAGTCTAATCTGCATTATTCTAAAGCTCTTTGTCTCTACAAACTCAGTCGGTATGACGAAGCACACGAGGCAATCTACGCAGAAATAATTATTAATCCTGATTTTGAACAAGCCTATGAGTTGCAATCCGCAATTACTGATGCTATGGAAAATAAACCAAATCTGTACTATTCTAACTTCAAGACTGAAGAGAAAATTGATAGAAGTATTAAGGTAGATACTGACTATGAAGTAAGTATAATCATTCCTTGTTTCAATAAAGTTCAATTAACTGAGCAATGCTTAGAATCACTTTTCAGATTAACGAGCAAAGATATCAAATATGAAGTTATTGTAGTTGATAATGCATCAGAAGATAGTACGCCAGAGGTTTGTGAGCTATACAAGGCGAAGTTCAGCCACTTCACATTTATCAGAAATGATGAGAATCTCGGCTTTGCTAAGGCGTGTAATCAAGGAATAGAATCGAGAAAAGGCAAACACGCACTATTACTCAATAATGACATTGTTGTTACTGAAAATTGGCTTAAAGAAATGCTTTTAGTATTGGAAAATGAGCCAAAGGCAGGAATAGTAGGCTCGTGTCTACTTTATCCAGATTCTGACTATGTCCAACATTGTGGAGTTATAATAGGGTGTGATGTAAATGGAATTATTGCTCCATATCATATTGGAATGTTTACTGAAAGAAATAAGACACCTCATGCACAAAATAATACTGAAATGATGGCTGTTACGGGTGCTTGTTTTTTAATAAGAGACGAATTAATAAATGAGATAGGTTTATTAGACGACGATTATATTAACGGTTATGAAGATATAGATTACTGTCTAAATGCGAATACGAAAGGTTGGAAAGTCATTTATTGTGGTAAATCCGTACTATATCATTTTGAGTCTATGTCTCAATTTAGGCATAAATTTGATGTAGTTAATTGGCAGAGGTTTACTAGAAAATGGAATGATAAAATTAAACCTCAAGAATCTAAAGAAGACACCAAAACTAGACAATTAGCAAATCAGAATAGACAGATTGAAATTAATAAGTCTTTAAGCTATAATTACAAACAAATAAGAAGAGATGTATTAGGTAAATCTAAAAATGAAATGGAATACTCTATAATAATACCAGTTCATTCGAAAGTAGAATATACTACTAGGTGTTTTAGAGCAATACAAGCTACTTCTTATCTTCATAACATAGAAATTATTATTATCGATAATAACTCTGACCCTGAGACTAAAAAGCTATTAAGTACTCTGGGGGATTTCGCAACTGTTATTGTTAACGAAAATAACGAGAGCTATTCGCATGCAAACAATCAAGGTGCTGCGATTGCTAAAGGTAAATACCTTGTCTTTATGAATAATGATGTGCAGGGAATATCTGGTTGGATGGAAGCATTTGAAGATACTTTCGAGAAAGACCCAACTATTGGGATACAAGGAGCTAAATTACTTTATCCGAATGAGACAATACAACACGCGGGTATTGTATGGGGGCCAGTTCCTGAGCTAAATAACATTAACCTACATTACCATATTCACCTTGTTGCTGATGGAGAGGACCCAAAAGTAAATGTGTCTAAAGAGTTTCAGATGGTAACAGGGGCTTTACTTGCTATTAGACGAGAGCTATTCCACGAAGTTGGAGGATTCGACGAGAAATATTATTTCGGTCACGAAGATCTCGACTTGTGTATGAAAGTTCGTGACGCTGGATATAAAGTTTGGTATAATCACAAGGCCTCAGCTTATCACTACGAATCTATTACTAAAATAGATGTAGGTATGGAGAAATTCGAACGTTTCTTTAAAAATACTAATAGTTATGATAAAGCTAATCACGAATATTTCTTATCGAAATGGTCAGACAAGCTAGAAGTAGATGCTGATAAACACTTAAGAGGGGAGACAGATATTTCCTCTGTGAAATCAACAAACGACAAAAAGCGTGTACTTTTCACAATGTATGGTTGGAATGAAGTAGGTGGTGGTACTACTTTCCCCAAAGCAGTTGCCAAAGGATTAGTACTCAAAGGGTATGAGGTGTATGTAATATATGCTACAGGTAACCATCCTCAGATAGATACTCAATATTACACTGAGGAGTCTACTGACGAAGGAGTAAATCTAATCGGTATTTATAACCGTCCAGTCAAATTTCTCGATTACGAAAAGCCTGAACGAGAAATTCGTGATGATAGGATTATAACTATATTCGAAAAATACCTTGGTAAAATTGACCCTGACATAGTAAATTTCCACAATTTCATAGGATTGTCTTATGGTATTATAAAACCAACTATAGACAGAAATATTAAAACTATTTTTACTCCTTACAATTATCATCCTATTGATCCTAAGCTATATATGTTCACAGACGATATGGAAAAATGGGACGATACTGATTTCTTTGCGAATTCAGATGTTCCTGATTTGGATAGAAAACACGACTTATACACTCAAAGAATTGATAGTGCTAGAACTGGTATCAACTCATGTGATATGGTATTAGCTGTATCAGACAGACAAGCCGAAATTTATAATGAATTCGGTATTTATCCTGAAATCACATATAAAGTAAACCAGATACATAATAATATCAGCCTAATAAATCGCAAGGAAAATTATAAAATTGGTAAGCCACTTAGAGTTGGTTTCATAGGTGCCGTAATTCCTCAAAAAGGTATTCAAACGCTCATAGCGGCTTGTTCTCAGATAGAAGCTACTGATCTTGAACTTAATATATATGGGTATATAGATCCAGAGTACAAATCACTATTAAAAAGTATAAATGTGCTATGCGAGATGGTTTTCCATGATGCCTATAGTAAAGATGATTTTAATTTGATTGCAAATAAGTTGGATGTGGTAGTGGTACCTAGTATTTGGGAAGACTGCGCTCCTTTTGTTGTGCAAGAGGCTCTAGCAATGGGGTTACCAGTAATCGGCTCTGATCTCGGCGGTATTTCTGACTTCATAGAAGATGGTTACAATGGTATAATCTACAATCATAGTAATAGTTTAGAGCTAAGAGATATTTTACTTGATATAATCAAAAATCCGGAATTGCTATACGAATTACAAGCGAATTGTTCCGTTCCCATTAGCTTCAACGACTATTTGGAACATTTGAGTAGTATATATGATGGGTTGATAAATAATGTGCCTCTAAAAAGAGAAAATGTAGAACTAGATTTCAAAGAGAAATTGCTAGGTAAAAGAGCAAAGGAGAGTGTTATGGAACAGAATATAAGCAATTCGGATGATTTCTATTTGAATCTAGATGGTACGAACTCTACAGGAAAAACGAATATATATAGTAAAATGGAAAGTCAGTCTTTATACGATTCGAATAGCTGTAAAATTAATCTAGATGATTCTTCTGCTGACTCTATTACAATAGAAAGAACTTTAGAATTTTATGAAGATAATGATATTCAGAAATTACTCAACGAAGTAAAAAGAGTGTTAAAACCATCTGGTAAACTTGAAATAATAGTTCCCGATATAGAAAAAATGGGACGTCTTTTCAGTACAGGCGAATGGTCACTTGCGGTTTTCAATAGTATGATGTTTGAAAAGAGCGGAAGAGCACTTGTAAATACTTTCAACTCTGTTCGGTTGAACGAAATACTGAAAGCTCAAAACTATAATGATATAGAAGTAGGACAAATCGATTCTGACCAAAAAGAAGGAATTCGTAAACCTCTAGTAATAGCAAGCGGTACGAAAAGAGCTGAACAATCTACCCAAGATAATACGAATATAGGGTATAGCTATTCAGATGACTATCTCCCTCAGTTGAATATTGTTTGGGAAGGAACTCAGTTCGTACATCATTCATTAGCACTTATAAATAGAGAGCAGTGCTCTAATATAATAGACGCTGAAGTTGCCGACCTGACTATAGTTCCTTACGAGCCAGAGAAGTTTAATCCTAAAGGAAATGACAAATACGAGAAGCTCTATTGGCATGACATAAGAGTTAAATCAGAAAATAAGTCAAAAGAAAAGCTCCCTTATGTTTGGATTAGACACCAATGGCCTCCCAAAAATGAAGTACCTAAAGGTGCTAAATGGATTATAAATCAGCCTTGGGAATTCTCAAAACTTACAGAAGATTTGAAAGAGGCGTTCGAAGCTGCTGATGAAATCTGGACACCTACTACTTGGTGTAGAAATGTATATATAGATTCGGGTATAAATCCTGACAAAATACAAGTAATTCCAAATGGTATTGACCCTGAGCTTTTTACTCCTTATGGAAAGAAATTACCATTGAAAACGAAAAAGAAAATTAAATTTTTATTCGTCGGTGGAACTATTTTCAGAAAAGGTATTGATGTTCTATTAGAATCCTTCGTAGGTACATTTACAAAGCATGACGACGTTTGTTTGGTAATAAAAGACATGGGCGGAGATTCATTCTACCAAGGACAAACTGCAAAAGAATATATAAATAAACTACAGTTAATAAACGATACACCCGATATAGAATATATAGATGAGATGTTAGACGAAAAAGAAATAGCTGCTCTGTACCGAGCATGTGATGTTTTCGTATCTCCGTATAGAGGTGAAGGATTTTCTTTGCCTACTTTGGAAGCTATGGCATGCGGTTTGCCTGTAATAGTAACCAAAGGTGGTGCAACTGATGATTTCGTAGATGAAAGTGTTGGTTGGCAAATAAATGCAAGTAGAAGACCCCTTGATAAAACAATGGGAGATAGAGTCTTCGTAGATCAAGCATATTTGCTTGAGCCTGATAAGCAAGATCTGAGCAATATACTCAAACAAGCTTACGAAAGCTCGACTTCACTTATTAGCGTTGGTCTAATAGCTTCACTCCGTGCAAGAACTAACTTCACTTGGAGAAAAGCGACTATAAAAACGCTGAAGAGATTAGATGTTCTTTATAGTACAGAGATGGCAACTAAGGCAATGGTAAAATTGCCTGAAATAGTTGACTCGTACATATTACTTGGAGAAGCTGAGCAGGCATTCAATAATTTCGATTATGAAACTGCATTGGCTCTTTACAAGGAAGTAGTAGAGTCTGGTGAGCTATCTGATGATTACGAAGCATTAGCCCTGAAAGAAACAGTGCTTATAATGCTAAATACTGGTAATTATGAACTTGCTCATGAGTTTTTGGAAAGCTTCAATCCAGCAGATGTTGATTATCAATATCTGAAAGCTAAGGCATTAGCTTTTGGTGGTGAGTACGAAGAAGCATTGCAGATGCAAACTGGTATTATGAATAATTGGCAACAATTAAAACATGATAGTCAGATAAGCTTGACACTTGACCATATACTTGCTTTCACAGGCGAGATAATGGCAACTATGGGTGATTTGGAGTCTGCTACCCAGATATACGAAGCATCACTAGAGATGAACGAAAATAATATAGACGCACTATTCGGAATAGGAGAAATACTATTAGAAAATGGTGAAACAGAAAAAGCTAAAGATTACTTAGAACGTACTTTAAAAATATACCCTCAACACGAACAAGCTGCTGATTTGCTTGAGGGAATTTTGCACTCCTTGTAGAATAAAATCAGATTATATAACACACACAAAGCTAATCCTATATTAATGGGATTAGCTTTTTTTTATTTTTGGTAGTTTTGAACTGCAATGTGATATCAAGCAGCCTGACGTTCTAATAGAACTATAGACTTAATGCTTATTCATCCCTCTAATGAATATCAAGTAGCTAAATATAAGAATTGATGTTATACAAACTCCCAGAATAATAATAAAATTAAGAAATTCGAATACGAAAAGCGGTGATAATATAGGTTTAATAAATGCCATAGGTAGATTTATAGGTGAGTATTCTAACATATCATAAGAGGAAATATATAAAAAATTCCCTGTTAAACAAGCAGTAAACGGTATAATTAAGGATAGAAATATATTATTCGTAAAACTCTGAATAAGGGCAATTAGCTGAACATAAGGAAGTACTGCAAATGGGAATAATAACAGATAAAAAACTAGATTATCCAAAAGATTAAATTCAAGATCTACAATGAGTCCTTCAAACAGATGTAGGTAAAGCACTAGTAATATAGTTAGAGTAAGGGTTACAAAAATGCTGATGATTGTATAAAATAAAGTGACAAGTATTTTAGAAAATATTATAACATACTTTGGGATTAATGAATTGGAATTGATTGATTTTGACTCAGAGTTCCCAGTATCTTGCGAATGCATAATACTAGGTACCAAAAGAGGTATAAATATAACTAGAAACATCCCCAAAATGGTGATTATTTGTGTGATTGTTTCCTTCTGCGAAAAAAAATCAACAGCATTATTATCCATTACACTGAAATTAGAAAGAACTAAACATAAGATTGGTAACAACAAAAGTATTAAATAAATTTTATACTTCTCTACTTTTACAAATTCTGCTTCAATAGCATTTTTATATAATTCCTCTATTCTCATATATACATCTCGAGTATTCTTTTTTCTATGTCTTCAACATCCCCTGAATTTTCTACTATTTCTACTAGTTTACCGTTATTAATAAAAATGAAATAATCAGTAATAGAACCCATCTCTCTGATATTATGACTTGATAATATTATTGTAGATTTATTTTCAGTTTTAAGTTTTATTAAGAACTCTCTAAATTTAATTGCTATTTTTGGATCGAGGTTTGAGAATGGTTCGTCAAGTAAAAGCAACTTAGAATCCATTAGGTAAACTATAGCAAGGAGCATTCTCTGCTTCATACCTGATGAAAATTTCTTGAATTTGGCTTTGTGGTCTTTCAGTTCAGCAAAGTCAAGTGCTTGTTCAATTCCTTGTTCGGACATATTCCTATATTTACATAAAACCCTAAGATTGTCATAAGCGCTAAGATGAGAGTAGAATGAAGGTTCGTTTATAAATGCTAATAGGTTATTTTTAATATCATTAAAATTGTTTTCATAATCCATATCATCAATCAGAATACTACCTTTTTTGGGAGATTCCAGTCCAGAAATCAGCTTTAGCAAAGTGGATTTGCCTACCCCATTTTCACCTACTAAGCAGTATATTTTTTCTTTTTCGATTTTCAGTGAAAAGTCCTCAATTTGAAAACTTTTCTTGCTGTATGAAAAACTTATATTTTCTAGTTCTACAATTATACTCATTGCTGTAATAACACCTTATTTCAAATATCTATGATCCAACTTTTTAAAATAGTTAATATAAATAATATGACTTTTACTTTTCTTTCAACATTTACTATATTCTAGTTGAATCAGTCAAAATGAAGATTACGATGATACAAGTCACTCTAATGAGCAAAGCAACATAAGGGCCCAGGAATACTCCGAAGAAGTTTATAAATAGATAGTATTTACTTAGAGTAATTAGTGATAGAGAAGAGTTTGTGTTAAATGTGATTAAGGAGGACTAATTAATAGAATTATTACCTAATATAAGATTATTCGAACTAACATTGTTTTGTACAATTATACCTGGCAGTAGATGGCGAAGAGCTTCTTTGTCAATTAGTCTGAACTCACGAAATATAGCAGTCTCTATTAGTTGTTCTATTTCTTTTCCGGAGATTAAACCAATTGATTGTAGTTGTATTAGTTCACCTTGCACTTCTTTAGTGAAGAACATTTGTTCTGATTCTAATAGGAATCTAAATGAGTTTTTACTTTCAGGTTTTACCCTTTCCAACTCATCAGCGTTGCTTTCTAGGGCATCTAGGTAATTGTCGTTTTTATTGTTGCTAATTATTCTAGAGAGTTCTGCCGTGTTGAGCTCACCATCTTCTTTTATAGATCTTAGTACAAATTCTAATACATTAACTATGTCTTTATTCATTTACGGTACCTAAGTATTTATTCTCGAGTTCATGCATAGCTGCTCTATCCTCTTCGGCATGATCGTCATGTCCTAATAAGTGCAACACCCCATGTGCAGCTAATCTGAGTAATTCTGACTCATGGGTCACATTGTATTCTTTCGAGTTTTGTAGCGCAGTTTCTACGCCTATTATTATTTCTGCCTCTTTCTCATCTTCATCCAATACGAAAGTAATAACATCCGTAGGATAATCATGATCTAGATATTCTTTGTTTATATCGTGAATGTCTTTGTCATTTACATATATAAGATTGATCAATGCAGTCTCAATCTTATAATCAGTGAGTATATTATTAACTAACTGAGTCGTTTTTGACTCAGGGATAATACCAAATTCCCCTTCGTCTAATATATTTATTTCTATCGCCATAGAGTTATAGGATTGATTCAGCTAGTGAAAGTTGCATAGCAGCAAGTAATATAGCTGGGTCTAGCTCAGTGATATTCGACTTCAATATAGCTTTGTCTATATTAGAAAATAGAGAACAGCTACTATTGCTTCCGATAACTAAACAAGAGACTTTTTCTTCTTCGGCACGAACGAATATAACCTCGTCGGGTTCAAAAAGCAAAAATCCAGTCAATCCATGTAGCTCGAAATAACCGTGTTTAGTCTGCACAGAGACCAAAACTCCTGTCTCATCTTTCTGAGGCGAAATTTGAGTTTTATTGTATATAGTAAATACTACGGACTGGTTAGTCTCATTGTTTTTTAGTGTCCATGTCCAAGTATCTGAAGTACCTTTGTGATTAACCCCCAAAGTCTCGGAGATTCTTTCAATGTCTTCATTAGTAAAATTGAAACTCATATTATATATTATTTAATTGAAAAGTCGGAATACATACAGTACTAAAATAGAAAATAAATACAAATTATTGTAAATAAAAGGCAAACTATTGTTAATTTTAAAAAACAAAAAATATATGACTTCATGATTTCTATTAAAAATCTTCACAAAAGCTTTGGCGATAAACACGTACTATCTGGTGTAAATATCGATGTCGAAAATGGTTCAACTCATTGTATTATAGGTAAATCAGGCTCTGGTAAAAGTGTTTTACTCAAACATATAGTTGGCTTACTCAAGCCAGATAAAGGTGAGATATATGTAGATGACAAAGAGATAGAAACGTTGAGTTACAAAGAGCTTTTTGAAATACGTAAAAGTATGGGATTCGTTTTCCAAGGTGCTGCGCTATTCGATTCTTATAATGTGTACGAAAATATTATTATTGGGCTATACGAACATGGGGAAAGGGACACAAAAGTCTTAGATGAGACTGCTATCAAGGTACTCTCATCAGTTGGGTTGCTCCCTCCTATTAGCGAACGAGAGACAGCTAATTTCGAAAAAGAGTGGAATATACTAAAAACTAAGAAGCCTTCAGACCTCTCCGGAGGTATGCGTAAAAGAGTCGGTGTAGCTCGTGCATTAGTCGGCGACCCCAAGTATATATTTTATGATGAGCCGACTACAGGTCTTGATCCAGTTACATCTGAGCAGATAGATAATCTAGTCAAAGAAATCGGCAAATCGCTCAATGTTACTTCTATAGTTATTACCCATGATATGTTTTCAGTATTCAGAGTTGCTGACCGAGTCTCTATGCTTCATGATGGTTTAGTTAGGTTTGAGGGTAATGTACAACAGCTAAAAGATTCTAAAGACGAAGTAGTGAGTGAATTCATAGATAGATTTAGGTTAGAGGGCGAATTTGACTCCTAGTTTGACTCCCCTTTGTGTTAGTACTTCGCTACCCTTGAATGGCCAATAGCTGTTCTTACTCCTTTGTTCGTAGATTAGATATGAGATGCTAGTTTTGTATAAGTGGTATATTAGAGGGTAATAGGCTCCGAACTGCGAAATAAAATACTCATGAAATAAATCTGGAGTCCTTTGCAACAAATTCTCTATAATCCAAGAACCGCTCCACTCTACAAATTGAAAATTTGTCCAAACTACATTATGTTGATATTTGAGTTCCAAACTAGTAACTCCTTCCCCCAATACATACATAAGTCCGGATGAATAGGCCATCCCGAAATTAGTTTCTGTTTCGAATTCGTAGAGCAATCTATTGTCTTGGTCGCTATAGGTAAAATTCTCAATGTCAGATTGGACTTGCATTATTGAACTACTATGCGAAAACAGGAATTTATTGCCCTTTTCTTCACCTAAGCCAAATCCATTATAGTAGGTACCGCCGTAGCGGTATAGTTCTGTTTTGATTGTAAAATCACTTACAGAAGAAGGTTTGAAACGTGAGGAAGAATTTCCAAAAAAAGCGCGTTCAGAACTAAAATATAAAAGTCCATTTTTTGATAGTCTTTTGTCATATCTGAAAAAACCATATTGAATTTCAGATGAGTAATTACCCTCGAATGAGCTACCAAAATCTGAATAGAAAGAAAGCCACTCGGGTCCATAGCTAATTTCTAACAATGGTATATTTACATTTTCTTCGGTATTGAAATAGCGTGAGATTATATCACTAATACTTTCCTCTTCTTGTGACCAGTTTTTGGACTGTATAAGCAAGAGGAAAGTAAGAACGAAAGTTAATTTGACGATTTTGATACTCATTAGAAAATAAAACTAACACCAATGTTGAAATTCCTTTGGAAAAGAGGAGGCGCAGTGTTTGATGGCCAATTCATATTATTTTCACGTATTCTATTGAATCCATATGAAATACCATTTTTAATAACGAAGTATAATATAGGTACTAATGTAGGCGAGGTTTTTTTAACTCTATTGACGAAGAAGCTAGCAACTCCCTGAGTAGTACCCTCTATCAACTTACCCAATGACCAATGCCAAAATAAAAATCGAGGCATAATCAAATTCTCGCTATAAGTAGCTGTTATACCTATATTTTCGACTAATCTAATTTTGATTCCTGTTTCGAAAGTTTCACCGAAGCGAATACCATCGTCCATCACTTTTATTCTATCTATTTGGTTTGTATCTACTAAACCATTCGGATTAGTAAAGTCAAGGGAGTTCCAAGAAAATCCTGTTCCATGAGTAAATAGAATCTGAAAATTATTGCTAATAGTATATCCGTATCCATAACTACTCATTATTCCGAAAGATTGTACCTTGGAATTCAAAGTTTGATTTTCACCTATTGCATCTATGTCTCCTAAAGATTGTCCATAGAAAAGTGAACTAAAAGAATATTTTAATAGACCTGTTCCTGCAACAGTTTCCCCATAGTCAGCGAATCCGATCTTACCCATAAATCTATTGTTAGGATTGAATTCTGTACCAAAAGCATCTTTGTTGTAATATGCTTCGTTCATCCCATACTCAAGCTCGATTGTAGGCCTATCAAGATCCTTGTACGAATCCATACCCCAAAAATCAAAATCCCATTCTCTAAAAGAATTAGAATCTTTCGAATCATCTTTGTCATTATAAGTAGTAGTTACTTTGATGTTATACTCTTTAGTAACTGTCGAATCTTGAGCTCTAAGAGCTATTGCAAATAAGAATAAAACTAGTATATACTTGTACATATTAACTCCGAATATAATTTAGAATGTATGACCTAACCCAATGTGAATTAGTATATGGTGAAAAGGTTTTTCGATACTGTTTGGGTCATAAACTGGTGTTGCGAAATCCAATCTCAATGGCCCAACTGGAGTAAAATACCTAATCCCAGCACCTATAGAAACGGCTAAACTACTAGAAAAGTTATTAGGTTTAGTATCGGACCGAGAATCATTAATTAACCAATCATACGAATTCCCTAAATCGGCAAATGCGACTAATCCTAAGCTTTCTATCTGATCTGCTAAAAACTCACTAAAATACTCTGGTCTTTTGAATTTGTATCTAAATTCTAGTGAGGATTCTATTAAGCTAGTAGAACCGACAAAGTTTTCCAAAAAACCATATAAATCGTTATTCTTTATTGTTGGGTCTTCATTTGGGTGATACCTAAGTTTTCTAGAAGCCCAACCACGAACAGAGTTTGCACCACCAGCGAAAAACTGTCTATCAAATGGTACATAATACTCACTATTGAAATCCAAGAAAATATGCCCTGCACTAACTTTGAATGCTGTTGTCAATTGGCTTGATAAACTAAAATAATTATAGATTTTAATTTGCGTTCGGATATAATTAGAAAGTACATCCGCTATAGGAAACTCGACTGAAGTATTGAGGTAATAACCTTTGGTAGGGTTTATCGGGTTATCCCTTTTGTCACCAACTGCTCTGAAACTCATCGTAGCTAGTGTTATAAATTTATCATAATCTTGAAGACTTGAGTAGATAATCAATGCCTGAGCTATATCGCTAGTCAGCGTGTCTTGATTCAAAATATTGTCCAATCCCGATGGTTTTTCACTTTCAAAATTCAAATCAACATATATACTATTGATAATAGTATAATACGGTAATCTAAGTTGAAATGTAAAAGGCCAAGAAAAAGTATTTAAAGTAAAGTTGTTTAGGATATTACGGACAGCATATTGTGGATTTGTACTCGCTCCTACATTCCAATTCCAAAGAGAAAATATATAAGGTTGGTCGAACTTAATACCTGCTTGATACTCGTATTCCAATAAGTTTTGATATTCATTTGTACTAGACCCAGACCCTATGAAACGGCTTATGTCACGAGCAAATATTTTACCGTACAATCTGAATTTTTGAGCTGCACCAAATACATTTTTGTGTCCATAGCCAGCCTCTATTCCGGCATTAGTCGTTTCATTGAATACAGTTCTATTCACAAAAGGACTTATTTCCCAATCTTGCTGGTTATTATATACTAGACTAACTTTTACATTTACTATAGAATCACTAGTTGTAGAGTCAGACATATAACTAATAGAAGCGTTCTCGAAAACACCTAATGAGAGAAAATTAATACGTGATTGTAATTCATCTCTCTTGCTATAGTAATCGCCAGTTTTGAAAGTTAGTTGCATCTCTCTCATATTATAAGAGACGGCTGGCTGATCATTTCTAACGTCTACTATTTCTATTTCGCCAATTTTTTTCCTTTTACCAAGTACATATTCTATAACCACACTATCTGTTTTAGTCTCGTCATCTATATGAATCACTGGGCGAGTACTTTTTATATAGAGAAAACCATTATTCTCCAGAGTGGCTGTTACTTCATTATATTCTTGTTCGATTATTTCTTCAGAATAATAATCTCCAGAATGGTCAGATATAACTTTCTTGATTTTATCTTTAACTTCTTGGTCTATACTATCTAGTCCAATATAAGTAACGTTAGATATAGTGTATCTTTCGCCCTCACTGATATAGAAAGCTAGTACGTTTTCTTCTGTAGTACTGTCAGGGAATATCTCGTAGCTTATCTGAGAGAGATGGTATCCATTGTTTTTATAGTATGATTCTAATGACTTTAGATCTTCTATTACTACTTTTTCGTCAAATGTACGTCTTTCATTTTCGAACCATCGTATATTTTTTTCCAGGGTTTCCATAACTAATTTGGGAGTATGGCGGTTTTCTTCACCTTCTCTGTGATACATAAGCATCAGAGAATGAAGTATCCCAATATTGGTCGGCCGACTTTTAACTTTACTAATTAATTCTGCATTTGTGAAATCTTTATTCCCAATAAACTCTAGTCTGTTTATCTCGTAACCATAAGGAACAAACTTACTAGTATAAAGTCCTTTATTCTCTAGTTCGTCTGCTTTTATATTGGTCAATGAGCATATTATTATAATCGCAAATAATATTAGTCTATTGGGAATAAAGTGCATTATGATTCGACATCTTTTTTTATAATATGATGTTTCTCTCTTTTCTTTTCTTAGTTATTTTTTACTTGTACTGTTCTTCTTCGTCGTCGTCATAGAAGTAATCCTCCTCGATCATATCTTCGTACTCAGACCACAAATCTTCCATACCTTCGATTAGCTCATCTGAATCTTCCAATTCGGTGATGTTGTCCAACACTTGTTGTGGGCAACCCGATCTATTGGCATAATCCCAAAGCTCATCTTTAGTAGCTGGAAATGGTGCATCTTCTAATGTTTTTGCTAGTTCTGGTGTCCAAAACATAACTTGACACTCCTAAGTTTGATTTAATTAATTTAATACTATTACGTTAAGCGTAATCCAATTTTTCGCAATATCTTAAAAATTGACTTAATAACAACAAAAATATTACATTATTAGTACTAAAAAATAAAAAAAGGCATTTACCAAAGTAAATGCCTTTTAATTAAACTCCACGAAATACCGTGTTAATTGCTTTCTTGACCAACTTGTGAAGCTATTGTATCGCCACTTGAGTTTTGTTGCATTTCCATATATCGTCTATTCAACAAAGCCCCTAGAGTGTTGCTCACTTGTGTGTTGTCTGCACTATATTTAGCCATTTTTTCCTGAATTAGTTTCCTTGCTTCAGCGTGTTTACCTTCGTGTTCTAGTTTAGCTACTTCTAGCTCGTCTATAGTTACTAAAGCATCTATAAGGTTAGAGCGTACTCTCTCGTATTGAGATTCGTATCCTTGACGTCCTCTAAGCTGTTGTTCTATGCCTTCAATTTTACCTTTTAGCTTATTAGTAACGTCTATTGCACCTTGGTAATCGTCCATCACTTTGTATAATTCTGCTGAGTATCTATGTGGACCTAGATATCGATTAGCTAACTCATATTGCACCAAATCGTCTTTTAAGTTTTCGTTAGTGATTATTTTATTAGCACGCTCAATACCTAGTTTTGCGTAGATTTTGGCTTTGTCTTTTGCTCCAGCATCGCTGTATAATTGTGACATTCTGTAAAGCATATCATATTCCATCGGGAATACAGTCGGAGATATATTTTCATTCATTATATCTAGGGTTCGTATTGCTTTTTCTTTATCATTTCTCATAGATATATAAGATGTCGCTAACATAGTATATAGTTGTCTATAGCTATTCATCAAACGTCTATGAACTGGGTCGTAGTAAACACTAGGATCATTCAGATTTCTCATCTTGAATTCTCTTTTCGGTGTTTTACTATATTCGTCTGTATTGTTTACATTAAGCAATATATCTGCCATCACATCTATCTCTATTTTATCTCCTACAGAAGTTTTCTGTGGAACAGGACAAATACGCATAAGCATTCCTTCGTAACGGAAGAATTCTTCTAATCCTGAGTAAGCATCTGGACCTACTGTAGTTGAGAAGTAGATCGGTTTTTCGAACTTCAATTGCTCAAGTATGTCTCTTATTAATTTGTCTTGTACTCTGAATAGATACATTTGCTTGCCACCTTGCTCTCCGTAGTCTTGACCTTTGAACATTGTTTTAAATGTTCCTCTAGCTAATATATCTGCATCATCAGTGTATTTAGCTAATATCTCTCGCTTAACAGGGATTTCTAGATTAAATGCTTCACCAAAATCATAACTCAATGCTCTTGGGTCTATCTCATCTACTTGCAAACTCTCATCAGAGAATGTTAGAGGTATTTTGTCTGCTCCCCATGGTTTCATATTCTTCAATTGATAAACATACCATAATGTATTACCTAATGATAAGTTTACTATTCTTACGTCTCTTCTTACACCCATTACGTCTTGAATATACCAAACTGGGAAAGTATCATTATCTCCATTCGTGAAGATAATTGCTCCTTCATCGGCAGATTGTAATAGATTATAAGAATAATCAAAAGGTAAGTAGTTCCCTGTTCTGTCGTGAGTATTCCAACCGCCAATAGCCATATTCACTGGTACTAGCAATGTTGATACAATAACTACAACGCCAGCTATACCTGCTTTCATTTCCTTTTTGTTGAGGTTTACAATTAAAGAGTAAACTCCAAGACCTATCCACATACACCAAACCATAAATGAACCAGTGTAGAAATAGTCTCTTTCTCTTGGTTGAGGGTCCTGTTGCTGCTGCGCTACTGCTGCTAATACTCCCATCATTAGGAATATTACTAAATGCAATACAGCCATTTTTCTATCTTCTTTGAAATGAAAGAAGAATCCAATTAATCCGAATATAAGTGGTAAAGCAAAGAATCTGATTGGGAATTCATCTGCATATCCATTTAAATCATTCAATACTTCTATTTCTGGATTTGTATTCGAAAACCAAGCAACACCTGCATCTTGTTCGTCAGAAGTTTTACCCACGAAATTCCAGCCGAAATATCGCCAATACATGTGTACCATCTGGTATTTCCAGAGATATGCCATCTCACCATTGAAATCGATTCTATTCCAAACTGGTTTAGTTACGGCTTGACCATCGCTTGTTTCTACTCTTTCTCTTGAAGGTGGGAACCATTCGCCATAGATATACTCACCATTTTCGTCTTTAGATAGGTAATTCCTTACGAATCTATCTTCTGTTTTTATTCTACGTGGCCAACTTGCATCATCTCCATATTGCTCACGTCCCAAATATGATGCTAAATCACCAAATTCTTTGGGAGAATTCTCGTTCATAGGTGGGTTTGCATTCGAACGAAGTAATATTTGAGTATATGTTGTATAGCCCATAAGTACTAGTACCACAGCCCCCGAAGCTAGCATTATCATTTCTTTTTTGTTTTTCATTGCCCAAACGAATAAACCAATTGCACCAAAAACAAAGAGTAAGGCGATAATAACTAATAATGTACTGTCATTTATATTATATTGGTGTACTTCATTTCTACCAGGTGAGTGACCTGCTAATAGGGCAGGTATCCATTTTACGATGAATGGATATATGACAAAGAATATCACTAAAGATAGTATACCCGTGATCATCAGACCACCAAATGTTGTCTTGTATTTTCTTAAGTAAACTAAGAATACTATTGAGAATATTGCTAATATTGGTAATAAATGCACACCAGTAGAAAGTCCTATTAGATATGCTATTAATAATAAAAATCTTTCATGACCCGGATTGTCAGCTTCTTCGTTCCATCTCATCATCAAATATATGATAATTGATACGAATAGAGTTGACATTGCATATACCTCTGATTCGACTGCGTTGAACCAAAAAGTATCACTAAATGTGAATGCTGCAGCGCCAACGAAAGCAGAACCATATACAGCTAAAGCATCACCTAAAGTAGATATCGCTTCTTTTCTAAAGTTCTTAATAGCCATTACTGTAATTAGATAAAGAAATAACACGGCAAATGCACTACTTGTAGCAGAAGCCATATTGATTTTCCATCCTGGGTCGCCAAATGGGATAAGGATATCGAATATCTTTCCTATCATAAGGAAAAGTGGGGCTCCGGGAGGGTGAGGTACTTGCTGCCAAATAGCCGCAGCTGAGAATTCACCACAATCCCAGAAGGGAACGCTGTCTTGGACTGTCAATCCGAAAACTATCATCGCCGTAGCGAATGACAATAATGCAAATAAACGGTGTAAATTTTTGTTATCCATACTCTAAACCTTAATTAATATTATATTCATCGGTGAAATAAAACTTCAAATTTAACAAAACCCTGTGTTTAAATAAAGCTACTTTTTAAATTGGCTTTACGAGACAAACATTTATTTTGTTCTAATTCTGTTAATGTGGAATAAATTTATTTTAAATATACCAACAAATCAACTATATTTATAAGATTGTTTTTTAACATTTTTTAGGAGTTTTAATATGAAAAAAGTAATAATTAGTTTTGTTGTTGCCGTTTTCCTTGCTGCAACTGTAAGTGCATCGGCACAAAACGAGAAAAAATCGGCACTGCCGAAAGAAAAAGTAGGTCTTGGAGTAAAAGTAAATGACATTAATATGGGTGTTAGTTTCGCCTACGCTTTACAAGAGAATTTCCATATTGGATCTGGACTAGCTTTAGGGTATGTGAGTGGTACTGATGCTCCTGGTGATGATGGTGGTACGCAACTTTTAGTAAACCCTTTCTTCCGCTATATATTTGATAATGTAGGCAATTTATTCCCTTATGGTGAGTTCAATTTAGCCTTTACTGAAACTGTCTTTACATCATCTACTAGTACTGCTAATATCGAGCTAGGTGGTATGTGGTTCCCATTCCCTACTGTTTCTATAAGAGGTGGTGTTAATGTGATTAACTTCAATATTGATAATAGTAGAATTGGTTTTGGTATCAATAATTCATTCATCGGTATCGATTGGTGGATGTAATCAACCTCTCTAATAATTAAATAATTTTTAATAAGCCAAGATAAGTCTTGGCTTTTTTATTTGCATAGTTCGAAATTTATTTGCATTTTAACAAAAACAATTGAGGTAAATATGACAGATGTTACAGCATTAGTACTTGGTATATTAATAGTTTTAGTTTTGCCAGCAATTTACTTAGGTAAGAAGGCCAAAGAAGCACAAGAAAAAGAGCACAAAAAAGAAATTGCTCAAACTAGAAAGTTCAGAAATAGAAGAAGAAATAAAAAGAAGTAATAAATTGTCTATTTATCTTTAGGAAGTATGATGGAGAAAGTTGTTCCTTCTCCTTCTTGACTGACTAACTTAACTTGACCGCCAGTCATTTCTATAAATTCTTTTGTGATTTTTAGTCCCAGACCAGATCCTTTTTCGTTATTAGTACCAAGTGTGGTACTTGCATTTCCTTTTAGGATTTCTACTTGTGTTTCTTCGTTTATACCAATACCTGTATCTACTACATCTATTTTAATATCATTATTAGTTGATGAAGTGTTGACTTCTACTTTATGACCTTTATGACTAAATTTTATAGAATTAGATATTAAATTTCTGATTGCCGTACTTAGTAGAGTGTAATCTGCTTTTACATATACATTGCTAGTCTCAAAAGTATTCGTGATCAATTCGATATCTTTTTCTTTTGCAAAAGGACTAAGTATATCGATGCACTCAGCTATAACACTGTTTAAATCCAAAGGTTCAGGATTGTTTTCAATATTTCCTACTTGGGTTCTAGACCAAAGTAAAATATTATCAACCAAAGTTAAAAGGTGTTTAGATGATACGTTTAATTGATCAAGTGTTATATCTCTTTCACTTTCATCCATATCATTAGCATACATTTTCAAAAGATTACTAAGATTGCTAATATTATAAAGCGGTGCTTTTAGGTCGTGTGATATGAGAGTAAAAAATTTATTTCTTTCGTCAGATAATTTTTCTAAGTCTGAATTGTTTTTTAATAATTCTATAGATAATGACTTGTTTTCTGAGAATTTTTTAAAATAAATAAATATTAATATACCTACTATTACAAGTAAAGTAGCTAGTAATAGTATGAGGTAATACTGAATACTATTAGCTTCACTTAGTTTTTCTAAGTTTTTGTCCTTACTTCTTATTTCGAAGTCTTTCTCGAGACTGGCAATCTTATCAGAGGTTTCTTCATTGATTAATTTCTTATTCAACTCGTGATACTTTTTGAAAGCATTCAAAGACTTTTCGTATTCATTTATCCGTTTATAATACTCTGATAGATTATAATAAGAATCAGATTCTAACAAAGAGCTTTTTATTTCTTCTGATATTCTAATCGCTTCCTTTAAACTACTTTCAACCTCATCAAGCAAACCAAGTTTTATATTCAAAACGGATAAGTTATTTATAATATTGGCTGTTTCCCATTTGTCGTTCAATTTGATGGCTAATCTATAAGCTTGATGATAATATCCTAGTGCTCTTTTCAAATCACCCAATTCGGTTTGTAACATTCCTAAGTTATTAAATGAACTTATTAGACCGGCACTATCTTTCAAATCTTTGCTTATAATCATTGACTTATGTATGTATTCAAACGAGCTATCTAATTCATTGTCTCGCCAAAAAACTATACCTATATTATTTAAAGCGTTACTCAAGGCAAGTGAGTCGTTTTGTAAAACTGCAATCCGATAAGATTTTCTAAAGTACTTAAGGGCAATTTTATTTTGACCATAATGAAGATAAGATGAACCTAAGTAGTTAAGGCAGTTGGATTGCCATTTTCTGTTTTCTGTGTCATTAGCGACTTCTAAACCTTTAAGGAAATTCTCAAGAGCCTTATCTAAGCTATCTAAAGAGCGGTAAGTTATACCCAGTTTGGTTAGAGAACGTATTAAGTATGTTTTATCAGAGATATTCTGTGATATTTCAATTGCTTTTTTTGCATTTTTAATACTTTTATAAGAATCAGTTTCTCTCTGTAAAGTAGATAACCTTAGTAAAGCATTAACCTTATCCTCATCCGAAGCATTACTCTGATAAATTTTTATCAGACTGTCCTTTTCGCCACTTAGTATGGTGTTGGGTAATATAATTATGATAAAAAATATTAATAATGCAGATTTCAATAGAAATATCCGAGGTTTCAAAAAATTATACATTCAAGTTAATTAAATCCTTATGATATATAAAGTGCTATAAGAATTTTTTATTCATTAGGTGTAGTGTAACTAATATTCGTCTTAGTTGTTAATCAAATAGTAAGGAATCTAATTTTTAAAATACTATTAGAATAGAATTACAAAATTGACTAAATTGAGAATTATTTAAAATAAATTTTGGTACGAAATATGAAAAAACTTATAATACTTATTGTTATTTGTTTGATTTCTTATACTACTTACTCAAATGAGACAGTAGTAAAGGTAAAAGCACCTGGTTACAAAGGTGTTAATGTATTAAAGGCAAACAAGTCTGATTTAGTTTATGCCGGTACTTGGGGTGATGGTATATATACTTCATCTAATGGTGGACAAGCATTCCAAACCAAAAATAATGGTCTAAACAATCTATATATAAATGATATTGCTTTTGATAGCAAAGGAACTGCTTATATCGGGACACAAGGGGACGGTGTGTATGTCTCTAAAAATGATGGCAATCTTTGGACCAAATTGGCTTTTGACTCTAGTCTAAATGTCACTTCAGTTTATGTAAGTAGATTCAATGATAATACTATTTATGTAGGTACTTATGGGTCAGGATTATTTGTGTCAAAGGACGCTGGTAATACATGGACATCATTGAATAGATCAAAAGACAATAATGGGCAAAATGTAGCTTTAGAATCAAGACATATAACTGCCATTGCTATAACTGTAGATTCAACAATACTAGTTGGTACATACGGAGATGGCGTTTACAGATCGACTGATAAAGGTGATAATTGGAGAAGAGCGAACTCTGGTACAAATAACACGAAATTTATAAACCAAATTTCTGTTATCAGCAAAGATATTATCCTAATGGCTACAAATGATAAAGGATTAATGGAATCGAATAATGATGCATTACAATGGACTAAATATGAGCCAGAAGCTGATTCATTAAAAGATAATTCGATTACTTGTTTCGAATATACAAGCGAAGGTGCTGTTGTAGGAACAAGAGAAACAGGTATTTGGTACTATAATCCACTACCATTTACTGAGTGGTTACCTTCGGTACTTAGAAGTTTTGGTGTAGTTGATATTACTCAATTATCAAATGGTACATTGTTAGCTTATGATTTTGATAGAGGGCTAGTAAAGAGTACAAATAAAGGAAAAAATTGGGATTATGTCTCCCTTGAAACATTTGGTGTAAAAAGCTATGTAGCTAATGTAGGCAATGAATTTGTTATTAACGTAAATGATAAGATGTACTCTTCATCTGACTTAGGCTTAAATTGGACTGAATTGACTAATTACCCTGGGGGAATGGTTAATAATTTAAAGTATATGAACGGTAGATTGATAGGTATAAAAAATAATAACGCTTTAATCTCTACAGATAAAGGTAATAATTGGACCACAGTTACTCCGGGTGATAATGATGACTCTATGATGGATTTAGTAGTAGCTCCAGACGGAACAATTTATGTAGCATTACTGTTTTTTCAAGATGGGATGCCGCCTACTGCGAGACAAGAATTACATAAATCCACTAATGGTGGAGCAAATTGGACAAGAATCCAAAATTATGCAAATGATGCTGTTGGAGGTTGTATATTAGAAGTTGATGCTAGTAATAATGTTTACTTTTTCAGACCAGATGCACAATTAGCTAATAAATTATATAAATCAACTGATGGTGGTGCCACTTTTGCTAACACAGGTTATAATCTAAACAAAACTATCAATAAAATTAGTGCATCATTTGGTAATGTATATATAGGTACATACGAAGGATTATACGTATCGAAAAACAATGGAACTAGTTTCACAAAAATGGACATCCCAATAGCTGCTCGTGATTTTGGTCAATCACAACCTGATCAGTCAGTTGCTTCATTTGTTGTTGCCTCTGCTAATGAACTATATGTAGGGCTTAGCCAACACTGGGGCGTATATCATACCACTAATGGTGGTGTAGAATGGGATTCTCTTCAATCTGGCTATCATACAGGTAGAATTTACGGAATGGCTGTTAATTCTGACACTGACCTTATGTTTGCTAGCAATTTGCTTTACAAATACCAAAATAAAAATAGAATGGGTGTACCTCAATTAGCATCACCAATAAATGGTGCATTGAATCAACCTCTTGATTTGTCATTTGATTGGAGTAATTCAAGTAAAGCAGAATTATACAATTTTCAAATCTCGGCTAACAAGAATTTTACTTTCTCATATGAAGATATAATAACTTCTGATACGTATTATGATATTTATTATAGTCTTAAACCTAATACAAAGTATTATTGGAGAGTTAGAGGTAAAACAGGTGGCGTATTTAGTAAATGGTCTACAGTTAACGAATTTACTACATTATTTGGACCTCCAACACTTATTGCACCTGTAAAGGATACTATCTCTGTGTCTCACACTCCTACTTTCTTGTGGTCTTCAGTTGAAGATGCAGAAAAATACAAACTTATAATTGCAACAGATAAGGAGTTGACAAATGTAGTGTTAACAAAAACAGGGTTGACGGACACTACATATACTTTGACAAACAATGAAAAACTAGCACCTCTTACTCAATATTATTGGGCGGCAGTTGTAGAGGGCGAAGATGGAAGTCAAGGCCAATTATCAGAAATTTGGAAATTCAGAACTGTACTAGCAGCTCCTGTTTTAACTTTCCCTACTAATAATGCCACTAATCAACCTGAATCCGTTATATTCACGTGGTTGAAAGTGACAGAGGCCGTTGATTATCAAATACAAGTTTCTCGTTTAGCTGATTTTTCTATAGTAGCACAAGACAACCAAACTTTAGGTGCTTTACAACAACCTCTTTCTGAATTGGAAACAAATGCAAATTATTATTGGCGAGTAAGAGCAACTGATACTAATAAAGTAAAAGGACCTTGGTCAGAAATCTGGACATTTAAAACAGGTCAAGAGCGACCTATACATATAAGCCCTGCTAATAATAGTGGTGGGCATCAAGCTCCTGTATTATTAGATTGGTCAGAAGTAAAAGGTTATAAATATGATTTACAAGTTTCGTTGAAACCAGAATTTACTGGACCATTCGTAGTTGAGCTTTCTTCTATTGAAGAGCACAATCATGAATTAACAACAGTAGAAACTAACAAAACATACTATTGGCGTGTAAGAGCTGTATTGAATGATACACTTAGCCCTTGGACTGAACCTTGGAACTTCTCAACTGGTCTTGCTAGAACAGTATTATTATCACCTGAGGACGGAATAGTAGATGTATCAAAAGTCTCCGTACTGTTCAAATGGGAGCCAACTCCAGGAGCAGATTCTTATAACTTACAAGTATCTAGAAATGAGAGCTTCACTAATATTTTCTTCGATGAATCGGATATAACTACTAGTTCTAAAGATGTATATGATTTAGAAGATGATCAAACATACTATTGGCGAGTTATGGCATTTGAAGGTGAGTCTGGAAATGATTGGTCAGAGGTGTGGTCATTCACAACTCTTAAAGATCCAATTGGCTCAGTAATTTCAGCTTCAGAATCAGGTATATCAATATATCCTAATCCTGCTGGTGAACAAATAACAATAAATATACCACTAGAATTAGCTCAAGATATAGATAAAGCAACACTAATCAGTCAAACTGGGCAAGAGTTAAGAACTGTAAATATAAATTCTTCTATCCAGCAGTTGAGCCTGGCAGATTTGGTCAGCGGAACTTATTACCTGATTTTAGAAGGTAATGGAAGTAGATATATGTTTAAACTTAATAAAATAAAATAAATATCATTAAAAAAGCTCTATAGTAATATAGAGCTTTTTTTTTTAAATTATTTTTTGTAATTTAAGCAATAATTAACACAGTACTTTCTTGAGAAAATATTCCAACATATTACTTTTAGCTATATTGCTCCCATTTCTCGGGTGTGAGGATGCTTTAGGCCCTCAATATGAAGAAACATTAAAAGTCAAAACGGAAACGAAATGGCGGGTATCTACTGTTGATGACCACAAAATCAGTATGGTGTCATATAAAGTATTCAATTCGAGAGGAGATATTATCTCTAAGATTGAGTATAATCAAAATGGTACTTTACAATCTAAATCAGAGTTTACATATAAAAATGGCAATAGTTCTGAACAGGAAATAAAGTTCTCAAACGGAGATACTGTAGGTATTTTGAAACATGAATACGAGCTCAAAGATGGTAAAATAGTTAGTAAAATAACTACGAACAGAGCTGGTGAAGTTTTGGATAACGAGCAACTAGTTTATGATTTGAATGGTAATCTTACTGAAATCGTAAAATGTGCAGGATTAGATGGGTGCGATAATAGAACTAAATTCGATAATCAATATGTAAATGGTAATCTCACTGTAAGATATACATTCGAAAATGACGGTACTATCACTCAAAAAGATAGTATAGTATATAGTGAAAGAAATAACTATTTTGAGAAAATAACTTCAGACAATAATGGCAATATATTTTTCATAACTGGTTATTCTATTCACAATGATGGAAGAATAGAATCGGAAGTTATTAAAAATAATAGCGGTACCGTTTTAGAAAAATTTATCTATGAATATACTTATTTTGATTAATTAGTTTTTTATAAATAAGTATTCCAACCAAAGACAATACTCCAATTATTAAAAATGGTATAAAAGCTACCATTGGATTGTAATGATCCCAAAGCAATTTTGTGACTTGCATATCATCATAACCCATATTCTCTTTCAATACCACTATAGCAAATTCTATTTCTATGTCTTGCCCTAATTTCGAATGGAGGTATTGTTGAGCCAAAGATGCTTTTTCCCCAAATCCACCGTACATATATCCACCTAATAATGCCCCTATTGGGTAGCCAATCAAATTTGAAATAAATAGCAATCCCATGTGGGTTGATTGTTCATTTCTAAGAGAAATATAATCAAAGTATTCAGTAAATTTTGGATTTGTTATAAGTTCTCCTAATGTGTAAACAATAAAACCTAATATTAGGAAAAGCCCATTTTGATAGATTATACTAAGTCCAAAACCTATGACTACTAGTGATACACCAACGAATAAAGTGTTAACAATCTGGTATTTCCTTAATAGTACTGATAAAGGTAATAATAGTAAAAGAGTTAGCCCAGTATTTATATTGTATAACCATTCGAATGATATCCCAGAGCCTGCCCATGTTTCCATTGTGAATGATTTACTCAATCCGAGTGACGTTACGATACTACTCGTATCGGACCAATCATAGATGAAATTAGGCAATGTCTCATAGAACTGCATAAATAATACTGCAAACCCAGACATAGATACTAATAAGACATAGTTATAATTTCTTTTGAATACTGTTAAAGTCTCTTGTAAATTAACCTTAACATTGGTCTTGATATTTAATTCTTCCTTTTTAGATTTTAGAAAAAGGGATAAAAGTAAAGCCAATATGTAAAGTATTCCTGCTCCTACGAAGACATAATCCCAACCCAATTCTCTAAGATATTTAGAGTAAGGTACACCTATAACGAAAATCGAAAGGTTATATATCCAAAAGTGAAAACCCCATCCAAATGAACTATTTTGCTTATTAATTAGGTTTCCTATTTGACCTTTCATAAGTGGATTGAATATACTGACGCCTAGCGATACTAGGGTAATACCAATCAGTAAACCGAATAAATTCTGATATAAACCAATAGATAAGAATGCTAAGAAAAGCAAAAGACACGACAATATTAGAAGAGACTTCTTTTTAACGCTTTTGTCAATTAAACTTCCAGTCAATAAAGGTAAACTGTTTTGTAGAATAACCCAGTATAAATATATAATTCCCTTATCAGTTTGGGAAAACCCAAGACCACCTTCTCCCTTTTGTGCTATGAAGATTGGGATTTGTATTATAAGTATGAACCAAGCAGTTCTTTCCAACATGAATATTAGATTCAATAAGTAATATTCTTTTGGAAACTGGAATCTACTTAGTTTTGACATCTATTTTAATGGTGCTATTGGTCGAAGTACAGTTATACCGGTGAATTTACTTACGTTGTCTATATATTCGTCTAAAGCTGTGTCCAGTACAACCTTCTTTGCTGTGGTAGATGCGTGCATCAACCTTGCTGTACCATCTTCTTTATTTATTAGGCCAATGTGACCATAATCTAGTCCATCTATACTAGTAACAAATGCAACTATATCACCGTCTTGTAATTCTTCCATTATATCAGATATATTATCTTTAGGTATATAGTAAGCAGGGTTAGCGTTTATATCTTCTTCTATTTTTTTTATTTTAGCTATCAGCTCCTTATTACCCTTTAGCATTGGATATTTATTCGCATTTCTAGACATAAAGTAAACATTAAGATTTAGAGGTATTCCGCCCAATTCTTCCGTTATATCAGCTACTACACCTTTTTCTATATTATCATATATCCAATCTGCAGTATAATGTAACCTACTCTCATAACCGTCTATCAATCCTTCTCTATACCTTGTGTACTGAACTCTATCAAATAAACTATTAAATGTAGGGTCATCTTCTGTTATTAGAGCATCTGCTATGGCTAATGTCAATTCAAAATATGTAACACAATCTAACTTATCTAGTTCGATTGTACAGCTTTCTACAGCGTCTTTGTCTAATGTACCTCCTACATACGGTACACCCAAAAACTCTTTTCCTACTTTTACAATTAACTCGCCATAAGGCAAAGATGACCAATCTTCTTTACTAGCTTTCGATACTATTTTTGCAAATTTTTTATCTTCGCTTTCACTAGTGTGAGCTAGTCCAAATCCAAATAATAAGATTAATGTGAAGTAAAGTATATTATTAAAACTCATTTTAGGAAATCTTCCAATTGTTGTTTTGTTATTGTGATTGATTTTGTTCCACTTTTAATTTTTATTGATGGAACTCCATTTGATAAAACGTTTTCTAATGTTATTTTGTTTTCATGATTAGTTTCTAAAAGTGTAGTTTGAGCGAGTTCACTATTGGGTGTATATCCCTCATCTTCTAATAAATCATTTCCCATAGCCGCAGCTCTTGCTAATTCATCTACTTGTTCATTGTATTCTATACCACTATGTGCTTTTACTTTTATAAAGTTAACATCAAGTTTTTTATACAATGGATAAATCTTTTTCCAGATATCTGAATTAGCAACGGGTTCATTTTTTTGTTTCTTCCATCCTTTTTTCACCCATCCTTCCAGCCAATGCTGAGTAAATGCCTGGATAATAAAATTCGAATCAGAATGAATATTTACTTTTCCTTGACCATGTTTTTCGGCATACTTTAGAGCCATATACATAGCTTTCATCTCCATACGAGAATTTGTTGTTAATTTAAATCCTTGGGAGTATTCTTCTATCACCCCGTCTGGTTTTATAACTACTATACCCCAACCACCTTGTCCGGGATTGTTTAGGCAAGATCCGTCTGTATAAATATTCAATTCGTTTTTCATATAAATGCAATTTAAAATAAAAAAGCCCCGTATGAAATACGAGGCTTAAAATTAATTGACTAATCTTTACTTTTTTACTCTTTACCAGTAATAGGAGTTTTGATTAGCACTTGTACTGTTCTGTTGTAGAATCTACCTTCTGGAGTATTGTTATCGTAAAGTGGTTCATCTTCACCAACTCCACGCATTTCCAAATTAGCATATTTACCTTTTGATTCTTTACTAATTCCAGATTGTACTGTTTTAGCTCTGTTAACTGAAAGCTTAGCATTAGTTTCGTATAGTCCTACAACGTCAGTATGACCGATAACTTCAACTACTGACTCTGGTCTTACTCTATTGTAAACATAATCTTTCATGATTCTATCGTTTAATGGTCCTGCATCATAGCTATTAAACTTAAATAGGATTAAGCTGTAGTTTTCGTACATTGTATCAGCACCTTGTTCAACAAGTTTTTGCTCTGAAGATACTTGCATAACAGGTACTTCTATAGGCTCAGAAATACATTCTTTACCTGCTTTAGATACTACTACTAATCTAGCAGTAAACGACTCTTCGTTTTTAGGATATTTGCCATCAGCAGATTTCCAGTCCCACTCATAAAGTGATTCTGTTCTTCCAACTTCTGTTAAAGTTTTCCAATCGCCGTTACCTTTTTGAATTTCGATTCTTCTTTTAGCTACGATTGACTCATCGATACCATTTTCCATTTCCCATTTCATTTTCACTGGTTGTGGGAATGTTTTAGGGTCTTTTTCGAATACTGGTTTCGTTACTTCCCAATTATCACATAGGATTTCTACACGTCTGTTTTCTGCAAGACCCATTGAATCTTTTGGATTTGATTTGATTTCAGGGAAGTTTCTATATTCAACTTTCATTCTATCAGCACTGATGCCCCATACTTTGTTCAAGTAGTTGAATACAGTTTCAGCTCTAGATTTAGAAAGTTCAGTATTACCTTTCTCACCTTCGTTAGTATTGTCATTACATCCAACTAAAGTAATTTTTTCGTTAGGATATTGGTTCAATCTGAAACCATAGATGTTTAATACGTGATAGTATTTATCCATTGTTCCACCTGGGATTGTAGTATCAGTAAAGCTAGATTTGAACGCAGCTCCAGACCCCTCAAACGAAATATATCTCTCAGGTAATTTAGAAGACCCGATATCAAAGAATACATAGTTTAATAAAGGATATAAATCCCAGCTTAATACTTCTTCCATCACTAGACCATTGAAGCCAGCGATAGCAGGGTTTTTACCTGAGTTTTTCTTTACGTAATCTGCCATATCTACATTAGCTTTTAGAACTGGTCTATTGCCTAAAGTGATATCTACATTGTACTCTAATGCGATTGCTCCAGCTTCACCGGCTTTGCTAGTTTGCTCTGGTTTCTCGATTTTTTGAACTACTGTTCTTTTGCCGTAGCTAGGGTGCTCAGCTGTAATTTCTAGATTGATATACTTATTGTTATCTTTAGGATCACCATACCAATCGTTAGTTATGATTTTCTCAAAAGTCTGATGACCTTCATTTAGTTCATCAGCATACAACTCACCAGTTATAGGGTTTCTGATAGAGATACGTGCTGGTATAAATTCTCCAGTACACTCATCTCTAACTGTACCAGCCAAGCTGACAGCTTTGAAGAATGAAGGAACGAACGCCATATAAACATCTAAGTTCCCTTGTGCACCTCTCAAATCTTCTCTATTAGAAGAGAAATAAATAATATCACCAGATGCTGGTAATGTTATAAACTGCTCATCATTTTCTGTATTAATAGGAGTACCTATGTTTTCTGGTTTTGACCATGAATCTGTACTCGGGTCATATCTAGTAACATAAAAATCCTGACCACCATAATTTGGCTTGTGCCCATCAGATGCAAAGAATAATGTAACTCCATCTGCTGCGATGAAAGGCGATACATCTCTACCTGGTGTATTGATAGCAGTTAAGTTTTTAGATGTACCCCACTCTTCTAAATCGAAGTCGTAGTCTGAGTACCAAATATCAAAATTCTTTACGTCTTCTTCTCCATCAGAGTTTGGACCTTTTCTAGTAGAAACGAAATATACTCTACTTTGATCTGGTGCAATTGTTGGTTGAGAATCGAAGTTTTTAGAATTAACATTTCTACCTAGGTTAACAGGACGACCCCATTGGTCACCTTGGATAGATGTTTTATAAATATCACAACTTCCTAAACCGTCTGGTCTATTACAAGCTGTGAAATAAAGAGTTTGCCTGTCAGCCGCAACTGAAGCCGCACCTTCATTTAGGATAGTATTTACACCGTTTAGACCCATGTTATTAGAAGGGTCAAGGTTATAAGGTTGATTGAAAACAGTATCCATACGGTCAGCTTTCTTAGCTACCCAGAAATCATGTGATAACTCATCGTCATCAGTCTTGATACTTCCTGGCTTATTCGATACATAAAACAATGTCTTACCATCAGCTGAGATTGTCGGTGCATAATCTACACCTGAATGATTTATTATCGGACCAAGGTTTATTATCCTGATTTCTTTGTTTGCAAGAATTCCACCATCCGAATCATCTTGAGCCGTTGCCTCAATTATCGCTCCGTACATGTATAATGAGGTACTACCTGCGTCTTTTGCATTCATATTAAGATACGATAATGCAAAAATTAATGCAAGCAGAGATATCAGCTTAGTATAATTTCCAAACATACGCTTCCCTTAAATAATTTATAAAAATTCATTTACTTAGTAATAGTGTTGAGCAATTCTGACACACTCTGACACTTTTGGAATAATAAATTAAAACAAAAGTCTTATTAAAACAAATATTATTTATCATTGTTGAGTAAAAATAACATATTTTACTATCTATTAAAACTACATTTAAGAGGGGAATGTTACGAATTGATTAAAATAAAATTAAAATCGTAACATCGAGAATGGGTTTTTGTTTACTGTTTTTGGCTAGACTTTTTATCCAAATTCGTGCTTATCAAATAGTCTAAACTATATCTTCCTGCGCCAAGTGTAATTAGAGTTAGTAACATCAGTATATAATATAATGGTATTTCGTAACCATTATTATTTACATCAAATCCGTGTTCTATATGGACGGTAAATATTGCAACTAGCATAACAATAATCAAAGGAAATGAAATAATACGAGTGAATATACCTAATAATAAGAAAATTGCACCTATTATCTCTGTCGCTGTAGCTAAGTAAGCGTTGAGAGTTGGGAATGGAATTCCTAAAGATTCGAACCAAACAATAATTTGTTCAAAATTCTCGTACTTTTTAGTTCCTGGCCCCCAAAATCCATAAGCTAGCACCAATCTCATAAGGAGTAAAGGTACATCCCTAAGATTATCTAGTTTATCAATATAATTATTGATTTTTCTCATCTTATTAAATCTGTTTATCTATTATATCAAATCCGAGTACGAAACCTTGTGCTACAAGATCATTTGCAAATGCCAATCCGTGTTGAACAGCTTGGTTGTAATCAATTCCGAATGCTTCAGAGCTTTTTTTAACAGCGGTTTCGAAGTTTGTTTGTTCATCTATTATTGATTGTAAAGTGAGGGCGAAAAATGCTGATAAATTGATAAATCTGACTGCTCCTGTGTCATGCTTTCGAAATATCAACACGAAATAGTTTCCTTTGTAATTGATTAATTCATCTCCTTTGAATTTATGAACTGGGTATTCGAATGCTAGTAACTCATGTTCTGGGGTTACTATTAGTTTGTCGTGTAGTATATCACCTTCTTCTTTGTATATAGGTATGGCCATATCTTCCATAGTATGCAATTCTATTTCGATCCATTCCAAATATAGTAATTCGTCCAAATAAGGCACATTGAACTTTTCAGAATATTTCTGTTCGACGCAATATTCATAGAACTCGAATGGCATTTTCCATACTAATGGGGTTTGCATTTTATGATTTGCATAGTAATCATCAACCATCTTTGTCCATTCTTCTGGAGATAATGTTTTCACAGCTATCGGATAAGCAGTAGCTAATGAACCTTTGATTATATTATAAGTCAGTCTTCTATAGTGATGCAACCGGTCTTGTTTAGCACCCTCAATAGTTACATCAAGTCCAGTTTTACAATACTCTGCTAATTTTGATTGTATATTATGTGTTTCTTTTTTCAGTAACATATTCGTCTGCCCATACTTTATCGACTATACTTTGCAATCTTGCTATTTCTGCTTGTAGTTCTTTCATCTGAGGGATATTGAAATCTCGTTCTAGTAATATAGGTACTGGCGCTATTCTTTTTATAGTCCATTCGAATAAGTCGAACACTGGGTCTATAATAGGTTGCCCATGAGTATCTATTATAGTATCAGGAGACACTTGTTCGTGACCGGCCATGTGTATATATTTTACTCTATCAAGAGGTAATTTTTCTATAAACTCTTTTGCATTGTAGTTATGATTGAAAGCATTGACATATACATTGTTTACATCCAAGAGCAAATTGCATCCCGATTTTTCTACTATCTCGCTTATAAATGTTGCCTCATCCATTTCCGCAGCAACTGCTGTATAGTATGAGACATTCTCTATTGCGATTGGTCTTTCCAAAAAGTCTTGAACTATTCGAATCCGTTCTGATACATGGTCTATAGCATCTTGTCTAAAAGGTATTGGGAGCAAATCATACAAATGTGCATTATCACATTTACTATAGCTCAGATGCTCAGAGTAAACTTCAGGTTTGAACTCATCGAAGAATTTCTTTAATTCTTTGAGGAACTCAAAATCCAAATCCTCAGGACTTCCTATAGAAAGGGATAACCCATGACACATAATTGGATATTTCTCTGCAGCTTCGTTTAGTTTTTTTCGCCAATATCCACCCATTTGCATCCAATTCTCAGGTGCAAACTCTATAAACTTTGGTTTGTTTTCTTCTAATGCTATTATCTGTTTCGCTATATCTCTTCGAAAACCTAATCCTACACCGCTTATCATAGTTAATTCTTTATATTATTTAATAAAAAGGGCTGAAAGATAATCTCCAGCCCTTATGTAAAACTATCTAGTCATTGATTATTGACCACATTTGCCTTCGCCACACTTACCTTCACCGCATTTGCCTTCACCTTCTTTACCTTCTTCGCCTTCTTCTTCTTCACCGCCTTCTTCTTCGCCTTCGCCACACTTACCTTCGCCACATTTACCTTCACCGCACTTGCCTTCACCGCATTTGCCTTCTTGCAATTTAGCTTCTGATGCAGACAAAGTACCGATATAATCAGCACTTGATGGGCTCAATAATTCTGATCTTACATCATTACCACTTCCCATAGCTTCGTAATCAAAGATATTTACTTCCAATGCACTCGCAGATACTGAACCTGCTGCCATAACGCCAGCTGCTAATAATGATAATTTTGCAGATGTTTTTAATTTGTTACTCATATAACTAACTCCAATAAATTGTAAAAAAAATAATAAAATAACTTTCGATTAAATTAGTTGAAAAAAAATTAATTTTCTACAACTTTTTTATGTTCCAAATAAATACATTTGTCCTCTATATAGTCAATGCCGTGTTCCTTAGCTTGTTGCTTAGCTTCTGCGTTTCTCAATCCCAATTGCAACCATATTAGTTTAATGTCTCCTTTCGCATTTCGACGCTCTATAGCTTCTTGTACTATTGATAATGCTTCTTGCTCAGGTCTAAATATATTAAGGATATCTATTTTGTCGGGAATATCCATTATATTTCTGTAAACCTTTTGCTTCATTATAGTCTCCGCAGTAGGATTAATCGGGATAATATTATATCCACGCTTCAGCAAATATCCGGGTACTGTGTGTGCAGCTTTCGATATATCCGCAGACATACCATAGACGGCTATGTTTTTCATCTTTTCAAAAATATCTTTCATTCTCATTTAGTTATCCCTATCTTATTTATTGCTGATGAGTCTAAAATAACTAAATTCTTAATCGTTTAGTAATATAACGTTGCTATTTAGATTTTAGATGTTCTATTTTGAATTATTTTACAATTTTGTAATATAAGTTACAGTAAAGTAATTTTATTTCTTCTTTATCTTACGTATATTATAACGTTTAAGTCTAAAATTATTAAGGAGGTCTTTTGATAACGAACGCATTTGATATAATCTACAATAAAGTCAATGGCTGGTGGGAAACATCAGTAAGTATGTTCCCAAATTTTGTTGTTGCTATGATAGTACTGATAGTATTTTTCGTAGTTGCAAAATATGTAAAACACCTTCTAAAAAAATTCTTCCAAAAATTCTACGGTCAATCAGCTGTTATTAATCTATTCTCGAATATAGTTTATCTCTCTGTATTGACTGCTGGGCTATTCGTAGCGCTTGATATTCTGGATTTGGATAAGACAGTAACTTCTATGCTTGCTGGACTCGGTATTATTGGTTTAGCTTTGGGGTTTGCATTTCAAGAAATAGCAGCTAATTTTATCTCTGGTATTATACTGTCTATCAATAAACCTTTTACTATAGGTGATATAGTAGAAGTGGATGGTAATATTGGTACTATAGAGTTTGTTTCTCTCAGAACTACTAATATTAGGACTTTCCAAGGTCAGAAAGTAATGATTCCTAATAAGACTATATTTCAGAATGCTATCATTAACTACACCGAGAATGGAAAACGCAGAGTCGATTTGGAAGTTGGTGTTTCATATGGTGATGATTTGGAAAAAGTACAAAAAGTCACTTTAGAAGCAATCAGCTCATTAGATGATATTATAAAAGATGAAGGAGTCCAATTCTATTTTACTGATTACGGTGATAGTTCTATTAACTTCGTTGTTATGTTTTGGACAGAATATAAGATAAAACATAGCGAGTATCTAGAAGCACAGCACAGAGCAATAATAGCTATCAACAAAGCTTTCAAAGCAAATGATATCACTATCCCATTCCCTATTCGTACACTCGATTTCGGAATAAAGGGCGGAGAAAAGCTATCTACAGTTATAAAAAATACTCCCTTAACATTAAATAATGATAAGGGAGAGTGATAATTATCTATTTATTAGTTTCCATTCGTTGTCAATATAAAATAGCATTCTTAACTTCCCATGAACAAGATTATTCACTTGTGAATCATAATTGACATTTATAGCATTGTTTGATTTGTTTACGATAAAACAAATTTGACCATCTTTACCTGCGGGTAAAGTAACATTTCCAGATGGTAAACCATTGAAGTAGTATACTGAATATCCAGCAGGTGGATTCGTATCATCTCCCTTCCAAATAGAAGCAAAGTTCATAGTACCATATTCACTTGCACCTGACCCACCAATTTTTAGTGCATGAGTACTTGCATCCGTTGACACTAACTGCAATCTAGCATCTGGTGTTTGAGTACCAATACCTACGTTAGCTGAGCTGTCTGCACCATTCACTCCGTCTATAGCGCCAAGGACTACTGTATGATTAGCATTAACTTGTGCTAGTGCACCTATAGCAGTTGAATACTTTGCATTCGAATTGTTGATTTTTGCACCAGTACCGATAGCAACATTATTGCTGTCAGCGGCGTTAGAGCCTATTGATATGTTATTACCGATCAGAACATTTGATTTACCATTCATACTTGTGGCAGATTTATTGCCCACTACTACGTTATTGCTTGCAGTAGTAGATGATTTCATAGATTGGTAGCCTACTACTACGTTACTAGTACCACTTGAAATATTGCTTCCAGCCTCATTACCTAAGAACACACTTTGGTTCTTGTTATGAAGCATAGTAGTATCATTGATAGCGTATGAATTGTCAGTAGTTATAATGCCTTCTGCATCCAGAGCTACTTCTTTTCCTGTGCCACTATTAGTCGCAACAGCTTTTATAGAAATAGCATCACTCGAACCTCCGTTTACAGTTGCTTGTACTGTAAGTCCAGTAGCAGAGCCAGTACTAGTTCCTCCCTTAGCAGTAATTTTCGCTCCTAATGCTCCGCCAGAAGCAACAGTCTCATTCGAAACATCAAAAATATATTCAGATATTAACGCCGTTGATTGTGTACTATCAGTTCCATAAGTTATATATCCAGTCCCAGCAGTCGAAGTAGTCCACGACATATTTCCACTCCCATCAGTAGTAAGGAATTGCCCATTCGTACCATAGCCATCTGGTAATGTAAGAGTGTAGTTCCCACTAAGAGCAGTGACTGATCTAAGTGCTATGTAATTAGAGTTATCAGAGTCATTTAATCTAAGTTGATTTCTTGATTGAATGCTAATACCATCCACAAATGTTTTTTCCCCACCTATAGTTTGGCTACTTGTACTTACTATTCCTTTTTGAGAAGGTGAAGCATATTGTATATCTAACTGTTGAGTAATCCCATTTCCTAAGAATACACCAGATATTAAAAATTGACTTAACTTATTATTGAAATTGTTCCAATCGCCTGATGAAAGGTACCCACTAGTAGTAGCACTTGCTGAATCCATTCTTATTCTATCACCAGTCGTACCATTACCTCGTACAGGAAGTGTAGTGTAAATAGTAGATGAAGCATTATTGTTAAATCTAGTCCAATCATTTGCAGTAAGATAACCTGCATTAGTTGAAGTAGCGGAGTCCATTCTAACTCTATTACTTGAGGTACCATTTCCTTTTACAGGTAACTCTGTTTCTACATTCATAGCAGATAATTTGTTGTTGAATGTTTTCCAATCAGTAGAATCTAAATAACCGCTAGTACTTGAACTTGCCTTAGCTAACGTTAATGGTGTAGTGCTAGTCCCAGTCCCAGTAATAGGTGTCCCAGAAGAAATTGAAACTGTGCTCAATTTACCATATAATAATATGTAATTACTAGCAGTCATATAGCCTGGATTGAAAAATCCTACAGAGTCCATCCTAAGAGGGGTTCCCAATGTGCCATTTCCTTTTATTGGGCTTCCAGTTTCAACAGTTACGCTTGATAATTTATTGTTAAAAGTAGTCCAATTGCCAGAGCTTAGGTAACCGTTTGTACTTCCATCTGCTTTAGGCATAGTGATGTTATTAGTAATACCATTCCCCGTTAATGGAGTAGCTACTTTTACAGAATCTATAGATGTATTATTATTGAATTTGTTCCAATCCGCAGCTGAAAGATAACCTGCTGTAGTACTATTAGCTTGAGAAATTGTAATAGGGTCACCGCTCACACCTGTACCACTTAGGGGAGTACCACTAGCTACAGTAACTGAAGATAGTTTACTATTGAAAGTATTCCAATTAGATGCAGTTAAATATCCATCTGTGGTAGTACTCGCCTTAGCTATAGTCAATGAATCACTGCTAGTACCACTTCCTGACAATGGGATATTTTTAGCTACTACTACAGTTGATAGTTTGTTATTGAATGACGTCCAATCAGATGAGTGTAGAAATCCGTTTGTACTACCATCAGCTCGGCCTATAGTTAATGGAAGGTTAGTTCCATTACCTGTGATAGGGCCATTAACAGCGACCGTAGATATTTTACCGTTGAATGATTTCCAGTCAGTAGAGTCTAAATATCCATTAGCTGAACTACTAGCTTTTGATATAATTATAGGATTACCCGAAGTTCCGTTACCAGAAAGAGGTGAGTTAACAGTAACAGTGGAAGAGGCCATAGTGTTAAATCTATCCCAATCGTATGACGTCAAATAACCAGAACGAGTAGCGTTTGCTGAGTCAATATTTAGTGGGCTTGCGACTGTGCCATCTCCTGTAATAACACTATTACC